>DVOE01000056.1 GCA_018713795.1 Candidatus Limadaptatus stercoripullorum
TGGTCGACTTCCCCGCCCCGTTGGGACCTATGAAACCGTAGATCTCTCCGTCCGCGACGGTGAGCGAAAGGTCGTCGACGGCTTTTACGCCGCCTCTGCCGTAGATTTTGGTGAGAGAATCGATTTTAAGCATAAATTTCCTTTCAAAAGCGGGCGCGCCTTTCTATTTCTTGCCGCCCAAGGTCTTTCTCGCCGCTTTTCTTTCGGCGACTACCTTCTCGAATCCGTTCCCGGACGGAGTGTAGAACACGCTGCCGACGAGTTCGTCGGGGAGATATTGCTGCTCCACCCAACCGCCGTAGTCGTGGGGGTACTTGTAGCCGCTTATCTTCTCCTCGCCCTTGTAGTTCGGGTCGCGCAGATACACCGGCACGCTCTCGTGCACCACCGTCTTGACGGCCTTTTCCGCCGAATACAACGCGCCGACCACGCTGTTGGACTTGGGCGCTTCGGAGACATATATTATGGCTTCGGTGAGGGGTATCCTGCCCTCGGGGAGCCCTATCTTTTCAAACGCCGTCATAGCGCTCACCGCGACGACGAGTGCGTGCGGGTCCGCCATGCCCACATCTTCCGCCGCGTGGATGACGATGCGCCGAGCCACCAGCATGGGATCGGCGCCTGCCTCTATCAGGCGCTCCGCCCAGTAGACCGCGGCGTCAGAGTCGCTGCCACGCATACTCTTGATGAAGGCGGAGATGATGTCGTAGTACATGCTCTCGTCAAACCCCAGCGCTTTGCGCTGTATGGACTGCTCGGCTGCCGTGCGGTCGATGACTATCACGCCGTCCTCGGCGGACGGAGTCGTGGTGAGAGCGGCGAGTTCGAGAGCGTTGAGCGCCGTTCTGAGATCGCCCGCGGCGGTGCGGGCAAGGTGTTTTATCGCGTCGTCGTCCGCGCGCACCCTCATGCTCCCGAGTCCCCTCTCCTTGTCGGCGAGAGCTCTGCGGAGACCCTTTTCTATGTCGGTGTCCTTTAGCCGCGAAAACTCGAAAACGCGGCAGCGCGACACTATGGCGCGGGTCATGGAAGCGTAGGGATTTTCGGTGGTGGAACCGATGAAGATTATATAGCCCTGCTCTATCGCCTGGAGCACGCTGTCCGACTGCGCCTTGTTCCAGCGGTGACACTCGTCAAGCAGCAGATAAGTCCGCCGTCCGCTCACGCGAAGGCGTTCGCGAGCCTCCTCGATGACCTTTTTCGCGTCCGCGACGCCGCTAGTCACGGCATTGAGCTTGACAAACGCCGCGTGGGTGTTCTCGGCGATGATATGCGCGAGTGTGGTCTTGCCCGTCCCCGGAGGACCGTAAAAAATGCAGCTCCCGAGACGATCGGCGGCGATGGCGCGCCTGAGCAGCGAACCGCTGCCTACGATGGCGTCCTGCCCTATGAACTCGTCGAGAGTACGCGGACGCATCCGCTCTGCGAGCGGAGCCATCTTTTCGAGGTTGTTCTGAAGGTCGAATATGTCGGGTTGATCTCTCATATCGCTCCGAAAGCTTGCGGGCGGCGATATCCGTCTTTGCTGCAAATCGCTGCCCGCGCTTCCGAGAAAAATAATAACACGGGCGCGCGCCGGAGTAAAGCACTCGCGCCGACTTTGCCGTGCCCGCAAGCGCCGCCCGTCGGCGCGGATCTTCCCGGAGATCGTCAAAAAACCGGGCTCGGAAAACCCGCCCGGAATTTTACGGACCGCGGCGCCGAAAACTACAAAATTCTCGAAAATTGTGTTATATCGAATTTCGACATAATTGTCGTCAGTCGATTTGAATGTCGTCGCCGTCACGGATCTGAGGTGAGATCCCGACGACGACGGTGAGCGGGATGCCGCCGAGTTTTATGCGCGGAACGCCGTAAAGCGCGGTGGAATTCACGGTGAGTTTTCGCCCCGCCTCGCGGCTGAAAATTATCTTGTGGATGACGCCGCCGCGCTCGATCTCGACCTCGGCGCGCCGGGCGCACGGCGGAAAAGACGGAGCGAGGGAAAGTTCGCCGTCCTTCTCGGATATGCCGAAATTTACCCCGAAGTACTCTGTTTTTGGCGGAATATTAGTGTACATTTTGGACTTTTCGAGAGTACTTCCGACCTTTTTATGTCCACCGAACAAGAGCGACATCGCTTCTTCGGAAGAAAGCGCCCTCGCGAGAGCTGCCGTGTCGCGCCTTACTCTTCCGAACATGACAATGTTCCCCGCCGCTTTGAAGGAAGAGAGGGCGAGCGGCGGTAATATGCCCGCGGAGATATACCTGTCAAGCCTCAGCGCGACGGCATATTCGTCGAGATTTTCTCTTTCGCCGACCTCGGACAAACATTGATTGAACGCGATTTTAGATTTTTCGTCGGCGTTTTTGTATATATCGTATTTTGTCAGAATTTCAAGAGGTTTGTAAAATTGCGCGAAGTTCACCGCACGCAAAACGGAGAGCGAAAGAAAACAATTCTCCGCGTAAAATACCGACTCGTCCAGGAGGTCGCCCGCCCGCGCTTTGAGTTTAGTCGCCGAAAATCCGAGCTCGGTCGCGGCGGCGAGCGCAAAGAAAACGCTGCTCCCGAATTTTGCCGAGAGACGCGCAGTCCCGTGCGATCTCGGGCGGGCGGCTGCCCTTTCACCGGCGTCAGCCGCGCATTTCATGGTTTTGAGCACATAGGCGATAAGCGCAAGACGGCGAAGCAGCGCGAATTCGAACGCAAGCGGGAGTTTGTCGACCTCGTCGTAGCTCAATGTGTGGCGGGAATTCACGGCGTCCACCGCTTTGCGAAGACGCTCTTCCGAGAAAAGCATCGCCGAACTCGTCAACACGAACTCCGCGATCCCGATCACGCGCGCCTCGCCGTTGACGGACGGAAGCGCGTCGAGGGGCGCGAAGTCTCGCTTTTTCAACGCCTTTATCTCTTCCTCGTGCTCGGCGAACACATCGCGCAATCGCCCGAGCAGCTTTCCCGCTTCGCCGTCCGCCGGCTTTGCGGCAGTTCTTACGAGTTTGACGAGCGGCCGGGATGAGACGCCGTTGCCGCCCTTTTCGGGGAGCGGGAGAGATTTTGCGAACTCGTCTGCCGCGCGCGCGAACTCCTCGCCGTCCAGGCGACGGACGAATCTCGTCCTCACCCGAGGGCGGACGAGCATGAACGCGATGACCGTGAGCACGGCGACTGCTGCGGATACGGCGTATTCCACGGAGATATCATTGACAAAACGGCGGTTTTTTAGCCTTTCCCGAGGATATGTCCCGCTTCCCGCGCTTTTTAAGCCGTTTACGGTTGCGCGCGGCGCGGTTTTGTGCTTTAATTGTCTCGCGAGATAGCCGGACGGCGGCATGGCAACATGAGGAAAGTCCGAGCACCGCAGGGCAAGGGTGCAGGTCAACTGCCTGTGGAGGCGACTCCAAGGAAAGTGCAACAGAAAACTACCGCCCGCAAGGGTAAGGATGAAAAGGCGAGGTAAGAGCTCACCCGCAAATCGGCGACGAGGCGCGGTGTAAACCCCACCCGGTGCAAGAAAGGAGCATATAGGGCTGCCCGTCCGCTCCCGTTCGCTTGAACCGTATGGCAACATACGGTCTAGATAGATCGCCGTTCAAGACAGAACTCGGCTTACAGACTATGCTCGCAAAAAAGAGGCGCACCGCGCCTCTTTTTTTTATTATGCCGGATCGGAACAATACGAGCCGTCCTCGGAGCAATTATTTTCGGCGCTTTCGCACGGGCGGAACTTGCCCATATGTAAACTACCATCTGCGTTCCGCCCGCACAACATCATCCGAAAATCTCTTGCTCGGAGGTGCAAGCAGTCCCGCGCCCGCCGATTTTTGGCTGATTAAGGAAATTCGCAGGTGATACCCGCCCGTATTAGCAAGTTTAATGACACGCTCCGGGCGGAAACCGGCTGCGCCGGACCCGGCTCGCATTGTTCCGATCCGGCATGCCGGACCGGAACGATACTAACATGCCTCGGAGCAATTCTTTTCGGCGCTTTCGTACGGGCGGAACTTGCCCATATGTAAACTACCACCTGCGTTCCGCCCGCACAACATCATCCGAAAATCTCTTGCTCGGAGGTGCAAGCAGTCCCGCGCCCGCCGATTTTTGGCTGATTAAGTAAGTCGTCGCAGGTGATACCCGCCCGTATTAGCAAGTTTAATGACACGGTCCGGGCGGAAACCGGCTGCGCCGGACTCGGCTCGTATTGTTCCGATCCGGCATGCCGGAGCGGAACAATACGCCCCTGCCTCGGAGCAATTCTCTTCGGCGGTTTTTGCGGGCGTTAAACTTTTGCCCGCCCTCCGCCTTGCGGCAAAAGCCGCCGCGCTTTTATATCTGCATTGCTTTGACCGCCGCCGCGGGATCGGGAGCTTTGAAGACGGCGCTCCCCGCGACCACGACCGTCGCGCCCGCCGCTTTGCATATCTCGATGTTGGAAGGCGAAACGCCGCCGTCGAGTTCGATCTCGAAGTCAAGTCCGCGCGCCTTTTTTATCTCCTCCGCCCGCCGCGCCTTTTCAAGGCATTCCTCTTTGAAGGACTGTCCGCCGAACCCCGCCTGCACGGTCATGACGACAAGCATGTCTATCTCGTCGAGATAGGGTTCGACCACTTCAAACGGCACATCCGCGTTGACGACCACGCCGCACTTTTTGCCGCGCGCTCTTATCTCGGAAAGCGCTCCGCGCGGGTCCTCGGACGCCTCGGGATGGAAAGTCACGATATCCGCGCCCGCGTCGCAGAACCTGCCGACATACTTCTCGGGACGGGTGATCATGAGGTGTACATCGAGGGGCAGCTCGGACACCGGGCGCAGCGCCGCCACCATGGGCATACCGAAGGTTATGTTCGGCACATACACGCCGTCCATGACATCGCAGTGCACGAGGTCTGCGCCCCAGCGCAGGATATTCACGGGAGCGTCCGCCATCCTGCCGAAATCGGCGGACAAGATCGACGGTGCGACTTTAATCATATTTGGTTTTCCTCCTCATCAGAAGCTCGCCGTAGATGGCGAGGTATCTTTGGTATCTGCCCGCGCCGACGCTTTTTCCGACCTCTGCGCGCACGGCGCAGTCGGGCTCTTCGGTGTGGGTGCAGCCGCTGAAACGGCACCTCGGGCGCAGCGGCTCGAAGTCGTCGTAGTAGAGCCTGAGCTCTTCGGGCGGGATATCCACGGTCTCGAGCATGGAAAATCCGCAGGTGTCCACGACGAACGTGCCTTCGCCGAGATCGATGAGCTCGGTGCGGCGGGTGGTATGCCTGCCTCGGTCGGTCTTCTTTGAGAGCCCGCCCGTCTCCTGCGCCGCGACGCCCGCGAGCGCGTTGATGAGCGAACTTTTCCCGACTGCGGACTGCCCCGCAAAACACACCGTTTTGCCGCGGATCAGCTTCATGAGCTCGTCCGCGCCGCCGGGCG
>DVOE01000057.1 GCA_018713795.1 Candidatus Limadaptatus stercoripullorum
CCGCGGCGAAGTAGTCGCGCGCGTAAAGGCGGAGGGGTTGAGTTTCCTCGAAGGCGTGAGGCTGGGCACCTTCACCGTCCCCGGCGACGGAGACCTTGATTTCGCGCCGCTGTTCGAACTGCTCGCGGAGAGCGGTTACGAGGGGTGGATGATCGTCGAAGCGGAGCAGGATCCCGCGATCGCCGATCCGCTGGAGTACGCCATAAAGGCGCGCAAGTACATAAAAAAGACGGCGGGCATCTGACGCCCCGGCCGCGGCATAAAGGAGGCTTTGTATGCTGAACATAGGTATCATCGGTGCGGGACGCATCGGTAAAGTGCATTTACAGTCGGTCACGAGGTATGTGACCGACGCGAAAGTCATCGCCCTCGCTGATCCCTTCATGAACGCGGAGACCGAGGAATGGGCGCGCTCGCTGGGCGTCGGGAAACTCACCCGCGACTACAAGGAGATCCTCTCCGATCCCGAGGTGGACGCGGTGTTCATCTGCTCGTCCACGGACACCCATTCCGCCATCTCCCTCGAGGCGATCGCGGCGGGCAAACACATCTTCTGCGAAAAGCCCGTCGATCACGACCTTGGCAAGATCAAGGCGGTCATGCAGGCGCTCGAGGGGAGCAATGTCAAATATCAGGTCGGGTTCAACAGGCGGTTCGACCACAACTTCGCCGCCGCGCGCGAAGCCGTCGCAAACGGCAGGATAGGCGAACTCGCCGTGCTCAAGATAACTTCCCGCGACCCCGGCGCTCCTCCCGTGGACTACATCAAAGTCAGCGGCGGGATATTCCTCGACATGACCATACACGACTTCGACATGGTCAGGTTCATCTCGGGCGAAGAGGTCACCGAAGTGTACGCGGCGGGCGGCGTGACCGTGGATCCCGCGATAGGGGAGGCGGGTG
The DNA here is from genome assembly GCA_018713795.1 of Candidatus Limadaptatus stercoripullorum. GTDB lineage: Bacteria > Bacillota > Clostridia > Christensenellales > CAG-917 > Limadaptatus > Limadaptatus stercoripullorum. The sequence continues at coordinate 904 of DVOE01000057.1, forward strand.
ACATCGACACCGCGGTGGTGACCCTGCGCCTCGAGAGCGGCGCGCTCGCCGTCATCGACAACTGCCGCCGCGCGAGCTACGGCTACGATCAGCGCCTGGAAGCCTTCGGCAGCAAGGGGCAGGTCGCCATATCCAACGACACCGCGTCCAGCGCCGTCGTCTCGGACGCGAGCGGCGTCACCGCCGAAAAACCGCTCTACTTCTTCCTCGAGAGGTATATGCAGGCTTACGCCGCCGAGGTGGAAGCCTTTGTCGCCGCGGTGAGGGACGACACCCCCGTGCCCGTCGGCATAGACGCGGGTCTGCAGTCCGTGCTCATCGGCGTTGCGGCGAAAAAGTCGCTCGAGCTCGGGCGCCCGGTCAAACTCTCGGAGATCGAGTTCTGAAAGCAGAGCAAACAAAAAAAACGGCCGCGCGTGCGGTCGTTTTTTTGTTTTCGTCAGTCCCGGCTCAGGCGTAAAAGCGGCGGATATACTCCTCAACATCCGCGCGCGTCTTGTCGAAGGGTCCCGTCTTCTCCATCTTGTAGGACACCGTCGCCGTCGCGATGAGCAGGGCGGAGGGGATATCGCCGTACATCCTCTCGGCGAGATAGGCGGCGAAGGTCGTGTCGCCGCGCCCCGTCCTGCCCGAGAGATTGCGTGCCTTTATGGGGCAGGTGAAGAACTCCTTGCCGTCGTAGGCGAGCACTTCGGTGTTGTGGGTTATGAGTATCTCGCGCGCGCCGAGGTCGAAGAGCGCCTTTGCGGCGTCGCGCCTGTCCGAAAGTCCGGTCAGTATCTCCGCTTCGGCGGCGTCGGTCTTGAGATAGCGGACGGAGGGGAGCACGCGCTTTCTGTCCGCCCAATTCTCGAAGAACATCTCCTTTCCCTCGCCGCCCGAGTGCCTGAGATAGCCCTGCACATCCACCGCGAGATCGCCGCGGCGCGCGAGCTCGTCGGTCAGCCCCTCCGCGAAGTCGCCGTAGATGAGCCCGCCGAGCTGCCAAATTCCGGCGGAGATATCGCCGGGGATATCGGCGGGCGTGAAGGGATCGCCCTGCGACAGACATACGCAGCGGCGCTTCTCCTTGTCCTCGGTGAAGTACTTGTTTTCGATGGAAGTGGAGCGGGAGGAGGGCAGGCAGACTATGTCCTCGCGGGGGAGGGTGAACACGGACAGTCTGTCCTCGTCGGCGGGGGCGAGTTTGGTCAGCGCGACCACGCTCCTCCCCAAGGCGTGAGCCGCGGCGGAAGAGTAGACCACGGCGCCGCCCACCTGCACGGTGAGAAGGTCGCGGCAGTCTATGTTGTAGTCGAGAGACACATGCCCGATGACCGCAAGATCGTAAGTTTTCATGTCGTTTTCGTCCTCTTAAACCCTCGTTTTGGCGTTTTGTCCGCATCTGCTCCCGGCGTGCCCAAAGCCGCCTCGTGGAGCGCGCGGACGCTTCCGGCACCAGTATAACACGAAGAGGCGCATCGGTAAACTTCGTCAACCGATTTAACAAAATAATTGTTGCAAAACGCGGCGTTTACCTTTACAATATTCTCAGCGAACTATCGCGCGCGCCCGCGGTGCGGCGCGCATGAGTGAGGGAGAGAATGATCAGGATAGCGGTGCTGGGTCTCGGCAGCAGAGGCAAGAATTACGGCGGGCATTTGTCCCGCGATCCCGGCGTGCGGATAGTTTCGGTCTGCGACAAATTTCGTGCCAAGGTGGACAAGGTCAAAAATGCGTGGGGAGTGCCCGATAGCGGTTGCTTCACCGACGACGAGGCTTTTTTCGCGCAGGGCAAGATCGCGGACGCCATGATCATCGCCACGCAGGACCGCGACCATTACGGGCACGCCATGCGCGCGCTCGATCTGGGTTACGATCTCATCCTCGAAAAGCCGGTCAGCCCCTTCATCGAGGAGACGCTCGCGATAGAGAAAAAGGCGTGCGAGAAGGGAGCGAGGGTGCTGGTGTGCCATGTGCTCCGCTACGCGCCCTATTACCGTCGCATAAAGAAGATGATAGACAGCGGCGCGCTCGGCGACATCGTGTCCATAAAGCACGACGAAAACATCTCTTATTGGCATTTTGTTCACAGCTATGTCCGCGGCAATTGGCGGCGGGAGGAGGAGACCTCTCCCATGCTGCTCGCCAAGTGCTGCCATGACATGGACCTGCTTTATTGGTACACCGGCAGCAAGTTCGCGAAGGTGAATTCCTACGGCGACCTCAGATATTTCAAGGCGGAGAACGCCCCCGAAGGCAGCGCGGAGAGATGCGCGGACTGTCCGCTCTCCCGCACCTGCATCTACGACGCGCGCTATCAGTACATAGGGCGCAGGAAGGGGCTCATCTTCAAGAAGAAGTTCCCTTGGGGCACCTATGCTTTCTCGCAGTCGTCCTCCAAAAAGGCTGTCGCCGAAGCGCTCGAGAGCGGAGAGAAGGGCAGGCTGTTCGGCAGGTGCGTGTTCCGCTGCGACAACGATGTGAACGACAATCAGGCGGTGAATATCGAGTTCGAAAACGGCGTCAAATGCGTCATGACGGTGACGGCGTTCAACGAGAAGAACCATCGTCACACCGAGATACGCGGCACCAAAGGCGAGCTCATCGCCGACGACAGCCACAGCATACTCGAGTACCGTCCCTTCGACGGCAGGAAGCGCCGCATAAGGGTGAATCTCATCCCCGTCATCCGTGGACACTACGGCGGCGATCAGGGGCTGATGCGCACTGCGTCCGCCATGCTCGCGGGCAAGACCGATCCCGGCATACTCTACACCTGGATAGCCGACACCGTGGAGAGCCACCGCATAGTCGCGGCGGCGGAGCTTTCGCGGAAAGAGGGCGGCAGGCTTGTGACTTCGGAGGAGATCCCCGACATCGAGAAATGACCTTAGAGCTGCTCCGGAAGACGCTGACGGCGACAAATGCCGAAAATCACACTCATCTTTACATCCCGTTCACCGTTCCCGAGGGGATGAAGGAGATACGCGTCTTCATGGAGTACGCCCCCAAGTTCTTTGACGACAGGGAGAAGAGCCTCGAGATAATACGCGAGGTGCTGGCGCGGGACGCGTGGTACACCTCTTTCACCGAAGAGGAGACGGAGGCGTTCCTGCCCCTTTGCAATCACATTTCGGTGTCGCTGGATTCGCCGGCGGGGTGGCTCGGGACCGCGCACAGGCACGCGCCCAAGCAGACTTATTTCGTGAACGAGCGGGATGCGGCGTACGGGTTCAGACCCGCGCCCGCCGAGAGCGGGGAGTGGCGGCTGACGCTTTCGTTTAATTGCGTTGTTACGGGCAGCGTGACTGTGGATATAAGGGTGGAGGCGGACGATGAGATATCTCAGATGTGAGCTGCACACCCACACCGTGTGGAGCGACGGGAGCATGACTCCCGAGGAACTCGCCGCGAACGCGGCGGCGCGCGGCTACGACGCGATCGCCCTCACCGACCACAACACCGTGTTCGCCTATCCGAGGGTGCGCGCGGCGGCGGAAAAGCTCGGGCTGACAGTCGTACCGGGCATCGAATGGACGACATTTTACGGGCACCTCACCGTACTCGGCGGCAGGAGCCCGGTGGACTGGCGGGAGGTGGCTCCCGAGACCGTGAACGCGGAGATAGTCCACGCGACGGAGGCGGGGGACGCGGTGGTGCTGTGCCATCCCGCGAGGATAGGCGGCGCGATATGCTGCGGCTGCCACAACGACTTTGACATCGCGCCAGGGGTGCTCTCGGGCATGGAAGTTTGGAGCAGATACCGCGAGAGCCGCGATCCCGCGAACGCGGAAGCGGAGAGGATGTGGCTGGCGCGGCTGGATGCGGGCGAAAAGATCGCCGCCGTCTACGGGCTGGATTGGCACCGCATCGAGAAGGGCGATCGGTCCTACGCGGCGACCTATGTGGGCGCGGACGCCTGCACCCCGGACGCCATCGTGGAAGGTGTGCGCCGTGGACGCACATATATCTCGGCGGGGGTGGAACTCGACATCCGTCTCACCGCCGGCGGCAGAGCGTTCGAGCTCGGAGACGGCGTCCCCGAAGGCGAAGTCCGTCTCACGGTCAAGGCGACGCCGAACGCCGACTACGCCCGGGAGTTCGGCGTGGAGATAGGCGGCATCGAGGTCGCGGGCAGCAGTTTCACGGCGGCTGCGGCTGGCTGCGAACTCGACATTACGGCGCACGCGCGGAAGGGTTACTTTTTCGTCAGGGTGCGCGGCAGGATAGACGGAGAGGAGAGCGAACTCGCGCTCACTTCGCCGTTTTATACGGAGGGAAGATGATCATCACGGCACACGGCGGCGCCATGGGTACGGGGCGCAACAGCCAAAAATATTTTGAAAGGACGGCGGATTACCGCGCCGACGCGCTCGAGATAGATGTCAGGAGCCGCGGCGATCTGCTTTACATATCCCACCTTCCCGCTCTTTTCCCGGGGAAGTGCATACCGCTCGCCCGCGCCTTCGATATGGTGGCGGAGAGCGGACTCATGGTCAACTGCGACATCAAGGAAAGGCGGCTCGTTAAGCGGGTGCTCGACCTTGCAAAGAGCGCGGGCATAGCGGACAAGGTCTATTTCACGGGGGCGGTTACCCTCGAGGACAGCGACGACATAGACGCGGGCGCGGTGTGGCTCAACGCCTTTAATTTTTCGGAGGTGGGAGTGACTCCCGCGAGCGCGGCGCGCATCAAGGTGATGATAGGCGCGACGGGCAATCCCGCCTACCGCGGCATCAACATAGACAAGCGCAGGGCGACGGACGAGTTCATGCGCGCGGCGGCTGCCGCGGGGCTTGGCGTGTCCGTGTACACGGTGGACGATCCGGCGGAGCAGAGGAGGCTCGCCGCCTTCCGTCCCGACAACATCACCACAAACCGTCCTCTCGAGCTCAGGAGGCTCCTTGAGGCGGAGGCAGAGAAATAATTGCTGCGGCGACTGCCGCACGGAGGAAATATGCAGGCAAATGTCAGGATATCGGGTTTCTATGACGAGGTGAGTTCGGATCTCGAGACCCAGCTCAAGCTCATGAAAAAGCTCGGCGAGAGCTATATCTGCCCGCGCGGCGTGAACGGCAGGAACATCTCCTCCTACACCGCCGCCGAGTTCGAGAGGGACATCAAACCCGTGCTCGACTCTTACGGCGCGAAATTCTCGTCCATAGGCTCGCCGATAGGCAAGATAGGGCTTTACGACGACGAGGCGTACGAGAGGCAGAAGAAGCAGCTCGAGGAACTCATCGGCATATGCAAGCTCATGGACTGCCGTTACATAAGGATGTTCAGCTTCCATGTCGATCCCAAGGGCGACTACTCGGAGTACAGACCCGTGGTCATGAAGAAACTGAAGGGATTTGCCGAAGTCGCGGCGGGCAGCGGCGTGACCCTCCTGCACGAGAACGAGAAGAAGATCTACGGCGACATCTCTTCGCGCTGCCTCGAGATCTACGAGGAGCTCGGCGGCGACGGCTTCGAGCTCGCCTTTGACGCCAGCAACTATATCCAGTGCTCGGAAGATCCGTGCGAAGCGTATAAGGCGCTCGGCGACAAGTGCGTCTATTTCCACATAAAGGACTGTTCGCCCGAGAAGGTGGAGGTGCCTCTGGGCATGGGCGACGGCGGCTACAAAGAGATGCTTTCCGACCTCATCCTGCGCCGCGGCTACGACGGATTTTTCACTCTCGAGCCGCACACGGCGAAGTACGCGGTGCTCAAAAACGCGTTCAACATCCTTTTCCCGATCACGGCGCTCGTCCCGCCCGTCAAGGAGTTCCACAAGGTGTTCAGGCGCATCGACGAGGCATACGGCATTTCGAGATTCGGCAAGGTCAGCCGCGAGCAGGTGTTCGTGTGGCAGTACGAAGCCCTGAAAAAGATGCTCGCCGAGATCGCGGCGGAAGCCGGCGAATGACGGAGCAAAGGGGGAGATGATGGGAGACAAAAGGGAAGTCAGCTGTCAGGGAGGCAAACTGACCGTCACCGTGCCCTTCCGCGAGAAGGTGTGCTACGACGCGGGCAACAACCGTATCACGGCGCAGTTCGACGGCAGAGGCGGCATTTCGCGCTATGCGGTCATGAACAAGTTCTCGGTCTTTTCCGCGTTCTACTCCATGTACGAGATAGACGGCAGGGCAGTGGGCTGGGACACCGGCAAGAGGGTGATCATGCTTGGAAGAGAGCAGGTGATCTCCTTCTCCGCACCCGAGGCGGACATTACGGTGAGCTGTTTTCTGGACGGCGGCTCCAACGCCGTGTTCACCGAGATCGCGGTGTCCGCAAAACGCGCTCTCACCTTCCGCAATGTCATCAACTTCGGCATAGATTTCGCCTCTTATCTCCAGCAGCTGCTCGCCAACAGGCTGTCGGTCGGCAACCTGCTCAGAGTGGCGGGCGGCGCGATAAGGAATCGCGCGCCCCGCGTCACCGCGTCGGGAAAGGCGTGCGTGGTCAGGAACGATGTCATGGGCGACTTCTATCTCGACTACGCGCTGGGCGAAGGGGCGGAGCTGCTCGAAAAGGAACGCAATTTCTACAATCAGTTCGCCTTCGGCGGCAAAGTGGCGGCGGGAGAGAGGAAGGTGTTCCGCTATGTCATAAGCGCCGGCACGCGCACCGACTTCACTTACACGGATGTGGCGGCGGCTCTCGAGAGATTTGACGACGCCCGCGCCGAGTGCAGGGCGTACCCCGCCTCCTTCGGCTGCCCCGAAGGATTGGACGATTTCCACCGCGCCTACTACAATTCTCTCATCAACTGCATTCTTTCGAACTACAAACAGCTCGGCGAATTCAAAGGTTTCCTTGCCGGCATAGTCTATCAGTTCCCCGCGCGCACCTACTACCGCGACTCCTATTGGACGGTGCTGCCCCTCATGGACCTCCGCCCCGACCTCGTGCGCGATCAGATACTCACCCTCTGCCGCGGCATAAACGCGCGGACGGGGGAGTGCCCTTCGGCGGTCAAGTTCAATTTCAGGAACTATTGGGGCAACCACTACGATTCCCCGAGCTTTTTCGCGATCATGGTCTACGACTATGTGGCACACACCGGCGACTTCTCCGTGCTCGACGAAAAGGCGGGCGGGAAGACGGTGCTCAAAGCCGCGCGGCTGGTCATGGACAGACTGTCCGCCGAGACCGACGAGACGGGACTTTTGGTCAAAGGCGGCAAGTATAACCGCAGGGACTGGTGCGACAATGTCTTCCGCAGCGGCTATGTCACCTACGACGAGGGGCTGTATGCCCGCGCCCTCTATGCGCTCTCCGAACTGCTCCGAGGCAGGGACGACGCGGCGGCGGACAGGTACGCCGCGATGTTCGCGAAGGTCAAGGCGTCCATAAACAGGCTGCTCTGGGACGAGGACAAGGGCTGGTTCGTCAACTACCGCGACGGCGAGTTCACCGAGGACAACCTTTCGGTGGACACCGTGGTCGTCCCCCTCTTCGGACTGACCGACGAGGGCAGGGCGAAGCGTATGCTCTCCGCCATGGAACGCCTGCTCGAGAGCAGATCCAACACCGAGCAGCAGGCGGGCGACTTCGGCGTGCTGTCCGTCTGGCCGTTCTACAAGCGCCTCACGGACACCGTGCAGAAATCCACCCTGCCGTACTACTACCACAACGGCGGCGACTGGCCCTATCTTTCCGCCATGTACGCCTACGCCAAACTCATGTACGGCATGGACGCGGAGTATCCGCTCACCCGCTGGTTCGAGTTCAACCTTGCGCGCGGCAACTACACCCCCGTGGAATTTTTCAGCCCCGTGCATCCCGACGGATCGCTGCTCCAGGCGTGGAGCGGAGTGGGCGCGCTGGCGCTCCGTCACCCCTCGGGCGACTTCTTCAGGAAGAAGCTCAACTGACACAAACAGGCATTTCACCGTGCGAAACGGCGAGATAAAACGGTAAAGGAGAAAATTATGGCAGCAGAGCTGACCTTGGAAAGCGGCGTTAAGATCACCGTGAGGAAGTACCTTAAACCAAAGGATTACATCACCTTCTCGATGGCGCGTTTCGCCACCGCAGCCATCACGGGCCTGGTGTCCGGATACCTGCTCATCTTCTACACCTCGGTGCTCGGGATAGACCCGCTCAGCGTCGGGACGATGTTCCTCATCTCCAAGATATGGGACGGCGTCAACGACCCCATCATGGGCGTCATCATCGACAAGACGAGGAACAAGATGGGCAAGATGCGTCCCTATCTGCTCTATGGCGCGGTGCCGTTCGGGCTGGTCATCATAGCGATGTTCCTGCCGCTGGGCAATGTGTTGTCGTCGCTGGGCAAGGTGGTGTTCATGTACGCCTCCTACCTGCTCTACGACTTCATGAGCACGCTGGTCGGGGTGCCGCTCGACGGGCTTCCCGCCGTCGCTTCGCCGAACTCCGAGGAAAGGGCGAAGATAATCTCGGTCAGCCGCATAGTCGGTTCGATAGGCGAGCAGTCGGGGCTGGTGCTTTACTCCTTCTTCATCATGTTCATGAACATGAAGACGACCTTCCTGCTCATGGGCATCGTCATAGGCGTGCTCGCGCCCGTGTTCATGATCCTCGGCGGCATAAATGTTAAGGAGCGCATCCAACCCATCACCGAAAATGTCAGGGTGCTCGACGGGTTCAAGTACATGTTCCAAAACAAGCAGTTCCTTGTGCTCATCCTGGGGCTGCTCCTGACATTCTTCCGGAATCTGGTCTCCGCCATGCAGATCTACATGGTGACCTACATCTACGGCAACGGCTCGCTCAACATCGCCTTCGCCTTGCCGGGAGCCGTGGCGTCCATGATAGGCATGTTGTTCGCGCCATGGCTGAAAAAGCGGATGGACGCCAAGAAGCTGTTCATCCTCTCGACGCTCGTGCACTCGGCGGTGCTCATCCTCGTCTGGTTGGTGGGCTACGAAGTGCATTGGGGGCTGACGGCGGCGCTCATGTTCTTCGCAATGCTGCCCGTCGGCATAATAAATGTCGCCCCGCACCTCATGGTCATCGACACCCTCGACTACTGGGAGGACAAGACGGGCAAGCGTCAGGAGGGCATAGCTTTCGCGATAGTCTCGCTGAGGAGCAAGGTCTCGAGCGCCTTCAAGGACTACTTCATGGCGTTCCTGCTCGCGACCTTCCTCTTCGCGACCCCGCTGACCAGCGCGGTCAACGATCACAGCCCCTGGCAGCTCCAGACCACTCTCGACGGTCTGTTCATGATGTTCACGCTCATCCCCGCGGTGCTCAATCCCGTGTGCATCATCCCCTTCCTGTTCTACACCCTTTCGGGCAAGCGCATGGCGGAGATCAACGCCCGCCTCAGCTACAAGCGTATGCTCGAGGGGCACGGAGGGGAGTTTGAGGGTCTCGAGAGCGGAGAGGGCAAGACGGTCGGCTGGCTGTCTCTCGAAGATATGCTCCGCACTCCGACGCTGTTTGCGAAAGTCGGCGCCGAGCCCGGCGAAGTGGGCGGCATGAGCCTCGAACAACTCATCGCCTATCCCGCGTCCGCCGCGGCAGAGAAAGATAACGAAGAGGAAAAGGAGAGCGGTTTCGTCGCCGCCGAACGCGCGGCGCTGGACGGAGAGCCGCTCACCGATGAGCAGAAGACCGAGGTCGCGGTGAACGAGGCGCTCGGCGAATACGACGAGGGAGGTGAACTGTGATGAAAAAAGTGCTTCTTGCGGCGGTACTTGTCGTCATCATCGCGCTCGCGCTCGCGGGCTGCAACCCCACCCGGGACGAATTCATCCGCGATCTCGACGCCGGCATAACCAAGGCCGGCGGCAGATACGACGAGGTGTACGAGAAGTTCCTTTCCCTCGACCGCTACGCCTACGACGCCGAGGTCTATCTCGAGGAGATGGCGAACTACGACGCCGAGAAAAGGCGTTTCCCCGACGAAGACAGCGGCGGCAAGAATTGGTACAAGCCCTCCTTCTCGTACGGTTTCGTCAAGAACGGCGGGGCGGAGTATGTGCGCCTGACCTACACGCCCCATCTCAAAAACGGGGAGGGTTTCTACGAGTCTTACGGCGCGGAGGTCTTCTACGAATTCTGGTATGAGGGCGGCGAGCTCAAGCAGATCAAAGTTGACGGAGCCGTGGTCTCCGAGGTGCCTGCGGACAAGAGTGAGGGCTACGATCTCTTCCGCGAATACTTCACCGTGAACGGCAGCGTGGAGAACATCGCCGCGAGCATCATGGCGGAGTATGCGGACATGGAAGAGAGAAAGTCGTCCATCGCGGCGGCGAGGGCGGAGGATATCCTCGGCAAACACCTGGTCAATTATCTGACCTACGACTTCCGTCTCCGCGGCAGCGAGGAGTGGCAGGGCTGGCGCGCCCTTTCCGAGGACGAGAGCGAATCCGCGGTCACGGGCTTCGACGAGGATCTCAGAGTGGACTGGGAACACGCCGACTATATGCGGCTCGGCAACATGTGCGTGACCGTTCAGAAGGAGAAGATCACCATGATCGAGCTGTACAACGAGATCATAGGCGCCTATCACAAGACCGAAGAGCAGGCGTGGAACAACATCTCGGCGGACAACTGGTACGGCGACAGGGTGGAGGCGGACAGCCTCATCCTGACTTTCCGCTATGACGGCAAGGACGGGTCGGTCACCGTGCCCGCGAAATAAAAGCGTCTCCCGAACGACGCCCCGCCCCTCGCGGCGGGGCTTTTCTTTTTGAGCCGACCTCTCGTGCCGAAAAGAATTTGAGAAAACTCGGGAAATACGCTAAAAACGATGGACAAATCGCAGCCTCCCGAGCCCTTCCGTATTGATTTCGGCGGCGGACCGTGTTATAATGTATAAGTATTTTAATATATAGGGGGCATATATGCTCGCTTGTGTCAAAAGTTTCGCCCTCGAAGGGCTGAGCGGCTACGCGGTGTCCGTCGAAGTGGACATCGGGAGCGGTCTGCCGAGCGTGGAGACGGTGGGTCTGGCGTCCACCGCCACCAAGGAATCCAAGGAGCGCGTCAGAGCAGCCATACGCAACAGCGGCTACCCCTATCCTTCGGGGCGCATAACCGTCAATCTCGCTCCCGCCGACACCAAGAAAGAGGGCGCTTCCCTCGACCTGCCCATAGCGGTGGGCTTGCTCGTGTGCGCGGAAGCGGTCGCGGGGAACCTTTACAAGGACTATGTGATGATAGGCGAGCTGGCTCTCGACGGGTCGCTGAGGTCGGTGAACGGCGTCATGCCGCTGCTCATCTCGGCGATGCAGCAGGGAGAGAAAAAGTTCATCGTCCCCGCCGCAAACGCCAAAGAGGCGAGCTACATCGAGGGCATAGAAGTGCAGGCGTTCGCGACTCTTCACGAGACGGTGGATTTTCTTTCGGGAGGGGCGCACGAGCCCGTGCCCGTGACAGGCTACCGCTCTCGCGGCGGAACGAGCGCGTACGGCGTGGATATGTCGGATGTCAAGGGGCAGACCGCGGCAAAACGCGCCATAGAGATCGCCGTCGCCGGCGGACACAACATCCTCATGTGCGGCGTGCCGGGAGCGGGCAAGACCATGCTCGCCAAGTGCATCCCCACCATAATGCCGGATATGTCGTTTGAAGAGGCGGTGGAAGTGACCAAAATACATTCGGTGGCGGGGGTGCTGGATCCCGCCGTCGGCATAGTGGAAGCGCGCCCGTTCAGGACGCCGCATCACACCACCACCGTGCCCGCGCTCGTGGGCGGAGGCGCAAAGGCGCGTCCCGGCGAGGTCAGCCTCGCGCATCACGGCGTGCTCTTCCTCGACGAGATGCCGGAGTACAACCGCCGCACCCTCGAGACGCTGCGCCAGCCCCTCGAAGACAAGAAGGTGACCGTCGCGCGTGTCATGCGGTCGGTGGAATATCCCGCCGATTTCATGCTGGTCGCGAGCATGAACCCCTGCACCTGCGGCAATTACGGGTCGCGCACGCAGGTCTGCCGTTGCTCGGCGGCGCAGATACACTCATATATGTCCAAGCTCAGCGGTCCGCTGCTCGACAGGATAGATCTTCGCATCGAAGTGGACGGCGTGGAGTACGCCGAACTGCGCGGCGAGGGCGGGGGAGAGACCTCCGCGGTGGTCAAGGAGAGGGTGGAAAAGGCGCGCGCCATCCAGCGCGAACGCTACCGCGATTCCGCCACCGCCACCAATGCCGCAATGACCGCCAAAGAGCTGGAGAAGTACTGCGCTCTCGACGCCGACGGGGAGAGACTGCTCGCCAAGGCGTTCGACAAAATGGGCTTGACGGCGCGCGGCGCCACGCGTATACTCAAAGTCGCGCGCACCATCGCCGACCTTGCGGGGAGCGAGAGCGTGCTGCCCGCGCATGTGGCGGAGGCGATCCGCTACCGCGGCATCGAGAGGAAATATATCTGATGAACGGACGCGACCGTGATACGGCGGCGCTTGTCGCACTTCAATACACCGAACGCATTTCCGCGAGAAAGAGAGACGCGCTGATAAGGCGGCTGCCCGTTCCTTCCGAGCTGTTCACGGAGGAGGGAGCGACCCTTCTCCGCACTCTTTCGCCGGAAGCGGCGGACGAATTCAAGGCGGTCTCCGAGCGTATCGACGGCGTGTTCGACGCTCTCGAACGCGCGGGAGCGAGCTGGGTCACCTGTCTCGACGACGAGTTCCCGGAGCTGCTCCGCGAGATAGAACCCATGCCGGCGGCGCTGTTCGTCAAGGGCAGCGTATCCGCGCTCGGCGGGTTCGCGCTCGGCGTGGTCGGCACGAGAAAACCCACGCGCTACGGGCTCAAGCTCGCGGACATGTTCGCAAGGGAGTTCGCGAGGGCGGGCATAACCGTGGTCAGCGGCTTCGCGCGCGGCGTGGATACGGCGGCGCACAAGGCTTGCATAGAGGGCGGCGCGCCCACCGTCGCGGTGTTCGGCTGCGGGGTGGACATCTGCTATCCCGGCGAGAACCGCGCGCTCTACGACGCGATAATCGGCGGCGGCGGAGCGGTGGTCTCCGAGTATCCGCTCTCGACCAAGCCCGTGGGCTATCATTTCCCCGAGCGCAACCGTCTGATAAGCGGTCTTTCGCGCGGGATATTCCTGCCCGAAGCCGCAAAGAAGAGCGGGTCGCTCATCACGGCGGAACTTGCATTGGAGCAGGGGCGCGACCTCTTCGTCACGCCGGGCAGCGTGTTTTCGGAGGAGAGCGGCGGCACGAATGCGCTGCTGAGGAGCGCGCCGCACGCGCTCGTGCTGTCTCCCGACGATGTGCTCGCTCACTACCGCATGACGGCTGCCGAGCGGGTGAGGGAAGGGGACACCGGACAGATGACCATCGAGGAGACGACGGTGATAGAAGCGCTCCGCCGCGGCGAGATGCACTTCGAAGAGCTCATCGCAGAGACGGGGCTCGGCGCGTCCGAGCTCTCGGATATCCTCGTCAACCTCGAACTTTCGGGAATAGCCGAACAGACGGGCGGCAACCATTACGCCCTCTGCTAAAGGAGAATAGATGAAACAACTCATAATCGTCGAGTCACCCTCAAAAGCCAAGACCATCCAGAAATATCTGGGCGGCGATGTCGTGGTGCTCGCGTCAAAGGGACATATCTGCGATCTTCCCGCCCGCAGTCTCGGCATAGATGTCGAGGACGGGTTCAAGCCGCAATATGTCGTCTCTCCCGAAAAAAAGGAGACCATAGACAAGCTCGCGCAGGCGGTTGGCAAGTACAAGAGCGTTTATCTCGCGACCGACCCCGACCGCGAAGGCGAAGCCATAAGCTGGCACCTCAAAAACATCCTCGGCATAAAGGGCGACAAGGTGCGCATCGAGTTCAACGAGATATCCCCGAAGGCGGTGCGCGCCGCCATGCAGAGCCCTCGCGCCATCAACATGGACCTCGTGGATTCCCAGCAGGCGAGGAGAGTGCTGGACAGGCTGGTGGGCTACAAGATATCCCCCATCCTCGCGCGCAAGCTGGCGCCCGCGGGCAGCAAAACGGGCATGAGCGCGGGACGAGTGCAGTCCGCCGCTCTCAAAATGATCGTCGACCGCGAGAACGAGATCCGCGCCTTCGTGCCCGAGGAGTACTGGACCATCCTCGCCGATCTGTACAAGCCCGGCGACCGCAGGGTGAAAGCCAATCTCATAAGGGCGACCTTCAACGATCTCGGCGGCGACAAGATCAAGATCACGAATGCCGCGGACGCCGAGGCGATCACCGAGCGTATGCGCCGCGCCTCTTACCGCGTTGATGAGGTCAAGAAGGGCGTTTCCACCACCAAACCCGCCCCGCCGTTCACCACCAGCACCATGCAGCAGGAGGCGAACCACAAACTCAACATGACCGCCGAGCGCTCCATTCGCGTGGCGCAGCAGCTCTACGAGGGCGTCAATGTCGGCGGCGAGGGTCTGCACGCGCTCATCACCTATATAAGGACGGACAGCGTGCGCGTGTCTCCCGACTTTGCCGCGGGCGCGCTGGAATTCATAAAGAAAAATTACGGCGCGGAGTACGCTCCCTCCGTTCCCAATTCCTACAAGACGAGCAGCAACGCGCAGGACGCGCACGAGGCGATAAGACCCATCTCCCTCGAGCGCACGCCCGAGTCGCTCGAAGGCAAGCTCGAACGCGATCAGTTCCGCCTTTACAAGCTCATCTACGAGCGCTTCCTCGCCTCGCAGATGAAACCCGCGCAGTACAACACCATGCGCGTGCATATCGCGGGCACCGACGACAAGGGCGTCATGGGATTCACCGTGCACGGCAGGAGCGTCAGGTTCAAGGGGTTCACCGCCGTCTATTCCGCCACCGCCGAAAAGGAGAAGGAGGACGCGGATGTCGAGCTCGACACCATGCCCGATCTCAACGAAGGGCAGCCCCTCGAGTTCGCGGAAGCCTCCGCGGAGCAGAAGTTCACCAAGCCCCCCGCGCGCTACACGGACGCCAGCCTCGTCAAAGCCATGGAAGAGAACGGCATAGGCCGCCCCAGCACTTACGCCACCATAATCTCCGTGCTCGCCAAGCGCGAGTACACCGAGAAGGACGGCAAAGCCATGAAACCCACCGTCCGCGGCGAGAAAGTGTGCGAGTACATGGAGAAGAATTTCCCCGACATAATGAGCCTGGATTTCACGGCTCGTCTCGAAGGCGCGCTGGACAAGATCGCGCTCGGCGGCTACAAGTGGCAGGAGCTCATCGGGGCGTTCTATCCGCGTCTTCAGAGGTTCATCGACCGCGCAGTCAAGCAGAGCGGCGGCGAAAAGCTGCCCGACGAGGTCAGCGATGTCGTCTGCGACAAGTGCGGCGCAAAGATGGTGATCAAGGAGGGACGCTACGGCAAGTTCCTCGCCTGTCCCAACTATCCCGATTGCAAGAACATCAAAAAGCTGGTCGAAGTGGTCGGCAAATGCCCGAAGTGCGGCGGCGACATCCAGAAAAAGCGCTCGCGCACGGGCAAGATATTCTACGGTTGCGGCAATTATCCGGGGTGCGATTTCACCTCGTGGGAGCTGCCCGCGCCCAAACTGTGCCCCGAATGCGGCGGTGCGATGAGGGTGCTGAAAGGCGCGGCGGGTACATCCTATGTATGTATGAACCGCGAGTGCAAACACCGTGAAAAGGCGCCCGTTCAGCCGACGGGCGGCGAAGGCGGCGGCGAATGACAAAGTGCCGCGTCACCGTCGTCGGGGGAGGACTTGCCGGGTGCGAAGCCGCCCTGCAGCTGCTTTCCCGCGGCTACGGCGTGGACATGTACGAGATGCGCCCCGGGAAGAGCACGGGCGCGCATACGACCGGCGACCTTGCCGAGCTCGTCTGCTCAAATTCCTTGAAGTCCGAAGTCGGCGACACCGCCTCCGCGACGCTGAAAGAGGAGCTCGACGCGCTCGGATGTCGTCTGCTCGCGCTCGCACGCGAAGCGCGGGTGCCCTCGGGGGCGGCTCTTGCCGTGGACAGAGCGAGGTTTTCGGCGCTGACGACGGAGGCGCTCGCCTCTTACGACGCGTTCAGGCTGATACGCGAGGAAGTGACTTCTCTCCCGTCTCCGCCCGCCATAATAGCGGCGGGACCGCTGATGTCCGCGCCCCTTGCGGAGGCGCTCACCGCCGCGGTCGGAGGCAGCAGGCTTTGGTTTTACGACGCCGTGGCTCCCATCGTGGACGGCGACAGCATAGACTATTCCCGCGCCTATTTTGGCGGCAGATACGGCAAAGGCGACGATTATCTCAACCTTCCCATGGAACGCGAGGAATACGCGGCGTTCAGAGAAGCGCTGGTGACCGCGCGCACGGCCAAGCTCCACGATTTCGAAAAGCGCGAACTGTTCGAGGGGTGTATGCCCATCGAGGAGATAGCCCGCCGCGGCGAGGACGCCATGAGATTCGGACCGCTGCGTCCCGTGGGACTGAGAGATCCCCGGACGGGCAGGGGAGCCTACGCCGTGGTGCAGCTCAGGCGCGAGCACGCCTCGGGCGAGTGCTACAACATGGTGGGTTTCCAGACCAACCTCGCCTTCCCCGAACAGGACAGGGTGTTCCGCATGATCCCCGCCCTCGAAAACGCGGAGTTCCTGCGCCGAGGGGTCATGCACCGCAACACCTACATAGGACCCGGAGTGTTAGGCGCCGATTTCGGACTGCGCGCCGCGGAGGGACTGTACGCCGCGGGGCAGATCTCGGGGGTGGAAGGCTATGTGGAGAGCATCATGAGCGGGCTGATCGCGGGCGTGTCGCTGGCGCGCAAGCTGTCGGGACTTCCCGCCGCGCTGCCTCCCGCGACCACCGTGACGGGCGCTCTCACCGCGTATGTGGCGGGAGCCGGCGAACCTTTCCAGCCCATGAACGCGAACTTCGGATTGCTGCCCCCTCCTCCCGAGGGCGTGCGCGGCAAGGAACGCAAAAAATACTATCGTGAAAGGGCTGTCCGTGATATAATACACTTTGCGGACACCGCGGATTTCCGCGCCTGAAAGAGCGCGGGAAGGAGAACAGAATGGAATTCAGAGGTACGACCATCTGCGCCGTCAAGAGAGGCGGCATGACGGCTATCGCGGGCGACGGTCAGGTCACCATGGGCGAGAGCGTCATCATGAAAGGCAACGCCGTCAAAGTCAAGCGCATCTACAACGACAAAGTCGTCATCGGCTTTGCGGGGTCGGTGTCGGACGCGTTCGCGCTGTCCGAGAAGTTTGAGGAGATGCTGCAAAAGTACAGCGGCAACCTCATGCGTTCGGCGGTGGAACTTGCCGAGCTTTGGCGCAGCGACAAGATGTACCGCAAGCTCGAAGCGCTGCTCATCGTTGCGGACGCGAACTCGCTTTACATCGTGTCGGGAAGCGGTGAGGTCATCGAACCCGAGAGCGGGATATGCGCGATAGGCAGCGGCGGCAACTACGCCCTCGCGGCGGCGCGCGCGCTCGCTGCGGCGACCGACCTCGACGCAAAAGAGATCGCCGTCCGGGCGCTCAAGATCGCGTCCGAACTGTGCGTGTTCACGAACGACCATATCACGGTCGAGACCGTATGAGGCAGACTATGGAACTCACCCCAAAACAGATCGTCAAGGAACTCGACAGGTTCATAATAGGGCAGCACGACGCCAAAGTCGCCGTCGCCATTGCGCTCAGGAACCGCTATCGCAGGAGCCGTCTTCCCGAGGAGATGCGCGAGGAGATCACTCCCAAGAACATCCTCATGAAGGGACCGACGGGCGTGGGCAAGACCGAGATCGCGCGCAGGCTCGCGCGCCTCGTCCGCGCGCCTTTTGTCAAGGTGGAAGCCACCAAGTTCACCGAGGTTGGCTATGTCGGCAGGGATGTTGAGAGCATCATCCGCGATCTCGTCGAAGTCGCCATCCGCATGGTCAAGGACGAGAAGTTCAAAGAGGTCATGCCCCGCGCGACAGAGATCGCCGAAAACAAGCTCGTCGATGTGCTGCTCCCTCTGCGCAAAAAGGCGGACACCGGCGAGAAGTCGGACGCCCAGCTCAAAGAGGAACTGCTCAGCGAGATCAGAGCGGGGCACCTCGACGGCATAACCATCGAACTCGAAGTCAAGCAGGAGCCCAAGCCCATCCAGATCGCTCCCGGCAATCAGCCCGGCGGCGAGATAGATATCGGCAACATCTTCGGCGGCATGTTCGGCGGCGTAAAAAAGAAAAAGCGCAAGCTCTCCGTCAAACAGGCGATGGATTTCATGGTCAACCAGGAGGCGGAGAAGATGGTGGATCAAGACGCCATCGTCACCGAGGCGCTCGCGCGCGCGGAACAGGACGGCGTGGTCTTCCTCGACGAGATAGACAAGGTCGCCGCGAGAGCGGGCAGAGATCAGGGGCACGATGTCTCCCGCGAGGGCGTTCAGCGCGATATCCTGCCCATAGTCGAAGGGAGCACCGTGCAGACCAAGTACGGCTCCATCCGCACCGACTTCATCCTCTTCATCGCAGCCGGCGCCTTCCATATGTCCAAGATGGAGGACCTCATCCCCGAGCTGCAAGGGCGCTTCCCCATCAGGGTGGAGCTCGACAACCTCACCGAAGAGGATTTCGTCAAGATCCTGACCGAGCCCGACAACGCCGTGCTCAAACAGTACCGCGCGCTGCTCGGCGTGGACGGGGTCAGCCTCGAGTTCGACGACGACGCCGTGAGAGAGATCGCGAGAGCCGCGTTCTACGAGAACGAGAACAGCGAGAACCTCGGTGCGAGAAGGCTGCACGCCGTGCTCGAAAACCTCCTCAAAGACATCCTCTACGAGGCGGACGACAACGAGACCAAAGAGATCAGGATAGACAAAGCATATGTCGAAGAGCACCTCGCTCTGTCGCTGAGGGCGGCGAACCTCAGGAAGTATATCCTGTAACAAAATGAAGTTAATCGAGCGTTTCCGTGCGGATAAAGGCGGTGTTTGTCTGCCAGGGCCCGCGCGGACGCGCCCGGGAGGCATGAATGATTTCCATCCCTAAGGGCACCAAAGACATGCTGCCCCGCGACGCGGCGGCGTGGCATTATGTGGAGCAGAAGGCGCGCGAGACGGCGGCGCTTTTCTCCTTCCGCGAGATCAGGACGCCCATGTTCGAGCACACCGAACTCTTCACCCGCGGCGTCGGCGAGACCACCGACATCGTGACCAAGGAGATGTACACCTTCGAGGACAAGGGCGGCAGGAGCATGACCCTGCGTCCCGAGGGCACGGCGGGCGTCGCACGCGCGTTCATAGAGAACGGACTCGGGCAGGATGTGATGCCCATGAAGGCTTACTATCTCGCTTCCGTGTTCCGTTACGAGCGTCCGCAGAGCGGCAGGCTGCGCGAGCATCATCAATTCGGCGTGGAGCTGTACGGCAGTTCTTCTCCCTACGCGGACGCCGAGGTCATATCTCTCGCGCACACCTTCCTTTCGTCCGTGGGCATAGGCGGGCTGACCCTCCACCTCAACAGCATAGGCTGCAAGGAGTGCCGCCCGAAGTTCAATGCCGCTCTTCGCGGGTATATCGGCGACAACCTCGACCGCATGTGCGGCAAGTGCCGCGAACGCTTTGACAAGAACCCTCTCCGCATACTCGACTGCAAGGAAGAGAAGTGCAGGGAGATCGTGAAGGCGGCGCCTTCGATCACGGATTTCCTCTGCGACGATTGCAGAGCGCACTTCGAGCAGCTTCAGGGCATTCTGGAGCGGCAGGGCGTCCCCTTCGTCGTCGATCCTTCCGTCGTGCGCGGGCTGGACTACTACACCCGCACGGTGTTCGAGTTCGTGTCCGAGGACATAGGCGCGCAGGGCACCGTCTGCGGCGGCGGCAGATACGACGGCTTGGTGGAGGAAGTGGGCGGCAAGTCCACTCCCGCCGTGGGCTTCGGTCTGGGGCTGGAGAGGCTGCTTTTGGTGCTTCAGAACACGGGCAGGCTTGACGCTCCCCGGGAGCGCGCGGATGTCTATCTCGCTCCGCTCGGCGAGCGTGCGGCGGGCGAAGTTCCCGCGATAGCCGCAGGGCTGAGGCGCGCGGGCGTGTCCGCGGACTATGATATGATGGGACGCGGCGTCAAGGCGCAAATGAAGTACGCCGACAAGTCGGGCGCGAGGTTTGTCGTCGTCATCGGCGACAACGAGCTCGAAAGCGGCGCCGCCGTGCTCAAGAACATGGACACGGGCGAGGAGAGGAGCGTGGCGCTCGGCGACATCGCAGGTGCGCTGAAATGACCGAGAAAGGGGTGGTCACGGCTGTCAAAGGGCGGAGAGCCACCGTGGAGTTCGACCGGAAATCGGCGTGCGACAGCTGTCATATGTGCGCCGTCACCCGCGACGGGATGAAGGTGAAGATCGTCATCGAGAACACCCTCGGAGCCGAGCGCGGCGACATCGTCACCGTCTCCATGGGGGAGCGGTTTGTGTTGACAGCGGCGCTCGTTGTCTATATAATACCCCTTGTACTCGTCGGCGTCGGGATAGGCGTCGGCAGCCTGTTCGGAGAGACTTTGCAGATAGTTCTCGCCGTGGTCGGACTGGCGCTCGGGCTGGGGATCGCGATGGTGCTGGACAGGTGTGTCATCAGAAAGCGTAAGGGTTTCGTGCCCGAGATGACGGAGATAGTGCGCGTAAGTCCCGTGGTCACGGGCGGCGGCGCGGCGGCAGCCGCGGAAGTTACGGATAACGCGGAGACGGAGCAGCCGCCGGAGCCCGGGGAAGATCATCCCGGCGAAGGCGGGGACGCGCGTCCCGAATGATATCGGAGGAAGGATAATGGAAAGTAATTGCAAGCATTTTACGGCTGACAATTTCGACGCTGCGAGAAACGCGGGCGGAGTGCTGCTCGTGGACTTCTGGGCAAGCTGGTGCGGTCCCTGCCGTATGCTGGGTCCGGTCATCGAAGAGCTCGCCGACGACTTTGCGGGCAGAGCGGTCGTGGGCAAGATCAATGTGGACGATTGCCCCGCCATCGCCGAGAAGTACGGCATCATGACCATCCCCGCCGTGTTCATCTTCAAGAACGGCGAGATAGTCGAAAAGATGGTGGGTCTGCGCCAGAAAGTGCAGCTCGCCGCAGCGCTCAACAAGTATCTGTGAAAGCAAGCGGACCCGTCGCGAGGCGGGTCTTCGCTTTATAAAGACGAAGGAGAAACAAATGGTCGATCTCAAAAGCATAAAGGCGGTTGATCCCGAACTTTACGATTCCATGGTGGAGGAGCTCCACCGCCAGCAGCATAACCTCGAACTCATCGCCAGCGAGAACATCGTCTCGCCCGCGGTCATGGCGGCTGCAGGCACCTTCTACACCAACAAATACGCCGAGGGTTATCCCCGCAAGCGTTACTACGGCGGCTGCCAATATGTCGACCGCGCGGAGGAACTCGCCATCGAGCGCGCAAAGCAGCTCTTCGGCGCGAAGTACGCCAATGTCCAGGCGCACAGCGGCTCCAACGCCAACTTCGCCGTCTATTACGCCATCCTGAAACCCGGCGACACCGTGCTCGGCATGTCCCTCTCCGAGGGCGGACACCTCACCCACGGCTCTCCCGTCAACCTCAGCGGCAGGCTGTTCAAATTCGTGTCTTACGGGCTCAGCCGCGAGACGGGTATGATCGACTACGACGATGTGCGCGCCAAGGCGCTTGAATACCGTCCCAAGCTCATCGTCGCTGGCGCGTCGGCGTATGCACGCGTGATCGACTTCAAGAAGTTCAGGGAGATCGCCGACGAGATCGGCGCCTACTTCATGGTGGATATCGCGCATATCGCGGGTCTGGTCGCGGCGGGAGTGCATCCCTCTCCCGTGCCCTATGCGGACTTTGTCACTTCCACCACTCACAAGACCCTTCGCGGACCCCGCGGCGGTCTCATCCTCACCAACAACGAGGAGCTCGCCAAGCTCATCGACAAGAACATCTTCCCCGGCTCGCAGGGCGGTCCGCTCATGCACATCATCGCCGCCAAAGCCGTCGCCTTTAAGGAGGCGCTCAGCCCCGAGTTCAAGGCGTATCAGGAGCAGGTGGTGAGGAACGCCAAGGCGCTCGCGGCGACCCTGCTTTCGCGCGGCGTCAACCTCGTGTCCGGCGGCACCGACAACCATCTCATGTTGCTCAATCTCGTGGGCACCGGCGTGACGGGCAGACAGCTCGAGATATGGCTGGACGAGGCGCATATCACCGTCAACAAGAACGCCGTTCCCGACGATCCCGAGAAGCCCTTCGTCACCAGCGGCGTGCGCATCGGCACCCCCTCGGTCACCACGCGCGGCATGGACGAGAAGGACATGGAAGTCATCGGCAACTGCATCGCCGATGTCATCGAAAAGGGCGAGGCGGCTCTCCCCGAAGTCACCGAGAAGGTGCTCGCGCTGTGCGCCGCGCATCCCCTCTACGAAGACGATGTGATCTTCTGAGCACGGGTTTATCCGTTAAAAACGCGCCCTTTACGGACGCGTTTTTGTTTTATCCCAAAAAAAAATGATCAAGGAGCGGGTGATATCTAAACCCGCCGCCTGAGCCGCCACAGCTTTTCCATGAACGAGGTGACTTCCGCTCCCGCAAAGCCGATGTCGGCAAAAGGGGACAGCCCCTCTCTTCTTTCCCGCGGCTCCTCTCTCGCGTACGCCCGGGCGGGTCTTTCGGGCTCGGGCGGAGGGGCGCCGGCTGCCGAGGCGCCTCCTCCTCCGAACGCGGCGGCGAAGGGCGAACTCCCGCCCATCAGTTTCATGAGCAGGGGGAGCATCTCCGCTCCGCCGCCCGCGCTTTTTCCCTGCATGAGCAGAGGGAGGAGCGCAAGGAGAGAGCTGCCTCCCGTTCCCGTTTGCGTGTCTGCACCCGCGCTCCCGCCGCCTTTTAGTACCGCAAGCAGTCTCAGCAGCATTTCGGCATCCATTTCCTGCTCCTCCTTCGCACGACCAGTATATGCCGTCATATTATGTTTGTGACGGAGGTGTGGATGGACTACGAGGGCTTTTCTTACGGCGGCGGCAAACGCTACGGCGGGTTCGGGCAGGTCTACGGCGGAGAGGATGACGCGGCGGCGAACGAGCGGCGTATGCGCGAGGACGCGGAGAGGTATGCGGGTATGAGTCCCGACGCTCTCGAGAGCGAGCTCATCGCGCGGGCGGGAGCGCTGAGGGCGGAGGGCAAGCTCGACACGACGAAACTTCGCGAGTTCGCCCGGGGTGTCGCGCCGTTCATGTCGGCGGCGGAGCAGCAAAGGCTGCGGCAGCTCATCGACATGCTCGATCGTGTTTAGGATAGACGGCGCGCTGGTAAAGGCGCTCGAAGCCGAAGATTTCGCGTACGCGTTGGTGCGGGTGTCGGGGAAGTTCGCCCTTCGCTCGGTCGCGCGCAGGATGGACACCGTCGCGGTGTTCCCGTTCATAAACGCCGTCGGCATTCGCTGCGACATGAAGGACGCCGAACGCCTCTCGGGTATGCCCGGCGTGGAGTCCGTGACCGCGCAGGCGCGCGTTACCGCGCTCTCGGACGACGAGGCGGGGACGGAACGGGGCGCGCCCGCGTATGCGGAGAAGGAAGCGGAGAAGGAAGAGGGAGACGCCGCCGTGCTCGGCGCGGCACGGCGCATGACGGGAAGAGGGGTGACGCTGTGCGTCATGGACACCGGCGTCTCGCCGCACTCGGACCTCTCGCTGCCGAGGGACAGGATAGTCGCCTTCGAGGACAGGATCGCGGGTCGGGAGTTCCCGTATGACGACAACGGGCACGGGACTTTTGTCGCGGGAGTGGCGGCGGGCAGCGGGTTCCTTTCGGGCGGTCCGCCCAAGGGACTTGCTCCCGCGGCGTCCGTGGTCGGCGTAAAAGTGATAGGCGAGAGCGGCGAGACGGGCGCGTTCAAGATCCTCGAAGGGATGCAATGGCTGTTCGACAACTGCGGGCGGCTGGGGGTAAAGGTCGCGGTAATGAGCTTCGGCGCTCAGCCCGCCGAGACGGCGGATCCGCTGAAACTCGGCGCCGAAATGCTCGTAAGACGCGGCGTCACCGTGGTGTGCGCGGCGGGAAACAGCGGCATAGGCGGATTGAGATCGCCGGGCATAAGCCCCGAAGTCATCACCGTCGGCGCGGTGGACGACGCGCTCGCGGTCGCGCCGTTCTCGTCGTCGGGGGTGTATCAGGGCGTGCGCCGCCCCGATGTTTATGCGCCCGGCGTGCACATAAAGGGCATAGAAGCGGGCGGTACATATTCGCATATGACGGGGACTTCGGCGAGCGCGCCGCTGGTGGCGGGAGCGTGCTGTCTGCTTCACGAGGCGTTCCCGCGGCTGTATCCGAGGGACTGCAAGCGCCTGCTGCTGTCCGCCTGCCGAAAAGTGAACGGCATAAGGGTGTTCACCGGGTTCGGTTGAGAGCGTCCGAGCGGCGGAGACGGGCGGATATGGCTTCGAGGCGCGCCGCGAAGGTGTAGATGTCCCTCTCCGTCGTGTCCGCGCCTATGCTCGCGCGCACCGCGCCGCGGTTTTGAGTCCCGAGAGCTCGGTGCGCAAGAGGCGCGCAGTGCAGCCCGCCGCGCACGGCGATGTCCGCCTCGGCGAGTTTGTCGGCTATCTCGCCGCTGTCCCGCCCCGGGAGATTGAACGAGATCACCCCGAGCGAGGTGTCGCGGGTGTAGAGCTCCGCGCCCATAGCTTTGAGGTAACCCGCAAGTTCGCCGCCCAGCCGCGCCGTGTGCTCGCGGAGCGCGGCGGCGTTTTCAAAGCTCCATTTCGCGCCCGCGTGCAGGGCGGCGATCCCTCCCGCGAACAGCGTGCCCGCCTCGAACGCCTCGGGCGGCTCGGAGGGCTGATAGGTGCTGTCCGACGCAGTGCCCGTCCCGCCCATGAGAAGGGGCATGAGCCCGAGATCGCGGCGGAACACCAACACGCCCGTGCCTTGTACGCCGTGAAGTCCCTTGTGCCCGGGGAGCGCGAGCATATGCGCGCCGAGTTTTTTCATGTCCACGGGAACGAGGGGGACGGCTTGCGCTCCGTCGAGCAGCAGCGTCACACCCGACCGCCTGACAGACTCCGCGAGCAGGTCGAGGTCTATGCGCGCGCCGGTGACATTGGACGCTATGGACAGGGCGGCGAAATCGGCGTTCGCGAGCGCGCTGTCCAGGTGCTCGGGAGTTATCCTGCCTCCCGCGGGCTCCACGACCATGAGCGAGATCTTGCCGCGCTTTTCCAGTTCGAAGAGGGGACGCAGCACGGAATTGTGGTCGAACGCCGTGGTCACCACCCGCATCCCTTCCCGCAAAAATCCGAATATGCCGAGATTGAGCGCCTCCGTACAATTTTTCGTGAACACCGCGGCGTACCCGCCGCCGTCCGCCCCGAGCGCCGAGAGCAGATATTCCCTGCAATTTTCTATCTTGACCGCCGCGTCGAGGGCGTAGCGGTGCCCGCTCCTTCCGCTGTTGGCGCTGTGCGCGAGGTCGTAGAGCAGGGCGGCTTCCACGCCCTTGGGCTTGAAACCGCTGGTCGCGGCGTTGTCGAGATATATCATACTGCACTATATGCCCGCGCGCGCGGATGTTGCGGGAGGGTGTAACAAAAGAAAAATTCCGGCAGTATTGTATATTGGCGGACGGATACATACAAATACTCGGAGGGGAAAATGAGAGAGTTTTTCGTTGCGTTCCGTTCGCGGTCGGATGCACTGCGCTTTTATGAGGAGATCTCGACCTATCGCGTGCCCGCCAAACTCATCAACACGCCGTCGTCTGCGGGAGTGGGGTGCGGGCTTTCGGTCAAACTGCTCGCAAAGAGCATGGGCGATGCGCGGAGGGTGCTGGAGAGGATGCGCCTCGGCTCGGTCATCGGCTTTTTCCGTATCGCGGAAAACGGAGCGGCGGTCAGACTGTGACCCCGCCCCGCCGCGAGCGGAAATAGTGCGGAAAACGCACGGAAAACGCCCTTAGAAGATTGCTTAAATCGCGAACTCGTGCAATAATGTAGCCGTGAACGCGAAAGATGTCAAAACAATTGAACTCCTCGAAAAGATGCACCCGGACGCCGAGTGCGAACTTCACTTCGGCTCGCCCTTCGAACTGCTCGTCGCGGTCATCCTTTCCGCGCAGTGTACGGACAAACGGGTGAACGAGGTGACGAAGCATCTTTTCAAGCGCGCGAACACTCCTCGCGGCATCGTCGAGATGCCCCTCGAAGAACTCGAAAAGGAGATCTTCTCCTGCGGGTTTTATCACAGCAAGGCGCGCGCGCTCAAAGAGATGTCCGCCGCCGTGCTCGAGCGCGGGGGAGTGCCCGAGACGAGGGAAGAGCTCATGAAGCTCCGCGGCGTGGGCAGAAAGACGGCGAATGTGGTGACGGCGGTCGCCTTCGGCGGAAACGCCATAGCCGTGGACACCCATGTCTTCCGCGTCGCGAACAGGCTGGGGCTTGCCGAGGCGAACACCCCGGAGAAGACGGAAGAGCAGCTCGAGGCGCGTTTTGACGAGAGTCTTTGGAGCAGACTGCATCATCTCCTCATCTTTCACGGGCGCTACACCTGCCACTCGCAAAAGCCCGATTGCGCGGCTTGTTTGCTGAAAGAGGAGTGCAAGTACTACAATAAAACGCAAAAAGTATAATACTTTTGGCTGTTTTCGAGAATACTTCGGCGTTCGGAGCGTCTGCTCGGCGCCGAGATCAACGGACGGACGAGAGATGGAAAGGTTCGAGATAGTGTCAAAAAGAGTGCTCGCGGAGCGCGTGAACGAATATGTCGTCTACGCTCCCGATGTCGCGCGCCATGCGCGCGCGGGTCAGTTCGTCATCCTGCGCACCGACGACGAGGGCGAGAGGGTGCCGTTCACCGTGTGCGATTACGACCGCGGGGCGGGCACCGTCTGCATACTTGTGCAGGAAGTCGGTTATACAACGAAGAAGCTCGCGGAGATGAACGCCGGCGACAGGCTCGCCGACTTCGTGGGACCGCTCGGCAATCCCACCGATCTTTCGGGATACGAGCGCATTTTGCTCATAGGCGGCGGCATAGGTTCCGCCGTGGTTTATCCCCAGGCAAAGCAGCTTGCGGCGGAAGGAAGACCCGCCGATGTCATAGTCGGGGCGAGGAATGTCTCGCTTGCCGTCTACACCGAGGAATTCAAAAAGCTCGCTCGCTCGTTCACGCTCATAACCGATGACGGTTCGAGCGGTAAAAAAGGGTTCGTCACCGATGCCGCGAGAGAGCTCTTCGAGGCGGGAGAAAAGTACGATTGCGTGTTCGCGGTAGGTCCTCTGCCAATGATGAAGGCGGTCTCGGCGCTCACGAGAGAGTTCGGCATCCCCACCGTGGTCAGCATGAATTCGCTGATGGTGGACGGAACGGGGATGTGCGGCTGCTGTCGTCTCACCGTGGGCGGAAAGGTGCGCTACGCCTGCATACACGGTCCCGAATTCGACGGGCATCTCGTGGACTTCGACGAAGCCATCTCGCGTTCCAAGATGTACGCCGCCGACGAAAAGCGGCATATGTGCAGGCTGACCGGGGAGGTGAGATGATGGACAAGACTTTGAGGAATGCGCTCCCCGCGAGGGAAGCGTCCGAACGCATAAAGGACTTTTTCGAGGTCTCGCCGGGATTTTCGGAGCAGACCGCGCTCGCCGAGGCGGCGAGATGTCTCTCCTGCAAAAACGCTCCCTGCATGAAGGGCTGTCCCGTCGGGGTGCATATCCCGGATTTCATCGCCGCGCTGAGGACGGAGGGCGCGCAGGCGGCTGCCGCCGTCATCTCCGCCGACAACAATCTGCCCGCGGTTTGCGGCAGGGTGTGTCCGCAGGAGAATCAATGCGAAAAGTTCTGCATAAGGCGGGAGAAGCTGGGCGGTTCGGTGTCCATAGGCGCGCTCGAGAGGTTTGTCGCCGACCACGCTCCCGAGACCGAGAAGAGGAGACCCGCGCCCTGCGGCATAAGCGTCGCGGTGGTGGGATCGGGTCCCGCGGGACTGTCCTGCGCGGCAGATCTTGCCAAGGCGGGTGCAAAAGTCACCGTCTTTGAGGCTCTGCACAAGGCGGGCGGCGTGCTCGAGTACGGCATACCCGAGTTCAGACTGCCCAAAGCCGTCGTGGACAAGGAGATAAAGGCGCTCGAGGCGCTCGGCGTGGAGATAAGGTGCGACGAAGTTGTCGGCAGATCGGTGACTCTTCCCGAGCTCATGGAAACTCACGACGCCGTGTTCATAGGTTCGGGCGCGGGGCTGCCGCTCTTTCTCGGCATAGATGGGGAGACTCTGTGCGGCGTGCTGTCCGCGAACGAGCTCCTGACCCGCGTAAATCTCATGAAGGCTTACCGCGAAGACGCGGTGACGCCCGTCCCGCGCGGCAAGAATGTCGTGGTTGTGGGCGCGGGCAATGTCGCCATGGACGCCGCCCGCACCGCGAGAAGGCTGGGGGCGGAGGTCACTCTTGTCTACAGAAGGAGCAGGGCGGAGATGCCTGCCCGCGCGGAGGAGATAGCCCACGCCGAAGAGGAGGGGATAAAGTTCGAACTTCTGACAAATCCCGTCCGCATACACGGCGACGAAAAGGGATTTGTCTGCGGGGTGACCTGCGTGCGTATGCGCCTCGGCGAACCGGGGAAGGACGGCAGGCGCCGTCCGATAGTCGTGGAAGGCAGCGAATTCGACATCCCCTGCGACGAGCTCGTGGTCGCCCTCGGCACCACTCCCAATCCGCTCATCAAGAGCAGCTATCCGGATCTTCCGACCACCGAGAAGGGCACCGTTATCGCGGACGAGAACGGCAGGACGCCCATACCCCGGTTGTACGCGGGCGGAGACGCCATGACGGGAGCGGCGACGGTCATACTCGCGATGGGCGCGGGAAAACGCGCGGCGAAGGCGATACTCGAAGACTGCGCGCCGCGCGCCTGAGCGCGGACCCGAACGGAGGACGATATGTTTCTCGATTATGTCAAGATATTCATAAAAGCGGGCGCGGGCGGCAACGGCGCGGTGTCCTTCCACCGCGAGAAGTATGTGCCCAACGGCGGACCCGACGGCGGCGACGGCGGCAAGGGCGGGGATGTCATCTTCCTCGCGGACAAAAATCTCACCACGCTCGCCGAATTCAAGTTCAAAAAGCATTTCCGCGCGGAGAACGGCTCTAACGGCGCGGGGCGCAACTGCACGGGCAAAAGCGGCGAGGATCTCGTCATAAAAGTGCCCGTGGGCACGGTCATAAAGGAGACCGAGTCGGGGAGGCTGCTTGCCGATCTCTTCGAGGACGGCGAGCGCTACAAGGCCCTCACCGGCGGCAGGGGCGGCAAAGGCAACGCGCGCTTCGCGCACGCTCAGCGGCAGGCGCCCGGGTTTTCGCAGCTCGGCGAGACCACGGAAGAGTACCGCGTGACGCTCGAGCTCAAGACCATCGCGGATGTGGGGCTGGTGGGTTTCCCCAATGTCGGCAAGTCCACGCTGTTGTCCGTACTGACCTCGGCGCGCCCGAAGATCGCGAACTACCATTTCACGACCATAAATCCAAATCTCGGCGTGGTGACCATGTTCGAGGACAGTTTCGTCATCGCGGATATCCCGGGGCTCATAGAGGGCGCGGGGGAAGGCGCTGGTCTCGGGCACTATTTCCTGAGACACATCGAGCGCGTGCGGCTCATCGTGCATGTGGTGGACATCTCGGGCAGCGAGGGCAGGGATCCCGCCGAGGACTATTTCAAGATAAGGAAGGAGCTCGCCTTTTACAGCGAGGCGCTCGCCGCGACTCCCGAGATAGTGGTGGCGGCAAAGAGCGATCTCATCACCGATCCCGAAGCGGTGGACAAGTTTGAAAAGGCGACGGGCAAGCGTCCCATCGTCATATCCGCTCTCGCGCGCGAAGGGCTGGACACCCTGCTCACCGTCATCAAGAAGGCGGTGGACGAGCTTCCTCCCGTCGGGCGTATGCAGGCGGAGGACGATTCGCCTCTCGACGGCATCCGCGACACGGACTTTGCGGTGGAAGAGGTGGAAGATGGCGTGTTCGAAGTTACGGGCGGACTGGTGGATTTCCTCTCGCGCAGCGTGACTTTGTCCTCTTACGACTCCTTCTCCTACTTCCAGAAGGTGATGAAGGACAGGGGAGTCATCGACGCTCTGAAAGCAAAGGGCATGAAGGAAGGCGACACCGTGGTCATAGCGGACATGGAGTTCGAGTGGCTGGAGTGAAAGACGGGAAGAGGGGGAATAATGACGACGAAAGCAAAGAAGATAGTCAAGATCACCGCGATCGCCGTCATCACCAACCTCGAAAAGTGGGTGTACTTCGGCGTCAAATTCCGCCTCGTAATGAACTCGCGCTCGGCGGTCTACACCACGGGCGAGTGCGGCGGCATAATCGCCGTGATAGGAGAGGACAAGGGCGACATCACCCTGCTTTCGGACATCCATTAAAATCGCATTATATGTCTGATCGGCATATGAAAACGGAGCGGGACATCCGCTCCGTTTTTGTTTCGCATTGCAGCTCTCAGCCCTCGTCCGCGGGCTTCTCTTCGGCTGCGAGCCCAGCTCCGCACTCCGGGCAGAACTTCGCGTCCCCGCAGGCGGCGCCGCACGAGGGGCAGATCTTCTCGTCCGCGCTCTCCTCGGGCTGTTCGGCGGGCAGAGTTGCCGACGGGGTCAGGAACAGGCGCTGCGCCGCCGTGAGGTCGCGCGAGCCCCACGCTCCGCGCAGGATCTCCTCCTCGCGCGCAGCGTAGACGGCGGCAACTTTCAGCATCTCGGGAGACATGTTTTCTGCGGAGAGTCCCGCTGCCGCGGCAGCGGCGGGGCTGTACAGGGCGGCGGTGCATTCCACCGCTTCCTGCTCGGTCATCTCCACGCCGTTTTTGACCAGCACCAGCCCCGCCACCAGCCGGTGATCGGGGAGATTGCCCGTCTCGATGAGCTTTTCCGCCGCCTCTTTCGCGTTCGGGGCGTAGCCGAACACGGAGATGAGCGGCACCGCGTTGCGCAGCGATACCGCGTCGACGATGGCGCAGAGCTGGCGGCAGTAGCCGTATTTCGACATCACGATCATCGCGGGTATCGCCGGGATGAACAAAAAAGTCATGGGGAAGAGTATCTTGTAAGCGCGTTCGAGACGCTTGCATCGCGCGTGCAGATCGGGGACTATGGCTTTAAGTCTGACGCCTCTCATGTCGTTTCCTCCCGCGCCCGCTCGGGGCACGGTCAAATTCTACCACATACTCCCGCCGTTGTCATCACGGTTCGGCACAAAACGCGGCGGACGCCGCCCGAGACGGGAAGGGAGAAAGTGCGGGATAAGAAAAGCGGACTTCGCGATCGAAGTCCGCTTGCTGGTGCGGCCACCGAGACTTGAACTCGGACGGTCTCCCATACGCCCCTCAAACGTACGCGTCTGCCTATTCCGCCATGGCCGCAAGTGAGGTCATTTTACCCCTACCTCGGCGGTTTGTCAATTGTTTGAAAGGCAAATTATCAACATTCTCGGGGAGGCGGAATATTGTGTGTTATGACGCCCCTCCCGAGCCGCCTGAACTGCCTTGCCGCCATCGCCGCCGAACTTGTCTGCGAAGGTAAGAGCAGGGCGGAAGTGGAGATGACCTTGCAGTTCCTCGCCCTCATGACGGCGGCGGTCAGGAGCTATCTCTATGCATAGATCCGACTCGGCGAGGATTGGGCGCGGGCGCACACATAGGTATATTTGCGCACATGGTATTGAAATTCCCGAGTCGGCGTGATATAATTTGTCCGCTACACATCCAAATCGGGCTTCCGAGCCTTCGCCCGGAGGCCGCTCCGAGGGTTTAGTTTTGACCCGCGGCGGATGTGAGCCGGCGCCCGAAAACGGAGAAATGCGTGCCGTTCGGCTTGTGCGATATGCCTCTTTGGCGGGCGCGTATGAGGATTACCGTGAGGTGGGGAAATGCATATGACAAAGGAAACGGGGACGGAGGACGATCTCGTCGCTTCGCGCGCAGGGGCGCCGGGCGGCGACGCGTATGTTCGCACCTTCGGCGCATTCTGCCTCTTCGTGAACGGCGAAGAGGTGAAGTTCCGGCTCAGGAAGTGCAAGGAGTTCCTTGCGTATCTCGTGGACAAGAGGGGAGCGGTCGTGCCCATGTCCGAGATGATCGCCGCGCTCTGGCCGGGTCATCCCGAGGACAAGGCGAAACTGCTTTACAGGAACGCCAAATGCCGCCTGTGTATGCTGCTTCGCGGGCTGGGGCTGAACGACGCCCTCATCCTCGGATATGCGCGCGCAAGCCTGGATCCGGCGGCGCTCGCCTGCGACATGTGGGACTATCTCGACGACGAGACGGACAGTAGCTACGCCGGGGAGTACATGACGGACTACGCCTGGCCGGCGGCGACGAGGTCCCGCCTCGACATAGTCGCTCTGCGCCGCGGCTTTGCCGTGAATTGACTCGGCTAAAAAGAAAAAAGCGCCCCCGAGAGGGCGCTTTTGCTTTTTGTCTTACTTTTTCTTCTTTCTGACCGTGGCGGCGCGTCTCACGATACGCCCCGCGCCCTCCGCGCTCTCCGCGGGATCCGCCTTGACGACTTCCTTGGTGCACATGTCCGCCATCTCGTCGCAGAACGAGGTGATGAACGCCTCGCTCGCGTTGCGCTTGGCGAGCATGCTGAACGACATGTTCTCGGCGTGCGGGACGATCATGGTGAACTCTTTGGTGAACGCGTCGGTGTCCAGCCCCTCGAACCCGGTCTCGAGCACGGTGGCGTACCTGTTTTCGGGGGTGAGGGTCTGGGTGATGAGCGTGAAGCGGTCGAAGTCCTTGACCTTGGTGCCCGAGAGCACGATGGCGCGCAGGGCGAGGACATCGTAGCCGTAGTGGTCGAGGGAAGGGGTCTCCCTGAGCAGATCGGCGCGCACCTGCTGCCACTTGGAGATCTTGTGCGACTCGGCGAGCAGCCATCTGATGACATTGCCGGGCAGGTTGCGCAGGTTGTTGAACATATACCAGAACGGACCTATCGGGAAGGTGCTGTCCTCGAGGGACTTGTAGATTATGTTCAGCTTGTACGCGGCGTCGGGGTAGACCTTGACGGACACCTTGAACCCGCTGTGGTCGTCGTTTTCCTTGACGATCGCGATGGTCTTGCTCTTGTACTTGAACACCCAATTGAGAGTGCCGCGCCGCTTGATGCAATGCACGCCGTCCAACCCGAAGAGGTAGTCGATGACTTCCTGCATGGACAGGGTCTTCTCCTTGTGCGGATTGAGGATGAGGTTCTCGAACTCGGCGTTGCCGACCATGTTCATCTTGATGACATCCATGTCCGAGGCGCCGTATTCCTCGAGCTCGGGCACCGCTTCGGTGTACTTCTTGACCACCGTGTACACCTCGCCCTCGTGCAGCCTGACCGAACCGTAGTAGTTGGTGTTGCCGGAGCCGGGCAGGATATTTTCGTCGCGGTCGAGGGGCTGGATGTTGTCGTCGGTGGAGATATACTTCATGATGAGCGAAGCGTTGTCCGCCGAGTAGGCGACGGGCAGGGGAGCCGCGCTCTCGCCCGTCTCGTCCTTCTTCTCGAACTTCTTGGCGCCGCGAGGGGAGACCAGGAAGTAGACGAGAGCTGCGAGCACGCTCAGCACCACGAACACCACCGAAAGTATGATCATGAGCGCGGGATCGCCTATGACCGCGAGCACGAACGCGTTGGTCTCTTCGCCCTCGTAGACGCCGAGCACGCTGCCCGCGACGGAGTAGTCGTCCTCAAAATGCACGCCGCCGAGCTCCTCGATGTTCGAGACCACGCGCAGCGTAACGCGGGGTTTGCCGTCGTCGCCGGTGAAGACGAAGCCGACGGTGTCGCCCTCGCCGAAGCTGTCGGTGACGCGTATGCGCGCTCCGTTTTCGAGCAGGTGACCGTTCGCGTCCGAGAGGGGGACGGTGAGGGTGTCGCCCGCGCCGTAGAAACCGCCGTTCGCCGCCGCATTCGCGGTGAAGTAGACGATGACGATGCTCGTGGCGAACGCCAGCGCGGTCAGCACAATGAGGAAAACGCGCACGACGCGCGCGATCGCGGGATCGCGCAGTCCCAGCGCTATCTCGAATTTCTTGGATTCTTTTTTGCCGTTTTTGCTGTTTTTGTCTCCCATAAAATCCCACTTTCGCGGATAAAATCCGCTCTTTCTACTTTAATGTATCGGCGGCGTTTTGTCAATCGCCGCCCGGAATTCGCCCATCTATTCCCGAGTTAAACGACAGGTGTACCGCAAACGCCGCGAAAAATGTCGGATTTCGGCACACAACTGTCTAAAAACGCCCTCCCGCGCCATGTGGATATTGCCAAACCGGGAGCGCGGTGGTACAATCGAAGCGTGAATATTTCGTAATTGTCAAGTCGTGTGAAAGACCCGGAATGAGAAAATAAGGAGGGAAGGGACTCTTTTGCAGAAATACAGTTACCGTGCGTACGACTCCGCAGGCAAGGCGGTGAAGGGAACTCTCGTCGCTCAGGACGAGAAGAATTTCCGCGACCTCTTGCACGAGCAGGGGATGCGCTTGTACGAGTACCGTCTCGTCAACCAGGCGAAGAAGGTCGCGAACAAGCCTCTCAAGGTCGGCGAACTCATCGCGTTCAGCCGTCAGCTCTCTTCCATGCTCTCTTCGGGTCTTGATCTCAGCCTCAGTCTCAAGATGCTCTACGAGCGCACCGAAAAGAACAAGAAGCACCTGAAGCAAGTCGAGGCGCAGCTTTACGAGGAGATTCAGAAGGGCGAGTCGCTGGCGTCCGCCATGTACAATCTGGACAACACTTTCCCCGCTCTTTACATCAGCATGGTCAAGTCGGGCGAGCTCAACGGCAAGATCGACGAGTCTCTCGTCACGCTCTCCGACTACTTTGAAAAGGAACACAAGCAGCGCAACCAGATAAAGAGCGCCATGAGCTATCCCATCATCCTGCTCGTGATATGCGCGCTTGTTGTGGTGCTGATGTCCGTGGTCGTGCTGCCGAGGATGGCGGCGATGATCCCCGAGGGACAGCCGCTCCCCGTGCCAACGCAGATACTGCTCGGACTCAAAGATTTCGTGGTCGAACAATGGTTCGTGGTGCTGATCGTGATATTCGCGCTCGTGGTGTGCGTCCCGATAATCAAGCGCATCCCCGCGGTGAGTATGCTGACCGGCAAGCTCGCGACAAAACTCCCCGTGATAGGCAAGCTCCGCAAGATGCTTTATACGGCGACTTTTGCGCGGTCGCTGTCCACGCTGTACGCGACGGGCATACCTCTTCTCGACGCGATATCCATGGGCGGGGAGATCCTCGGCAACAAGTTCATCGAGACGCAGGTGAGAGAGGCGGTCATCGCCATCCGCAAGGGCAGTTCGATCGCGGAAGCGTTCTCCATCGTCACATCGTTCGATCCCATGCTCATGACGATGATATTCGTCGGCGAGCAGTCGGGGACTCTTGACGACATCCTCATACAGACGGCGGGTTATTTCGAAGAGGAAGCGCAGGGCGCGCTGAAGAGGCTCATCGGGATGATCTCGCCCATCATGCTCATGATCATGGCGGTGGTCATAGGTTTCGTGCTCATCGCGGTCATGATGCCGATGATGACGCTCTACCAGTCCATCGGCGTTTAAGGGAGAAACAAGGGAGGGATATATGTACATCCTGCATCTCAGCGGAGACACGGTGAAGATACTCGAAGGCGCGTTCACGCGGCGGAAGCTGGTCATAAACAGCCTCTATTCCGTCGCCATGCCCAGCGACTATCTCGACGCACCCGACGAAAAGGGCTACGAGAAGCTCGAAGCCGTCGTCACCAACGGGCTTCGCGATCTCGGCGAGGAATTCAAGAACAAGAAGATCCGCATCGTCCTCGACAACATCAACATCCCCTTCAGGGAGATGCTGGTGCCCGCGCTCCCGCGCAAACGCACCGTCGCGCTCATAAAGAACGAGATATTCAGCGACGAGAAGCTCGCGGACGGCAACACCGTGGATTATATCGAGATAGAGCGCAAGGTCGACGAGCACAAGCAGACGCGCATCATGGTCACCTATGTCGACAACATCATCCTCGCGGACATGCAGAAACTTTGCAAGAACCTCATGTTCAAGCTGCTTTCGGTGGATGTGGGGCAGAACTGCACGGCGAAACTTCTGCGTTACACGGCGGCGGCTCTTCCCGCGAGTTATGTGTTCGCCGAGCTGCGCGAGAGCGTGGTCATGATAAGTCTGGTCATAGACGGCGCGTTCAAGTACTCCATGTCAAAGAGCATCGTCTCCCTGGAATCCATGCGGTTCAAGAGCGAGCGGACATATTTCGTCAACGACATAACCAACACCCTCCGCGGCGCGGTGGAGGTGTTCAGGAAACAGTACCCCGACTTCGTGTGCACGGATGTCGTGGTGGCTGCCTCGCCCGAGAAATACGAGCTCATGCGCAAGCCCGTCGCCGAAAAACTCGGCGTCAATGTCAGGCAGGTCACCGTGCCCGCCAATGTGGACAGCATCTCGGACGAGGATTACAACGAGTTCTTCTGCACCATCGGCGGGCTCATAAGGGAGGGATGAATGAGACGCAAGGATATCAACCTGCTTTACAGCCTCACGCAGGCGACCAAGAAAAAGAGTTCCTCCAACATCATGGTGGTGCTCGGTGTGTTGGTGCTTGCGGTGATAGGCGTCATGGTCTTCTTGTTCGTGGACGCGAAAGGGGAGGTCAGCGATAACGAGGCGCTGATCAAGGATCTGGACTCCAAACTGTCGGGTTCGCTGCTCCTTGGCAATCTCCAGCGCAAGTACGACGCCATGAAGGCGGCATACGAGAGCGATATCGCGGATGTCATCGCCGAGATCGCTCCCTCCGAGTACGCGGGGCAGTCGGGCAAGATGAGCGCAGCGCTGCTCGACATTCTCATGCTCACCGACGAGGAGAACGCGGAGGACTCCGGCTACGACGCCGACGGCGAGGCGGACAATGTGTTCGATGTCGACATAAAGAGCATTGCCATCTCCGGCACTTCGGTCAACATCACCTGCGCGGTCGTCGACTATCTCGCCGCATGGGATTTCACCGACTATCTCGCGGGGATCGCGACCGACCTTCCCGAGGCGCTCGGCGAGCTCGTCGAGCGCAACGCCCGCCTGTTCGCGGGAGTGCAGGACAACTACTCGGGTCTGCCGCAGCTGCCGGGGAACGGTGAACCCATCGAGTTCACGCTGCGGTTCGTCGTTGCCGATTGGGGGGCGCTGGTATGAATCTGAGCCTTAACTTCACGATGAGAGACAAGATACTGCTCGCCGTGCTCGCGGTCGTTCTGTTCGTGGGCATGATGTACCTCTACGGCGTCATGCCGGCAAACGAGGAGGCGGAGCAGCTGGCGAAGCAGGCTGCCGAGAAACAGCAGCAGCTCAACGCCCTGAACGCGCAGATCGCGGGCATAAACATCGACGCGCTGGAAGAGGAGTACGACATCCTCCTCGACTACTACTACGACGCCAAGGCGGAGATAGAGGCGGCGGGCGCCGCGACGCTCCCGGACAGAGTGCAGATCGTCGCCATAGAAAGGCGGGTGATCGGTATGCTCGACGAAGCGGGGATAGAGGGCTACAGCACCCAGGGCTGGGCGATAGCGGAGGAGACCTTCGTCAGGGAATATAACGGCTACGAGGCGAATTACAGCATCGCCCGCGCCGTGTGCCCCACGCCCTTCAGGTGCGATCCCGACAAGGTGGGAGCCTTCATCGACCGCGTGGCGGAAGAGGAGTTCTTCACGCTCACCGACATCAGCATAAGCTACACGACGGAGAATGTGACCGTGGAGGACGGCACCGCGGGAGAGGACGGGCAGGAGCCCGTTACCGAGACCCGTGAGATAGCCGAAGGCTCGCTCACTCTCGAGTACTATATGATCGCGCGCGATGTGACGGCAGCCGTGCCCGCGCTGCTCCCCGAAGTCACGGGGCTGGAAGCGGACGGCGCGACGATCTCCTT
This sequence comes from Candidatus Limadaptatus stercoripullorum, assembly GCA_018713795.1. GTDB lineage: Bacteria > Bacillota > Clostridia > Christensenellales > CAG-917 > Limadaptatus > Limadaptatus stercoripullorum. The sequence continues at coordinate 38,715 of DVOE01000057.1, forward strand.
CGACTCGGTGGAGAACGCCGAGGGGTACGAGTTCTACACCCGCGGCGCGGACGGCACTTTCACCCTCGTCCCGTCCCTCGCGGTGAGCGCGACAGCGGACGGAAGAGTGACGGTCAAACTGTCGGACGCCTACCTCACGCCCGGCACCCACGAGATAGCCGTGCGCGCGGTGGGCGACAAGATGGCGGCGGGAGGCGGCTGGTTCAAGTCGCCTAAGCCCGGAGCGGATACCGCCGTCGTTACGGTGACGATCTGACAAAAAAGCGGGTTTACCGAGCAATAAACGCGGTATAAAACCTGTGTATGACAAATTAAGGCGTTAAGGGCGCCGAGAGGGAAGATGAGAGGCAGCAGGATAAGGCGGATGTTCGGCAGGAAGTCGAAGAGGGGAGCGTCGCTCGCGACGGTCCTCGTGTCCATGGCTATCCTCGCCATAGTCGCCACCATGTTCACCGCCATCGCCATGCGCTCTTATCAGTACTCCTACGCCAAGCTCTGCAAGCAGCAGGCGTATTACACGGCGACCTCCACTATCGAGAGCTACTATCAGACCATACGGCAGTCTTCCGAACACCTCTCGAGCATGATCAACGCGCTCGAGGCCGCGTATCAAGACGCGGTCGAAGAGGAGAACGGACTGCATGTCGATCCCACCCGGGTGAGCGTCAAAGTGGGCTCGTCGGGCGGGGCGGACTCCTCGGGAATGCTGGTGGACGGCGGCTTTTTCGACACCTATCTCGGGGAGTGCGAACTCTATGTGCGCTACGCCAACAGCGACCGCTCGGAGATCAGCATAGAGGCGCACGCGACCTACAACGGCTACACCGAGACCGCGCGCGCAAAGGTGGCGCGCACCAATCTCGCCGCTTCCGAACTCAAAAAGATATTCGACAATGTCTTTTGCCTGCAATCTCCCATAACCACCATCGTCGCGGACGCGGCTTACGGGGATGTCTATGTCTCCCAGCCCATGGTGTCCTACTTCCTGGATGAGAGCGGTAACAAAGTGACCGCCGGCAACGAAGGAGCATACAACACGGTCCTTGCCTCGCTGGAAAAGGATGGGAGCTTCGGCGGCTACTCGGCGCAGCCGGGGCAGTATCTCAGGGACGGGGGCGGCACCATACTCACGGGCGACAGCATCGCGGGGAAGTACAACGCGGTGCTCCGCGACTATGTCTACGCCAATGTGCAGGCGAGCACGGAGGAGGGCGGTCTCACCGGTCACACCAAGCCGCTCGACATGGACAACACCCCGCTTTACAGATCAAGCGCGCTCGAAGATAAAGACCGCTGGTACAACGACTGGGTGGAACTGTACATGTTCTCCGCCTCGACGGGCGGCACGACGCTCGACGGCAATCTTTACGCCGACTCCCGTGTGCTCGTGGGGCTGCTCGACAGAAACGAAGCCATGCGCGAATATGTCCGCTACTGGGACGACACCGTCAAGCGCTCCGTCTACTCCAAGGACAACGATTCGGACACGCTGACCAACTACTTGCAGGACAACACCTTCGTTGAGCTGTCGCTGGAGGCGGGATTCGAGCACGGGTTTGGGAAGGATGTCTTCTTCGATCACGAGAGTACGACGCTGGACAGAGCGCTTTCCAAGTTCCGCATCAACGGCAACTGTTACTTCTGGGAAGACGCGCGCATCGAGAACTTCGACAGCACTCAGACCGAGAACGCCCTCAGCGGCATAAAGAACAACATCTACGCCCACAAAGATCTCTACATAGACGGGCTGTACATTTACGAGTGGATCACCGCCACTCCCGAGACCTCTTCCGAGGTCAGCATTTACGGCGATGTGGTGG
>DVOE01000058.1 GCA_018713795.1 Candidatus Limadaptatus stercoripullorum
TGTTCGCCAAGACCTCGAAGGCGGCGTCCCGTCTCTCCGAAGCCATAAGGAAGGGCGAGGTGGACAAGAGGTATCTCACGGTGGTGGACGGCGTCCCGCGTTTTAAGCAGGACAAATTGATAAGCTGGCTCAAAAAGCTGCCTTCCTCCAACACCGTCGTCGTCGTCCCCGAGCTCACCGAAGGGGCGAAGTACGCCGAACTCGACTACAAGGTGCTCGAAACAAACGCCGAGAAGAACATCAGCCTGCTGCGCGTCGACCTCGTTACGGGCAGGGCACATCAGATAAGAGTGCAGATGGCGCAGGCGGGCACACCCGTGCTCGGCGACCTGAAATACGGCCGCGGAGAGAGATTCAAACTCCCGCTATGCCTGTGGGCGGCCGAACTCAGGTTCGCCCACCCCGTCAGCGGCAAAACAATGGATTTCAGGGTGTATCCGCCCGAAAGGCTCCCGTGGACGCTGTTCAATGTCGAACGCTATCTCGGGATAACAATAAGCGACAACTGAGGACTATATGCAAACATCCGAAAAAACTTTGGGACAGATAATCAACGGTCTGGCGAAAGATATGCCGGACGCGACCGCCGTGGAGTACACCACGCGCGAATACAGGCGCACCTGGCGCGAGTTCGACGAGGACACCGATAAGGTGGCGAAGGGGCTCATGGCGCTCGGCGTGGAGAAGGGCGACAAGGTGGCGATCTGGGCGACCAATATCCCCGAGTGGCTGCTCACTCTCTTCGGCGCGGCGAAGTGCGGCGCGGTGCTGGTCACCGTCAACACCAACTACAAGATATTCGAGCTCGAGTATCTGCTCACCCAGTCGGACACCAAGGTGCTGGTCATGATGGGCGGGTTCAAGGACAGCAATTATGTCGACATCGTGAACGAGCTCATCCCCGAGCTCAAAGACGCCGAGGACGGCAAGGTGTCCCATCCCGCGCTTCCCTTCCTCGAGAGGGTGATCTTCGCGGACGGGCAGACCCCAAAGGGCATGATGAGCTTTGACAAGCTCATGAAGCTCGGCGAGCAGTTCGACGACGCGGCGTTCAGGGCGCGCGAGGCGTCCCTCGACTGCCACGATGTCATCAACATGCAGTACACTTCGGGCACGACGGGATTCCCCAAGGGCGTCATGCTCACTCACTACAACATCGTCAACAACGGCAAGACCATAGGCGACGGCATGGCGTTCACTCCTAAGGACAAGCTGTGTCTGGTCGTCCCGCTCTTCCATTGCTTCGGGCTGGTGCTCGCGACCATGGCGAGCGTGACGCACGGCACCACGATGGTGCCCGTCGAGGCGTACAGCCCCGTTCCCGTCATGAATGCCATAAGCAAGGCGAAATGCACGGCGGTGCACGGGGTGCCCACCATGTTCATAGCCATGCTCGAGCATCCCTCCTTTTCGCAGTTCGACTTCTCTTCGCTGCGCACGGGCATAATGGCGGGCTCGCCCTGTCCCATCGAGGTCATGAAGAAGGTCGTCGAGAAGATGAACATGCGCGACATAGTCATAGTGTTCGGGCAGACGGAGGCGTCTCCCGGCTGCACCATGACCACGACCGACGATTCTCTCGAGAAGAGGGTGTCCACGGTCGGGAGAGCCTTCCCCGGCGTTGAGTGCAAGATCGTCGATCCCGAGACCAACCGCGAGCTTCCTCCCGACACTCCCGGCGAGTTCGTGGCGCGCGGCTACAACATAATGAAAGGCTACTACAAGATGCCCGAGGCGACCCGTCAGGCGATAGACGAGGACGGCTGGCTGCACACCGGCGACCTTTGCACGGTGGACAGCGAGGGCTACTACAAGGTGGTCGGACGCATAAAGGACATGATCATCCGCGGCGGCGAGAACATCTATCCCAAAGAGATAGAGGAGTTCCTCTACACCTGCGACAAGGTCAGCGATGTCCAGGTCATCGGCGTCCCCAGCAAACAGTACGGCGAGGAGGTCATGGCGTGCATAATCCTGAAAAAGGGCGAGACCATGACCGAGCAGGAGGTCAAAGACCTCGTCAAATCGCATATGGCGCGCCACAAGGTGCCGAGCTATGTGCGCTTCATGGACGCGTTCCCGGTGACGGCGAGCGGCAAGATCCAGAAGTTCAAGCTGCGCGAAGAGGCGATCGAGATCCTCAAGTTGCAGGAAGCGGCGAACATCGAGACCGCATAAGGAGGGGAATATGAAACTTTGTTTTTCCACCATCGGTTGCCCCGATTGGAGATTGCAGGAGATCGTGTCCGCGGCAAAAGACCTCGGCTACGACGCCATAGAGGTCAGGGGACTTGGCGGCGAGATATATGCGCCCGCCGCACCCGAGTTCACCACCGACTACGACAAGACCAAGAAACTCCTCGAAGACACCGGGCTCAGGATCGCCATGCTGTCTTCGGGTGCCGCGCTCGCCGATCATTCGGTGCGCGGGAAGAGCGTGGACGAGGCGAAGGCTTACATCGACCTCGCGGAAAAGGTGGGGGCGGAGTTCGTCCGCGTCATGTCCACCGACAAGCCTTACTTCGACGGCGGCGACATCGAACTGTGCCGCGCCCAGTACGCCGAAGTCGTAGACTACGCCCGCGGCAGCGGCGTCACTCCGCTCATGGAGACCAACGGCATATTCGTGGACACGGCAAAGCTCGCCGATTTCCTCGGCGGTTTCACGGGCGGCGGAGCGCTGTGGGATGTGCATCATCCCTTCCGCTTCAACGATGAGAGCGTGAGCACCACCGTCTCCAACCTCGGCGGCAAGATCAAGTATGTCCACCTGAAGGACAGCGTCATAGAGAAGGGCAAGGTCGCCTACCGCATGATGGGTTACGGCAATGTCCCCGTCAAAGAGGCGATCGAGACGCTCATCTACAACGGCTACACCGGCTATTGCACCCTCGAATGGGTCAAGCGCTGGAACTCCGAACTCGAAGACGCGGGCATAGTCTTTGCGCACTATGCCTACTACATGAAACGCTTCTCCCGCTAAGGCGGGACAAAAAACGCCTCGCAGCCGCGAGGCGTTTTTATTATTCCGCGCGCACGGTGAAATAGTTGCCGTCTTCCAGGCGCTCGGCGACGGCGGCGAGCTGGGGTATCTCGCCGAACTCCCGCCTCATGCGCTCTTCGCTGTAACCGCTGCGTCTCAGGGCGCGGGTGAGGGCGAGTTCCGCCGCCTCGAACCTTCTGAACGCCGTGCGCAGGGAGACTCCGCGCGATAGGGCGAGTTCGCGGAAGGTGCGTCCTTTGAGCACTCTGTCGGTGAGATAGCCCCTCGAACTCTCGTCCATAGACCCGAGGGCGGCCTCTACCGCCTCGCGCATTTCGCATATCTTGCACTTGAAATAGTTTATGCGGAGCATTTCACCAATTATTTGCTCCGTGGTAACGCCGTTTTTCAAGTGGATACTGCCGAAAGTGGACTTCAGACGGCTGTTGAAGGCATGGTCGAGCTCTGCCAACATTTTTGGCGTACGGGAAAAGGCAACAAGCAAAGTGTTGCTCCAGTTTTTCAACATTTTATTGACCTCCGACGACCGGGGAACTCCCCCCTTTTGAGCACAGGATAGGTGCCCGTACGGACGATAGTCAATATTTTATGTCAAATAATTGTTGAAAACAAGTGCAAGCGCAAAAGTTATCCCTGCGGCGACAACGCCTTGCAGAAGTTTGCGGGCAAAAAGCGAGCGGAAACTTATCCCGCACCGCGACAAAAAAGAGTGGGATTGCAGCAGTACGGACAGCCCTCCGAACGCCGCCGTAAAGGCTATGGACGCCGCCGCGAGCGGGAAGGAGGCGCACTCCGCCGCCGTCACGCAGCCGCGCGTCATCTCTATGCCGCCGTATATCACCCCGAGCAGGGCGTTTGCGGCGTCGCCGGGGATGAGGGCGGAGACGGCTCGTTCTATGCCGGTCAGCGACAGAGCGTCGGCGAGCATCCCGCCTATGACCACATATCCGCCCACGGTCAGCATCCCGAGTACCGAGGAGCGTATGCTGTCCGCGAGGGCGGTGTCCGTGTCGAGGGCGCAGACGGCGGCACGGGACGCGCGGCATTTGCGGGGGCGGTCGCCGAGTTTTCGGAGGAGCACTCCCGTGAGGACGGAGGAAGCGTAATGCGCGGCGAGCAGCAGCGCTCCCGCTCCCGGCGAATCCAGCATCGCGCCGCCTACGGCTCCTATGAGAAAGGCGGGACCCGAGGTCGAGGCGACGGTCGCGAGCTTTGCGGCTCCCCGGGCGTCCACGGCTCCGCAGGCGTAGAGGTCGGCGGTGGTGGCGGCTCCCACCGGATAGCCGCTCAGCCAGGACAGCGTGAGCGCGTAAGCTCCTTCGGGCGGGGCGTCGAAGAGCACTCTGACCGGCTTTGCGCCGAGGCGGGAGAGGGCGCGCGCCGCGCCTATCGCGGTGAGCAGAGTGGAGCAGAAGAAAAAGGGGAACACGGAGGGGAGCACGGACGCCGCGAACAGCGCGAGACCGCGAGCCGCCGACGCCGAGAAGTAAGCGGGATCGGCAGCTATCAGGCACATGAATGCCGTCACCGCGAGGGCGGGAAGCACGCGTTTCACATCAAAATATCTATGCCGCGCCCGCCGCCTTAATGCGTGAGGGAAAAGCAAAGGGACGGGCGACGCCCGTCCCTCTTCCGATATCCGAGGATCAGTTTTTGTCTTTCCGCTCGCAACTGCGCTCCGCAGCTATAGCCGCTCGTATGACATTGCAGGCGGTGCGTTGCAGTTCGCCCACCGTCATGCCGTCCTTTTTGCCGAGCGAGGCGAGCAGGGTGCCGTCCGGCTTGCGTTTGCCGAGGCGCTTGTCGCCGGGCATGAGTATGTCGACCTGCGCGCGCACGCGATAGGCGTTGTCTCTGACGCCGCGGAACTCGGGGCTCGCCTCGTAGCGCATCCACCAATCGGTCATGACCGCGCCTTCGAACTTCCATTCGCCGCGGAGCACGGTGGTGCAGAGGTCGTAGTTGTAGTGACCGTACACGCCGTTGATCTTGTTGTAGGAAGTCATGACGAAGTGCGGCGCCGCCTCTTTGACCACGATCTCGAATCCGCGCAGGTAGATCTCGCGGAGCGCGCGCTCGGAAAGTCTGGAATCGTTGCGGTTGCGGCGGAATTCCTGGTTGTTGCACGCGAAATGTTTGGGGCACGCCGACACGCCCGCCGACTGTATCCCCGAGACATACGCCGCCGCTATCTTGCCGGTGAGCAGCGGGTCTTCGGAGAAGTACTCGAAGTTGCGTCCCGCGAGGGGATGACGGTGTATGTTCATGCCGGGCGCGAGCAGCACATCCGACCCCTTCGCCGCCATCTCTTCGCCGACGAGAGCGGTGAGCTCTTTTACGAGCGCGGTGTCCCATGTCGAGGCGAGCACCATGCCCGAGGGGAGCAGCGAACAGGACGCCGAAAGGCGTATGCCCGAAGGTCCGTCCGTGGTGGTGACGGGAGGCACTCCCTTTGCGCGCAGGCTGTCGGACACGCCGCCGAGCACGCCCGCGTTGCCTTTTGCGCCGAGGGGGCTGTTCATGATGAAATCGCCGCGCGAGAGGGCTTCGTACTCCTCGAGAGAGAGCCTCTCGGCGAACTGTTCGACGGTGCATCTTCCCGCCTTTATGTCCGCGACGGTGGGCGTGCCTCCGAACTCGGGCGCGGGGACGGGGACGGCGTCGTCTATGCGCCTTCTGAGGTCGACGCGGGAGAGGGGCACGGGCTCGTAGACGGGAGCGCCGTTCCTCTTTGTCAGCCGCATGAACGGGCGCACGGGCGCGGCTGCGGACTGCACGGGACGGGAGATCTCCTCTTCGAGGAGGAGAGTGCCGGCGGGCTCCGCCGAGCGGACATCGCCGCCGAGGAAGAAGGCGTACTCGCCCTTTTCGGTGACATAACGCGAACCTGCCTCGTCAAATGAGGAGAGGGTGGTGAGATCGAAGAGGAGTTCCGCCGTGAAAGTCTCGCCGGGCTCGAGCACGGGCGTCTTCGCGAACGCCGCGAGCTGCCTTTCGGGGACGGGGAGAAGTTCTCCCGGGGCGCGCATATAGAGCGCCGCGACCTCGCGTCCCGCGCGGCTCCCGGTGTTTGTGACGGCGATCTCGGCGCGCACCTCGCTGCCGGAGAGGGTGAGCGACTTCATCTCGCGCGAGAAAGCGGTGTAGCCCATGCCCGCGCCGAAGGGGAAGAGCACGCGCTCCTCAGCGAAAGTCTCGAACCAACGGTAGCCGACATAGATGTCTTCGGTGTAGTTGTTGAATTTCCTGCCGCCGAAACTGCGGGTGGAAGGGTAGTCGCGGAGAGAGACGGCTATCGTGTCCGTAAGCCTGCCGCCGGGTTCGCGCGCGCCGGTCAGGACATCCGCGAGCGCATGCCCCGATTCCATACCGCCCTGCCACGCTATGAGCAGCGCGGACGGGGAGAGCGCGGCGATCTCGGACATGTCCATGGGCGAGCCTATGTTGAGCACGACCACCGTCTTCTCGAACGCCGTTCTCACGCGGGTGAGCAGAGAAAGCTCCTCTTTGGTGAGATAGTAGCTGCCGGGGCGGGGCTTGTTGTCGCGGTCTTCGCCGGCGGCGCGGCCTATGAGCACCACGGCGACATCAGACCGTCCCGCGGCGGCGGCGATCTCCTCGTCGGCGAGGGGCATCTCGGGGTGAGAGAAGGGCCAATGCGCCCAGAATCCGTGCTCGGCGGGATTCTCTTTGACCCAATTTTCGTATTTTGCGGCGAGTTCTTCGTCGAGCGCCACGCCCGCCTCGGTCAGTCCCTGCACGGGAGAGACGAGATAGGGCGCTTTGACATCGCCGCCCGAGCCGTAGCCGACATAAAACCAATCGCGCTGCACCCTGCCGAACAGGGCGACGCGGCTGCCGTCCGCGAGCGGGAGGACGCCGTCGTTCATGAGCAGGACGGAGCCTTCCGCCGCGGCACGGCGTGCGAGTTCGGGCATCCCGGGGAAGGGCTCGCCCTGCGCTCCGCCGCCCTCCTCCTGGGAGAGCCCGCCTATCAGCCGCGAGACTATGTGCGTGACTTTGGAGACGACCTTCTGTTTGAAACTCATGATTTCCTCCTTACCGCCCGAAAGGGCTTTGTTTGCATAAAAAAGTGTTCAGGTGCCCGAAACGAGCAGTTCAACCCTCGGTTTTGATCCCTTGGCAGAGTTTTTGTATCTTCGACGCTCGCTCGTCGAGGTCTATGAGCGGGCGCACGGGATGACCCTCCGGGCAGTCCGAAGGCTTGAAGAAGAACCAACCGTCCGAGGACGCGAGCAGCGAGAAGAGGGCGTTCTTCTTCTTGTCGCTTGCCGCGAGCACGGTGGTGTACGGCTTTTCGGCGTCCGCAAGCTCGGAGAGCGCCTTGGTGACTCCCGCGGTCGCGCAGGCGGCTATCCGCTTTATTGTGGAGCGGGTATAGCGGCGGGTGGTCAGCCTGAGGAATTCGGCGAAGTTGTTGAACTCGCTCCTCGCTATCCTGTTCTCCATACCCTCGGAGATATTGGCGATCTCCGCGAGCTCGTCCGCCGACTTGGTGCGGAGGGCGTAGGTGGACACCGTGCCGTACTTTTCTGCCGCCGCCGCGGTGGCGGTGACATAGGGCGGCACGAACGCCGAGAAGTCCTTTCCCTCTTCGGCGAGGGCGCGTATCTTGGTGGAGGAGATTATGGTGCGGTTGTTGTCGGGTTTGCGCTCTATGCTGTGGAAGGACACCTTGCCGCCGTACTTCGCGCCCGCCTTAATGTACTCGACGCCGAGGATATTGTTCGGCGACTGCACGAGATTGGCGATGTCGGGACTTATGCGTTCGAGGGCGAGCGACTGCGACTTCGCGACGGAGTAGCCGTCCGAAAGATAGCTTTTCAGCATGACTTTCATGTCGTGGGACTCGCTGCGCATGAACTCGGCGACATAGCTCAGCTCTTCGAGCTCTTTGGTCTCGGTGCCGAAGCAGAGGGTGAACTCGCCGAGCATGGAAAGCGTTTTGAGCGCGCCTTCGGCGAAGCGTTTCGCGGGGGAGAGGGTGTAGACGGTGGGGAGCTCGATGACGAGGTCCGCCCCCGCCTCTATCGCCCAGGCGGCTCGGGTGTACTTGTCCGCCACGGCGATGTCGCCGCGCTGGGTGAACGAGCCGCTCATCACAACGACGAGCGCGTCGGGCTTGGTGTCGCGGCGCGCCTTTTTGAGCATTTTGAGGTGCCCGTTGTGAAAGGGATTATATTCGGCGATTACGGCGGTGATTTTCAAAATCCTCTCTCCCGATTTCTTGCTTTTTGCGCGTTACGGTCTTATAATAAAGCCTGTTTGACGATAAATCAAACGAAAACCGAAAATTACCCCGAGAG
>DVOE01000059.1 GCA_018713795.1 Candidatus Limadaptatus stercoripullorum
TCTGTCTTCTGCATGTGCTACTCCCTTCCGCAGGGGTATGCGGCGGTGGAGATGGTGGGGAGGATGTCGTCGCGGCTGCCCACGCGCGGGGCGGAACCCGAGTCGAGCACCACTATGCGGTCCGCGGTCTCGAGGATGCGGCTCTGGTGGCTGACGATGATGACCGTCTTGTCGCGGAGGGAGGCGAACACCTTGATGAGTTCGTCGAAACTCCAAAGGTCTATGCCCGCTTCGGGCTCGTCGAGCAGGAATATCCTGCCGCCCTTGGCGAGCGCGACGGCGAGTTCGATGCGTTTGAGTTCGCCGCCCGAGAGGGTGTCGTCCACGGGGCGGGAGACATAGTTTTTGGCGCACAGTCCCACCGCGGAGAGGAAGTTGCACGCCGTGCCCACCGAGCAGTTCGCCCCGACCGCGATGTCGAGGAGATCTTTCACCGTGATGCCCTTAAAACGCACGGGCTGCTGGAAGGCGATGGTCATGCCGCGGCGGGCGCGTTCGGTGACGGAGAGGGAGGTTATGTCCTCGCCGTCGAGGAGTATGCTGCCGCCGCTCGGGGCTTCCATGCCCATGATGAGCTTGACGAGCGTGCTCTTGCCGCTGCCGTTGTGACCCGTGATGACCGTCGTCGTCCCGTCCGGGAAGGCGAGGTCGATATGCGAGAGGATGTCCTTTTTGCCGTCTGCTTCCGAGACGGAGTAGCTTATGTCTTTGAGTTCGAGCATATCAGTCCTTTGTCCTGTAATCGTATTTGAGTTTGACCGCCGTCAGCACATAGCAAACCACGCAGAACAGCAGCAGTATGGCGAGCGACGCCCAGATGTTGTAGTCGAAGATGTCGCGGATCTCCACCACCGAATTCACCCGTGCCGCCGCGCCCACCACCGAGGTGCCGTACATGACGGGGGTGATGAAGGTGAAGTAGTTGATCGGCGCGTCGAATTCGATGACCGAGCCCGAGAACACCACCTGCATGACGATGATGACCAGCACGGGGAGTATGGCGCTCTCGGATTTTTTGAGCAGCGCCGACACCAACAGCCCGATAGCCGCCATCGAGCAGTTGGTCAAAAACAGCGCGATGAAGACCAGGAGCCCGTCCGCGAACGCGCTCTCGAAATTGTAGTCGATGAAGATGAGGCTCCCGAGCATGAGGATGAGCGTCTGCACAAAACCCGTGATGGTCAGCACGCTTATCTTCGCGCCGAGATAGGATATGAGATTGAGCCCGCCGAACACCTCGCGGGTCAGGATCTCGCGCTCCTTGCATATCTCGCGGTAGCTGCCGAGCAGCGCCATCAGCCCTGACGCCAGCGCCAGCAAAAAACCCGTCGCGCACGCCGATGTGTGATGCATCCACGGCTCGAGATAGGTCCCGTCTTCGTAGACGAAGAAGACTATGAGCAGCATGAACGGCGCTTCGAGGAAGAGGGGCACCGCCGTCCACGGATTGGTGAAGGTCTGCCTGAGATAGCGCAGAAAACACGCCTTGTAATGTATGCGCCCGGGACGCGGGAGGAATTCCACTTGTTTTTTCATGCGTCTGCCTCCTCTCCCGTCTCCGGCTTGCCGCCGCGTTCATCGCCTTCCGCCGCGTCGAACAGCACGGCGTCGTCCGCGCGCTGGTCGGGGATGACATCGAACGCCCGCCTGCGCCCCTGAGCGGCTGTCTCCGCGCCGCCTTCCGCGGGCGCGGACTTCTTTCTTCTCTGCCTCTTTGCGGTCGCCGCCTCTGCCGCCTGTTCGGCGCTTTCCTCGAGAGTCTCCCTCGCTTCTGCGCTCTCAGCTCCGTTTTCGGGGGCGAGAGCCGTCTCCTCGGGTGCGCTTTCCGCTGGGCGGGGAGCCGTCTCCTCGGGCGCGCTCTCTGCGGCGGCGGTTTTCTTTTTCCTCTGTCTCTTTGCGGGAGCCGCCGCGGCGCTTTCGGGATTGGCAGCCGTCTCCGCCGCCTGTTCGGCGCTCTCCTCGGGAACCTCTCCCGTTTCCGCGCCGTCCGCTCCGTTTTCGCCTTCGGGAGTCGTCTCCGTTACCGCCGCCGTCTCCGCCGGGCGGGGAGCGTCCGTTCCGTTTTTCTTGCGGCGTCTGCGTTCTTTGCGGCTCTCGGGCGCGGTCTGTTCCTCGCCCTCATCGTCGAGGGTGTATTTGGCAAGCGGGGGCAGGAGCGTCGCAGTCATGTCGCCGTAGGTGGCGACGAAGACGCGGTGCAGGCGCTTGTAGTACTCGGACGCGCGGTATTTGCGCTCGAAGAGTTCGCTGGTCTTCTCGTCGGTCAGCGCGGCGAATATGCGGGAGTAGCTCCTGCGGTTGAAGTAGCGGAATATCCCGTCGTAGTCGCCGTAGTAACACAGCCTGCCGCCCTTGCCGAGGAAAGCGATCTTGTCGCACTTGTCGAGGTTTTCCATGGCGTGGGTGATGACCACGATGGTGCGCCCCTTGCGCGAGAGGTCGCGGAGCAGATCCATCATCTCGAGGTCGAGGTCGGGAGACAGTCCGCTGGTCGGCTCGTCGAGGAAGATGACCTTGGGGTCTGCGAGCAGTTCCATGGCGATGGACGCGCGCTTGCGCTGTCCGCCCGAAAGAGAGGATATCCTGACCCGCTCGCTGCCCGTGAGACGGACATCGCGGATGGCTTCGCGCACGCGGCTCATGACCGCGTCCTTTTTCATGGAAGTCTTCATCCTTAGGAGCGCGGTGTAGTACAGCCCCTCCGCGAGCGGCAGATCGTCGTGCATGATGTCGCGCTGCGGCACATAGCCCATGAGATCCTTGTAGCTGCGGATATTCTCGTAGTAGCTGTTGGTGTCGTAATATATCTCGCCGTCCGTCGCGGGTCTTAGCCCATTCATGCAGTCGAGAAGCGTGGATTTTCCCGCGCCGCTGCCGCCCACGATCGCCACGAAATCGCCGGGTTCGATGCGGAAGGATACATTGTTCACTATGCAGATCCGCCCGCCGTGTCCGCCCCTGTCCGCGACTTCTTTCCTCACGCCCACGCAGTCCACCTGTATGCCCGCCGCCGATGTCGAATAGAGCAGTTTTTTGTCGTAAAAGACATATGCCGCGGTGGGGATGGAGATGCGGTCGTAGTCCTTGAGCGCGGCGCGGCGGATCTTGCGGTTGTTGACATAAGTGCCGTTTATCGAGTGCAGATCTTCGATAAAACACTGTTTTCCGTCATAAACGATGCGGAAGTGCTTCTCGGAGACCATGGGATTGTCCACCATGAGATCGCAGGACGGATTGCGCCCGACGAGGGTGATGGTCTTCTTTGTGAGGTCGAGCTTGTCGCCCCCGCGGCGGCGGGATATCTTGCGCACCGGGGTGATCGTGACCGCGTCGGCGCTGCGCTTGTCGCCCACCTTTCGGATGACCAGCTCGTCGTCCAGACGCACCACCGGACGGCGGAACCGCTTGCCGCCCGAGAGCACTTCGGATTTGCCGCCTTCGGGGGTCAGGTCTTCCGCGTACCACACTCCGTCGCGGCGGACGCAGCGGATCTGTTCGGGCGCGGCGAAGGTCGCCTTGACCACCAGGTCGCAGGAGCGCTTGGAGCCTATGACGAAAGAGCTCTTCGCATCGCTGTCGAAGAACTCGAACAATTCGCCATAGGTGACTTTCAGGATGATGTTGTCCAAGCGGGCGCCTCCCTTCGTTCCAAGCAAACAGTATACATCACCGGGGCGCGAAACGCAAGGCGCGCGCGCATATTCGGGCGGACGGGAAAGCTTTCGCCGCGCGCGTATCAAAATCGCGCTTGCGAGAAACCTAACGGCGGCATATATATGACCCGGAGCGTTATGAGAGAGGACAATGTCGAGGGGAAGCCTTCCGCGCTCGTCGAGGTGACGGGGCTGGGGAAGAGATACGGCAGGCGGGGGAAATTCGTGCTTCGCGGATTTTCGCTTGCGCTTTACAGGGGCGAGATCGTCGCTCTCACCGGCGCGAACGGCGCGGGCAAGTCCACGCTGCTGAGGTGTATCGCGGGGGCGCTCCCCTTTGAAGAGGGCGAGATCGAGGTGTGCGGCGAAAAGGTCGAGGGGGACGCCGTCTCCGCAAAGCGGCATACGGGAGCGGTGTTCGGCGGCGCGGCGGGCGTGCCGTATATGACGGGCGCGGAGTTTCTCGCGTTCACCGCGGGGCTTTGCGGAGTGCGGGCGGATGAGGCGCGGGAGCGCGCGCTCGGGCTCACACGGCTGCTCGGAGCGGAAGACGCCCTCGGAAGGACCATGTCCGCGATGTCCTTCGGCACGCGTCAGAAATTCCTCATCGTCGCTTCGCTCCTGCACGCTCCGGATGTCTGGCTGCTCGACGAGCCCGCGACGGGACTCGATCCCGCCTCGGCGGAGCGGCTCAAAGAGCTCATCTCGGAGTTTGCAGCCGGAGGGGGCGGCGTCATCTTTTCCTCGCACGACCCCGCAGGCGCGGCGGAGATCGCGACGAGACGGGTGCATCTTGCGGGGGAGGAGGAAGGCGGTGCGTAGCGAAGTCTCCGCGCTCATAGGGGCGCATTCCCTGGCGGCAAAAGCGCGAAGGCGGGCGGCGGGAGGCGCGAGTGCCGTCATATCCGCCGTGCTCGCCGCGTCGGTGGCAGCGGCTCTCGGAGCGGCTCTGTATATGCTCGCGCGCTCCTATCTCACCGTGGGCGGCGCGCGTGCCTCGGCGCCCGACGAGAGGCTGTTCGAACTGCTGTCGGCGGGACTGTTTGCGGCTGCTGCCGCCGCTGCCGCGGGAGGAGCGGC
>DVOE01000060.1 GCA_018713795.1 Candidatus Limadaptatus stercoripullorum
ACCACCTCGTCGTAGGAAGAGGGCCATCTCGAATCGCCGAGCAGGTCGTACTGCGATTCGAGAAGGGTGCGGTTGTCTATCATCTCGTCCCAGACGGAGAGCAGCGAACCGAACTGCTCCGCCATCTCGATCAGCCCGGGCATACTGCTGCCGAGCGCGTCTTCTATGCCCTCGATGAAGGGATCCACCTTCATGTAACTGCTGCCGCCGACATAGTTGCAGAACACATCGAAATCGGTGCCGTAGTCGTATTTGACATAGCCGTACTTCTCGATCTCGGACATATTCTCCTCGAGATACGCCTTGAAACTCACGAGGTCGTTGGTGTTGATGAGGGTGCCGTCGGTCAGGTGTTCGAGCACATTGCCGAGCACCTTGTTGACATTCACCTCTTCGCCGTCGGGGTACTTCTCCGCCTCTTCGCCTCCGTCGGTCAGCATCTCGAGCGCGGAGGTCAGACTTATGCCCGTCCGCTCCACCGTGATGGGATATTGCGAAAGGGCGTCCTCCTCCATGCCTCTTATGTACGCCTGCGCGCCGCCCGAGAGCGCGAGCACGAGGATTATGCCTATGATGCCTATGCACCCCGCGAGCGCGGTGAGCAGCGTCCTGCCCTTCTTGCTCATGAGGTTGGTGAAACTGAGAGACACCGCCGTGCCGAGGCTCATGCCGCTGTGTCCGCCCTCCTTCACCCGCCGGCGCGGGCGCTTGGTCCTATCGCTCTTTCCGTCCTCGGGCGGGGTCGGCTGTCCGCCCGCGTTTTCGCCGCCCGCGTTCGCGGGCTCCGCCCGTTTTCCGCCCTCTTGCACGGTCTCCGCCGACTTTTCGTCAAACTCCGCCTCCGCGGCTGTCTCCTCCGGGCAGCGGCTCTCTTTGCCGGGGATATAGGGCGCGCTGTCGCTGGTCACCACGCCGTCTCTGAGGTCGATTATCCTGGTCGCGTACTCCGCCGCGAGAGCGTCGTTGTGCGTGACCATTACGACCAACCTGTCGCGGGCTATCTCGGAGAGCAGCCGCATGACCTGCACGCCCGCCTCGCTGTCCAGCGCTCCCGTGGGCTCGTCGGCGAGGATGATGTCGGGATCGCCCGCGAGGGCGCGCGCTATCGCCACGCGCTGCATCTGCCCGCCGGACAGCCTGCCGGGCTTAGCGGACGCGTAGTCCCGCATACCCACCTTGTCGAGAGCGGCGAGCGCGCGGGCGCGGCGTTCCTCTTTGCCTTCGCCGCCTATGGTGAGCCCCATCTCGACATTCTTTACCGCGGTGAGATGAGGGATGAGGTTGTAGCTTTGGAAGACGAAACCTATGCGGCGGTTGCGGTAAGTGTCCCAGTCTCCGTCCTTGTAGTCGCGGGTGGACACCCCGTCCACGACGATGTCGCCGTCCGTGTAGCGATCAAGTCCGCCTATGATGTTGAGGAGAGTCGTCTTGCCGCAGCCCGACGGTCCCAAGATGGCGACGAATTCGCAGGGACGGAAGGCGACGGAAACGCCCTTCAGAACATGGACGGCATTTTCGCCCACCGTGTAATCTTTGACTATGTTTTTGATCTCGAGCATATACACCTCTCCTGCGCTTCCCGCGCCGGAAAGGAAGTTAACGCCCGAAAAGTTAAAAGGGAGTTAAAATTTTTTGGGAGCGCCGTCCTTTCGTAAATGTTAATTTTAGCTTAAAAGTTTTAATTAAAAAGCCGCGCGTGTGAGCCCGTGCGCGGCGACGCCGGGGCACCGTTTGCGGAACGCTATGAGACACGACTTGCGGCACTGCGTGCGGAGCCATGAGCGACACCGTTCCCTAAGCCATGTGCGAAACGGCGTGCGGCGTTAGTGCGGTGTGCGGTGTGCGGATCAAAAAGGCGCGGGGAGCGTATCCGCTCCCCGCGCCGCGTAATCGTCACTCGGGTCTTTCAGCCGCGCAGGCATTTCACCAGCACCGCCTTTTGCGCGTGCAGTCTGTTCTCCGCCTCCTCGAAGATCTCGCGGGAGTGCTTTTCGAACACGGCGGAGGTGATCTCCTCCTCCCTGTGCGCGGGCAGACAGTGCAGCACGATGGCGTCGCTTTTCGCCACATTCATGACTTTATCGTTGATTTGATACTGCTTAAACACCTTTTTGCGCTCTTCGGCTTCCTGTTCCTGTCCCATGGACGCCCACACATCCGTGTACAGCACATCGGCGTCCGACGCCTCGCCGAGCACATCTTCCGAGCAGCTGAACTCGCCGTTTTCCGCCGCCCACTTCATGAGCGCCGCGTCGGGTTCGTAGCCCTTCGGGCAGGCGACCGCCACCTGCATCCCCAGCTTTATGCCGCCGACGATGAGGGAGTTGGTCATGTTGTTGCCGTCGCCGATATAGCAAAGCTTGCGCCCGCGGAAGTTGCCTTTGATCTCCCTTATGGTCATGAGATCGGCGAGCACCTGGCAGGGGTGGCAGTAGTCGGTGAGCCCGTTGATGATGGGGATGGTGCCGAACTTCGCGAGCGCCTCCACCTCCTCCTGCGCATAGGTGCGGATCATGATGCCGTCGAGATATCTCGAGAGCACGCGCGCGGTGTCCTGCACCGCCTCTCCTCTGCCTATCTGAAGGTCGCGGGAGCTGAGGAACAGCGACATACCGCCGAGGTCGAACATGCCCACCTCGAAGGACACGCGGGTGCGCGTGGAGGATTTTTCGAAGATCAGCCCCAGCACTTTGCCTTCGAGCAGCCTGTGCGGGATGCCGTTCTTTTTCTCGAATTTGAGCTGATCGGCAAGGTTCAGGATCTCGATGATCTCCTTGTCGGTGAGGTCCATGAGTTTGAGAAGATTTTTCATTTTGCACACACCTTCGCTATCTTTTCGGCTGCCTCGTCGAGGAGGCTGTCCGGTATGTTGAGCGGCGGGAGCAGCCGCAGTCTGTCGTGAGCTTTGAGAGCGAGCACGCCCTCCGCCCTGAGCTCCGAGAGGATATCCGCGACGGGACGAACGGTCTCGGCGCCCAGCATCAACCCGAGCCCCGTCACCTGTCTTATCCCCGCCGCTCCGCGAAGTGCCGCGGCGAGCCTCTCGCCCTTTCTCGTCACTTCGGCGAGGAACTCGCCCGTCAGCCTGTCGAGGACGACTTCAGCGCCCGCACACACGGCGGGATTGCCGCCGAAAGTCGAGCCGTGGCTGCCGGGGGTGAGCACGCCTTCCGTCCTCTCTCCGAACAGCGCCGCGCCTATGGGCAGTCCGCCGCCCAGCCCCTTTGCAGAAGTCACTATGTCCGGCGTCACGCCGTAATGCATATACGAATAGAACTTGCCCGTCCTGCCGACTCCGGTCTGCACTTCGTCGACGATGAAGAGGATGTCGTGCCTTCTCGCGATGTCCTCGGCAGCGCGGATGAACTCGCCGCCGAGGGGGAGCACTCCGCCCTCACCCTGCACGGTCTCGATCATTATCGCCGCGCATTTGTTTTCGGAGACCGCCCGCTCAAGCGCCTCCGCGTCGCCCGCGGGAGCGTAGACGAACCCCGGAGTGAGCGGCAGGAAATCGCGGTGCAGTCCCTCCTGCCCGGTGGCTGCGAGCGTGGCGAGCGTCCTGCCGTGAAAGCCGCCTTCCAGGGTGACCACGGTGAAATGATCCGCGCCCTTGTGCTCCGCTGCCCATTTTCTCGCGGTCTTGATCGCGCACTCGTTGGCTTCGGCGCCGGAGTTAGCGAAAAAAACCTTTTTCATGCCGCTCTTCAGGGCGAGCTTTTCCGCCACGCGGACGCAGGGCTCGGTGAAGTAGAGGTTGGACGCGTGCGCGAGCGTACTAAGCTGCGCCGACACCGCCGCCGTCCATTCGGGATCGGCAGCGCCGAAGATGTTCACGCCTATGCCGCTGCCCATGTCGATGTAGCGCCTGCCCCCGTCGTCGAAGAGCTCGGCGCCCGAGCCGCGGACGAGCGTCACCGGGAAGCGGGCGTATGTCCCCGCGATGTACCTCGCGTCCTTTTCCTTAACCGTCATAGTTCTCCCCCGACATGAACATGGTGCCCATGCCCGCGTCCGTCAGCGTCTCGATGAGGATGGAATGCGGCACCCTGCCGTCGATGATGAACACCTTCTTCACCCCGCGGCGGATCGCCTCAATGCAGCAGCCGACCTTGGGGATCATGCCGCCCGAGAGCTGTCCCTGATTTATCATGCGCTGCGCGTCGCTGACGAATATGCGGGAGATGAGGGTGCTCTCGTCCTTCTCGTCCTCGAGAAGTCCCGCCGTGTCCGTCATGTTGATGAGGCTCTCGGCGCGGAGCTGACCCGCTATCCTCGCCGCCGCGGTGTCGGCGTTGATGTTGTAGACATTGCCCTCCGCATCGCAGCCGGTGGTGGATATCACGGGGATATACCCCTTCTCGAGAAGGTCGATCACGGGGCGCACATCCACGGACTCTATCTCGCCGACATACCCGAGCTCGGGGTCCATCTGCTTCGCCGCGATGAGCCCGCCGTCGGCGCCGCTAAGTCCCACCGCCCTGCCGCCGAGCGACTGAACGAGGGTGACCAGGTGCTTGTTCACCTTGCCCGCGAGCACCATCTGCACGACCTCGGCGGTCTCCTTGTCGGTGACGCGCAGTCCGTTCACGAACTTGGTCTCCTTGCCGAGCTTTTTCAGCATGTCCGTGATCTCGGGCCCGCCGCCGTGCACCAGCACCACCTTGACGCCGATGAGCGAAAGCAACACCAGATCGCCCATGACCGCGCGCTGCAACTTCTCGTCGGTCATGGCGCTGCC
Organism: Candidatus Limadaptatus stercoripullorum; assembly: GCA_018713795.1. GTDB lineage: Bacteria > Bacillota > Clostridia > Christensenellales > CAG-917 > Limadaptatus > Limadaptatus stercoripullorum. The sequence continues at coordinate 4,739 of DVOE01000060.1, forward strand.
GCCGTATTTGACAAGCAATATCTTGCCGCTGTACTTCCTTATGTGAGGCAGAGCCTCGATGAGCACTTCCGCCCTCTTTTCGAAATCTTTCATTTTCCCCTCCTCAGGTCCTGTAATCGCCGTTTATCCGGACATAGTCGTAGCTGAGATCGCACCCCCACGCCGAGGCGGACGCCTCTCCGTCCGCGAGCGTCACTTCGATGACGATCTCCTTCTCGGAAAGCACCTTCTTCGCGAGCTCCTCCGAAAAGTCCGTGCCCGCTCCGTCGCGGCACACCTCCACCTCGCCCGCAGCCGAGCGGAAGACCACCCCGACCTTTGCGGGATCCAGCTCCGCGCCGCAGTAGCCGAGCGCGCAAAGCACCCGTCCCCAGTTGGCGTCCGCGCCGAACATCGCCGCCTTGACGAGCGAAGAACAGATGACGGACTTCGCCGCTTTTCTCGCGTCCGCAAGCGTCTTCGCGCCCGTCACTTCGCACTCGAGCAGCTTGGTCGCGCCCTCGCCGTCGCCCGCCAGCATTTTGCACAAACGGATGTTTACGGTGTTGAGCGCGCACATAAAAGCGTCGAATGCGTCGCCTTCTTGCTTTATCTCCTCGTTGCCCGCCTGTCCGTTCGCGAGCACGAGCACCATGTCGTTGGTGGAAGTGTCGCCGTCTATAGAGAGCATGTTGAAGGTCCCGCCGATATCCCCCGAGAGCGCCTTTTGAAGCATCTCGGAAGAGATGGCGGCGTCCGTGGTCAGAAAGACCAGCATGGTCGCCATGTCGGGATGTATCATGCCCGAACCCTTGGCGATGCCGCCCACCACGCAGCGTTTGCCGCCGACTTCAAAGGATACCGCGACCTGTTTCATGACCGTGTCGGTGGTCATGATCGCCTCCGCCGCCGAAGTCGAATCGCAGCACAGCGACGCGACGAGCACGGGTATGCCCGCCTTGATCGGCGCGAGCTCGAGGGGCTGACCTATGACGCCCGTGGACGCCACGGCGACGCTCTCCGCGGGAATACCGAGCGCCTCTCCGACGAGGGCGCAGGTCTCTTCCGCCACCTGTTTGCCGTTCGCGTTGCAGGTGTTGGCTATGCCGCTGTTGCAGACGATCGCGCGGAGTTTGCCCGCCGCGATATGCTCGCGGGTGACCTCGAGGGGCGCGCCCTTGACGAGGTTGCGGGTGTACACCGCCGCCGCGTTGCAGGGCGTATCGCTGACAATGAGAGCGAGGTCCTTCTTGGAGCGGTTCCTGCGTATGCCGCAGTGCACCCCCGACGCCGAGAACCCCTTGGCGGCACACGCGCCGCCCGCGATGACTTTGATGCCGTATTTGTTTTCCATATCCTTCCGAGGGGACGCGGGGTCTTGTCCCGTCCCCGGTTTTCAGTTCAATACGAGCCCCTTGCCGGGCTCATCGCCGAGCACGAGGTTCATGCATTCCACCGCCGCTCCCGACGCGCCCTTACCGAGATTGTCAAAGCGCGCGGTGAGCAAGATGCGCTCCTCCGAGCCGTGCACGGAGATCTCCATGGTGTCCTTCCCCGCGTACGCGCCCGCGGACAAAAAACCCGCTTCGTCCGCGTTTTCGCGGTAGAACACGATGTCGCCGTCGTAGAGCTCGGAATAGATCTTCCTGATATCCGCCGCGCCCGCTCCGCCCGCGAGGTCGGAAACAAAGAGCGGCACGGTGACTTCCATGCCCGAGTAGAAGTTGCCCACCACCGGGCAGAACACCGGCGCGGTCTCGAGACCGCACGCCGCCTTCATCTCGGGAAGATGTTTGTGCTGCTGAGCGAGGGCGTACTGCCGGGGAGCCGCGTATTCCGCGCCCGCCCGCTCGTAGTCCGCGATCATCTTTTTGCCGCCGCCGCTGTACCCCGTGAGCGAAAAACAGCCGAGCCGCGCCGACGCGGGCAGTATCCCCGCCGCGACCAGAGGGCTCACGAGAGCAACGAACCCCGAAGCGTGACAGCCGGGGACGGCGATGCGCTTAGAGGAGGCTATCCTCTCCGCGCGCTCCGCGGACAGCTCGGGGAAACCGTACTCCCAGCCCGCCGCCGTGCGGTGGGCGGTCGAGGCGTCTATGAGCGTCGCGCCGCTGCCCTCCGCGAGCTCCGCCGCTTCGCGCGCCGCAGCGTCGGGAAGACAGAGAAAGACGATGTCCGCCGCGGCGATCGCGTCCTTGCGCGCCGCGCTGTCCTTGCGCAGCTCGTCCGGGAGGACTATCTCCCGAAGATCGGGGCGCGCCGCTATCCTGCTCTCTATGCGCAGTCCGGTCGTGCCCTCCCTGCCGTCTATGAACACCGTTTTCATCCCGCGAACCTCTCGAGGAAGCGTATCTGTTTTTCCACCGATTCCGCGCCCGTGCCGCCCTCGGACACCCTCCTCGCTACGCACGCGCGGAGCGAGATGGCGTCATAGACATCCTCGCCTATCTTGTCCGAGAAGGAGACATATTCCGAAAGAGGCAGCTCTTCCAGCGTGACGCCGAGATCGGACGCGCGGGCGACTATGCCGCCCACGATCTTGTACGCCGTGCGGAACGGCAATCCCTTGCCGACGAGATAGTCCGCAAGGTCGGTGGCGTTGATATAGCCGCCGCCCGCCGCTTTGAGCATGGCTTCGCGGTCGAACTTCGCGGTCTTTAACATGGGAGCGAATATATCGAGACAGCGGCTGACCGTGTCCAGCGCGTCGAAGACGCACTCCTTGTCCTCCTGCATGTCCTTGTTGTAGGCGAGGGGCAGCCCTTTGAGGACGGTGAGCATCGCCATGAGATCGCCGTATACCCTGCCCGTCTTGCCGCGCACCAGCTCAGCCATGTCGGGATTTTTCTTTTGAGGCATTATGCTCGAGCCCGTGGTGTACGCCTCGTCGAGGTCGACGAACCCGAACTCCGAGGACGACCAGAGGATCATCTCCTCCGCGAACCGAGAAAGATGGGTCATGACGAGCGCCATGGCGGAGAGCAATTCCACGCAGAAGTCCCTGTCCGACACTCCGTCGATGCTGTTGAGACACGCCCCGCCGAAGCCGAGCTTCTTTGCCGTGAACACCCTGTCCGTGGAATAGGTCGTGCCCGCGAGCGCGCAGCTGCCGAGCGGACAGTCGTTCATCATGCGGCGCACGGCGTCGCCTATCCTGCCCGCGTCGCGGGTGAACATCATGCCGTAGGCGAGCAGCTGATGGGCAAAGACCACCGGCTGCGCCCGCTGGAGATGGGTATAGGCGGGAGCGATGAAGTCGCGGGTGTTCCGCGCCTGCTCCGCCACCACGCCGATGAGCTTTTTGATGAGAGCGACTATGTCCTCCGCGCGCGCCTTGAGATAAAGCCGCATATCCGTCGCGACCTGATCGTTGCGGCTCCTTGCGGTGTGCAGCTTCTTGCCCGCCTCGCCTATGCGCGCGGTGAGCTCCGCCTCGACGAACATGTGTATGTCCTCGGCGGCGGGATCGATGACGAGCGCGCCGCTCTCGATGTCGGCGAGGATGCCTTCGAGCCCCGAACATATCGCGTCGCACTCCTGCTTCGTGATGATCCCGCAGCCCGAGAGCATCTCGGCGTGCGCGAGAGAGCCCGTGATATCCTCACGGTACATCCGCCCGTCCACCGCGACCGAGCTGTTGAACTCGTCTGCCAACGCGTCCGTCTGCTTGCGGGACCTGCCCGCCCACATCTTTTCCATAGTCACCGTAACAGAGTTTTATAACTCCGAAACGCGCGATGAACGCGCGTCTCGGTCATTTTTGTCGGTTGTTTGCCTGCGGGTCACTTCTGCTTTTTGGCTGCCGCCGCATCCACCTGCGCCTGCACTTTTATGGGCAGACCGAAGAGGTTGATGAAGCCCGTGGCGTCCGCCTGATCGTAGACATGATCTTCGCCGAAGGTCGCGATCTCTTCGTTGTAAAGCGACCAGTCGCTCCACACGCCCGCCTTGATTATGTTGCCCTTGTAAAGCTTGAGCCTGACCTTGCCGGTGACGCGCTCCTGCGTCTTGTCCACAAAGGCGGAGAGCGCCTCGCGCAGAGGGGTGTACCACTGCCCGTTGTAGACCAGCTCGGCGAAGGTGATGGCGAGCTTCTGCTTCTCGTGGGCGGTGTACTTGTCCAGGCACACCGTCTCGAGATAGTCGTGCGCGGCGTAAAGCACGGTGCCGCCCGGGGTCTCGTACACCCCGCGGCACTTGATGCCGACCAGCCTGTTCTCGACGATGTCAAGAAGCCCTATGCCGTTCTCGCCGCCGACCTTGTTGAGCGCGAGGATGATGTCTTTTGCGCTCATCTTCTTGCCGTCAAGCGCGACGGGCACGCCCTTTTCGAATTCGAGGGTGATGTAGGTGGGCTTGTCGGGAGCGTCTATAGGAGAGACGCCCATCTCGAGGAAACCCTTCTTCTCGTAGAGCGGCTCGTTGCCCGCGTCCTCGAGATCCAGCCCCTCGTGAGAGAGGTGCCAGAGGTTCTTGTCCTTGGAATAGTTGGTCTCACGGCTGATCTTGAGGGGGACGGAATGCGCCTCGGCGTAATCTATCTCCTCTTCGCGGGACTTGATGTCCCATTCGCGCCAGGGAGCGATGACGGGCATGTCGGGAGCGAACGCCTTGATGGCGAGCTCGAAACGCACCTGATCGTTGCCCTTGCCCGTGCAGCCGTGGCAGATGGCGTCGGCGCCCTCTTTCTTGGCGATCTCGACGATCCTCTTGGCGATGATGGGACGCGCGAAGGAGGTGCCGAGCAGATAACCTTCGTAGGAGGCGCCCGCCTTGACGGTGGGGATGATGTACTCGTCCACGAACTCGTCGGTGAGATCCTCGATGTACAGCTTGGACGCGCCCGTCTTCAGCGCCTTCTCTTCCAGCCCCTCCAGCTCGTCCGCCTGCCCGACATTGCCGGACACCGCGATGACTTCGCAGCCGTTGTAGTTCTCCTTGAGCCAGGGGATGATGATGGAAGTGTCCAGACCGCCCGAGTAAGCGAGCACGACTTTCTTTATCTTTGACTTGTCCATAACGACCTCTCGTTGCTAAAGATTTTACACAAATTATATTGCGCGGGCACGCGCCTGTCAAATGCTTTTGCATATTTTTGAAAAATATCGAATATCCGCGTATTTTATGCAAATTTTGCCGTTATATACGCAATTTTATGCAGTTTTAATGCATAAAACACATATCTTGCGCGTCCACTCCCATCGTGTTACAATCCTATTATACTTGCGCAGGCACGCACGCGTACGGCGGCGCGCCGAGGGGGAAACATGGAAGACATTCGTGACGGCATGACGCCGGGCGGCGAAGAGACGGGGGCGTCCGCCGCGGCGGGCGGAGACATGCCCGTCGAACTGCCCGTCGAGACGCCCGGCTTCGGGGCGTGTAAGGACGAGGAGACCGTGGCTGCGGTGACCCCGTACCCCGAGACGGGTGGGGGCGAACTCGCGGCTGAGGGCGCGGAGACGCCCGAGAGCGCCGCCGAAGGAGCAACGGCTCCCGCCGAAGGAGCGGAGGGAGAAACCGCTCCCGCCGAAGGAGAAACCGCTCCCGCCGCCAAAAAAGAGAACGCGCTGGTGCGTTTTCTGAAGTCGGTGCTGGGCATAGGTCAGCCCGGCGACCGGGTGCCCGGCGGCGAAAAGTTCGGCTACTACTTCTACTTCACCGGGCAGAACCTCATCTACGCTTTCGTTTCGACATATCTTTCGGCGTTCGCGCTCATGCGCGGTCTGGATCCCGGCGAGATGGCGGTGGTGCTGCTCCTCGTCAAGATCTGGGACGCCGTGAACGACGGCATCTTCGGCGCGATCTTCGACAAGGTCCGCTTCAAGAGCGGCGAAAAATTCATGCCGTGGCTCAAGATGTCGGTGGTGCTCATCCCGCTGTCCGTCATCTTCCTGTTCTCAATGCCGGCGAATATCTCCAACGCGGGCAAGCTCGCCTGGCTCGCCGTGGCATATGTCATCCACGACACCGTCTACACCCTCTGCGACGCGCCTTTGCACGGCAGCGCCACCGCCCTCACCGACAACTTCGGAGAGCGCGAGAAGATGCTGTCCGTCAAGAGCATCTTCGGCACGGCGGGCGCCGGCATAACCGGACTTCTCGTCATGGTGCTGATAAGCAGCGCGGTCGGCATGTCCTACACCTGGGTCGCCGTCATAGGTTCGGTCATGGCGTTCGTCATGATGCTCCCCTTCTGCTTCAAGGGAAAGGAGCGCACCACGCTGAACGCCCCCGAGCAGGAATTCACGCTGAAGAAGATGTTCAAATATCTTTTCTCGAACAAGTATTTGCTCATCTACTACACCGCCTTCCTGTTCTCGTCGGGGTGCGGGGTGTTCGGACAGCTGCAGATGTTCATGTCCTTCTACATCTTCAACAGCGAACTCGTCGTGTTCTACACCGGGCTCATCACCACCATCCCCTACGCAGTCGCGTCCTTCGCGGTGCCGTATATCATCAAGAAAGTGAACAAGATCACCATGTACAGAGTCTGCCTGCTCTGCTCGATCGGCGTCAACCTGCTCATCTTCTTCTTCGCGCGCGGTAATGTGGGAGCGTATATGGGCCTGTCGGTGCTCAACACGCTGTTCACCGCGGTGACGGGCGTGCTGCTGTTCATGTTCACCCCCGACTGCGCCGAATACGGCAGGTTCAAGACGGGCACGGACGCCAAGGGCATCACCTTCTCCATGCAGACGCTGATGGCCAAGGTCGGCAGCGCCATAGCCGGTTCGCTGGGGCTCGCGCTGCTCGCGCTGTTCGGCTGGAACGAGATCACCGCCGACAGCTTCAAGGAACTCAAGGAGCTCTACGACATGGGTCAGGCTTATCAGTCCGCGCAGGCGATCGACGGAC
>DVOE01000061.1 GCA_018713795.1 Candidatus Limadaptatus stercoripullorum
CTTCCCCTCAGGATGACCAAAACGAGGTCGACCAGCCAGAGTATGAAGCCGACGCCTATGAGGCGGATGATCGCCGCCAGGATCTTGCCGTCCTTGAGCCGGGTCAGGAACCCGAGTATCCACGCGGTCACGGGAATGATCGCCAGGATGATGCTGAGGACCCGGGGTAACCCGAAATAATCTTTGCCCTTCTCTTTCTTTGCCATAATTTCCTCCTTTTTCGAAGCGACAGCGCCCCGCTCCCGCCCCGTTGTCTAATTTTAACACTTAACCGCGCGCGTGTAAATACGCGGCGCGATCAAATTTTTGCGCCTACCCTTTGAGCACGGGCTTTCTCGCCGCCGTCGCCTCGTCGGGTCTGCCGACGGGAGTGGTCACGGGCGCCGCCTTGAGCTGCCCGGGGTCGGTGTAGGCGAAGCGCACTATCTCACCGAACGCCTCCGCCGCCCTGTCCAGCGTCTCCTTGCTCTCGGTCTCGGTGGGCTCGAACATCATGGCTTCCTCGACGATGAGCGGGAAATACACAGTGGGCGGATGGATGCCGCGGTCGATGAGCGCCTTTGCCACATCCGTCGCGGTGACGCCGGTCTCGTCCTTCAGCTTCTTCATGGACACCACGAACTCGTGCATACACGGACGCGAAGTGTCGATGGGGTAATGCAGGCTCATCTGCTCGCGCAGATAATTGGCGTTCAGCACGGCTGCGCGCGAGGACGCGGCGAGCCCCTCGCCGCCCAGCGTCACGATATAGGCGAGCGCCTTGACCAGCACGGCGAAGTTGCCGTAGAAAGAGGTCACCCTGCCCGCCGAACGCTTGCCGTAATTGAACCTGAACCCCGCCTCGGTGTCCACGATACGCGGCTCGGGAAGGAAGGGCGCGAGCTCCTTTTTGCACCCTACGGGACCCGCGCCGGGACCGCCGCCGCCGTGAGGAGCGGAGAAAGTCTTGTGCAGATTGAGATGCACGACATCGAAGCCCATGTCGCCGGGGCGCACCACGCCCGCGACGGCGTTGAGGTTGGCTCCGTCGTAGTACATCAGCCCGCCCGCCTTATGCACGATATCGGCGATGCGGAGCACATTCTTTTCAAACAGCCCGAGCGTGCTAGGATTGGTGAGCATGAGCGCGGCGGTATCCGCGCCGACGAGGGAGGAGAGCGCCTCGATATCCACATCGCCGCTCGCGTCCGTCCCCACATGCACGACCTCGAACCCCGCCATCACCGCCGACGCCGGATTGGTGCCGTGCGCGCTGTCGGGGATGATGACCTTGGTGCGCGCCGTATCCCCGCGCGAAGCGTGATACGCCTTTATGAGAAGCAGCCCCGTAAACTCGCCGTGCGCGCCCGCGGCAGGCTGCGTCGTGAAGGCGTCCATGCCGGTTATCCCGCACAAATACGAGCTTAAAGTGTCGATAAGAGCGAGTGAACCCTGGATCCTGTCGGCACGAGTCAGCGGATGCACATCCGCAAACCCCGGGAGCGCCGCCAATTTCTCGTGCAGTTTGGGGTTGTATTTCATGGTGCAGGAGCCCAGCGGATAGAACCCGTCGTCCACGCCGAACGCCCGCTTGGAGAGCGCGGTGTAATGGCGGACGACTTCCTGTTCGGAAAGCTCCGGCAGCCTCAGGCTCCCGCGCAGCAGCGAGGAGTCGTAGTCGTTTTTCTTAACGGTGGGAGCGGGCATCTCCACTCCCCTTCTTCCGGGCACGGAAAGTTCGAACACCGTCTTCATGCAAGCACCTCCCGGACTATCTCGGCGACCCTGTCCATGTCCGCCTTGTCGTTCATCTCCGTGCAGCACCAGAGTATGGAATCGCGGGAGAGCACGGGACCGCAGAGGATGTCTGCCCTGTCCAGCGCGAAAGCGATCTCGGCGGCTTTCCCGCCGGCGCTCGTGACGAACTCGTGGAAGAATTCGCCCTCATGCACCCTGGGCGCGCCCGCGGCTGCGAGCTTATCCGCAAGGTAGTGCGCATTCGCCGCCGAAGTCTCGGCGACCGCCTTAAGACCCGCCGCCCCGACGAGGGAGAGGTAGACCGCGGCAGTCAGAGCGCAATGCGCCTGATTGGAGCAGATGTTGGACGCCGCCTTTTCGCGGCGGATATGCTGTTCGCGCGCCTGGAGAGTGAGGACATACGCCCTTCTTCCTTCGGCGTCCGTCGTCTCGCCGACTATGCGTCCCGGGAGCTTTCTCATGAACTCCTGCTTGGCGGTGATGAACCCGAAGGAGGGACCGCCGAAACTCATGGGGAGCCCGAGGGGCTGACCGTCGCCGACGGCGATATCCGCCCCGCATTCGGCGGGCGTGCGGAAGAGGGCGAGCGCGACGGGATTGCAGCCCACGACCACGCGGCAGCCCTCGGCGTGCGCGGCTTCGGCGATGGCGGAGATATCCTCGATGAGCCCGAAATAGCTCGGCGACTGGAGATAAACAGCGTCGGCGTCGTATGCCGCGGGAAGTGCCTTTCCGCCCTCGGAAGGGATGACGGCGACGCTGCCGCCCCGCGCGCGGACATAGGTCGCTATGGTCTCGAGCGTGTCGGGATCGACATTGTCGTAGACGGCGACCCTGCGCTTTTTGCCGAAGCACATGAGACACGCCTCGGCGGCTGCGGACGCGCCCGAATAATGCGACGCGTTGGACACATCCATGCCGGTGAGCTCGCACATCATGGTCTGATATTCGAACATCGCCTGCAGGACGCCCTGGGATATCTCGGGCTGATAGGGGGTGTAAGCGGTGAGGAATTCCTCGCGCGAGACTATGCTCGAGACCGCCGCGGGGATATAGTGGCGGTAGCACCCCGCGCCCGCGAACACGCTCTTGTACACCTTGTTCCGGGCGGCGAAGGCGGAGATCAGGCTCTCCGTCTCCTTCTGCGTCCTGCCCTTGGACAGCCCGACCTTCCTGCGAAGGAGCTCGTGCGGGATATCCGAAAAGAGCTGCCCCTCGTCGCCCGCTCCGAGAGCGGCGAGCATCTCACTTCTTTCCCGCTCGGTGAGGGAAATGTAATCTGCCATGATCACCCCAGATAAGCGAGATATTCTTCCTCGGTCATCAGCCCTTCGGCTGCCTCGGAAGGCTGAACGGCAAAGATCCAGGCGTCGGGATCGCCGACCAGCAGTTCGGGCGAACCCTCGAGGGCGTCGTTGACCTTGCACACGCTGCCGGTGACGGGCGAATTGACCTCCGCGACCGCCTTGACCGACTCGATCTCGCAAGCGGGCGCGCCCGCCGTGACATCCGCGCCGACCTCGGGCAGCTCGACATAGACTATATCGCCGAGCTCGTGCACGGCGTGCCTGCTTATGCCGACATAGAGGACGCCGTCCTCCGCCTTTGTCCATTCATGGGTCTTGGTGTACTTTTTCATATCCACTCCTTTCCGCCGCAGGGGCGGTAACAACCTTGTCGTTCCGCCCGGGCTCAAGCCTTCTTCGGGCGCTTGTAAAAGGGCAGCTCCACCCTCTCGAGAGGTATCCTGCGCCCGCGCACATCCGCCTCGAGCGGCCTGTCCACGAACGCCCTCCTTATGCGCAGCATGCATATCCCCTCTCCGAGCGTCGGCGAGAAGGTGCCCGAAGTGCTCTTCCCGACGAGCTCGTCGCCCGAGTATATGTCGCACTGCTCCCTGACTATGCCGCGTCCCGCGACCCGCGCGCCCACGCGGCAGTATTCGGGGACATGCCCCGCGATCGCCTCTCTTCCCACGAACTCGCCCTTGTCCTTCTTTATGGCGAACCCGAGCCCCGTTTCGGTGACGGGAATGTCCTCGCCGAGCTCGTGACCGTAGAGCGGCATCCCCGCCTCCAGCCTCAGAGTGTCGCGCGCGCCCAGCCCGCAGGGAGTGAGAGTCACCCCCGCCGCCTTCGCCGCGTCGTCCAGGATATCGCACAGCCTCTCGCCGACGGCGTTCATGACATACAGCTCGAAGCCGTCCTCGCCGGTGTATCCCGTCCTCGCCACCACGGCGCTCACGCCGCCCACCGACACATCGGGGGAGAAGGTGTAGTACTTCGCGGGGATATCTTCCTTTTTCGCGACGGCGGAGAGTATCTTCTCCGCGGCGGGACCCTGCAAAGCCACCTGCGTTACATCGTCCGACACATCGCGGAAGCGCACGCCCTCGCCCGTGAGATGCGCCTTCACCCACTCGGCGTCCTTGTCGCGGTTGGCGGCGTTGACCACCATCCAGAACTTATCCGCGCGCTCGCGCCCGACTATGACATCGTCCACCGCTCCGCCGCGCTCGTTCGCCATGAGCGAGTAGCGCGCCTGACCGTCGCGCATACCGCGGATATCGTTGGTGAGCAGTCTGTTGAGAGCCTCTTCGGCGCCCTCGCCGGTGAACAGGAATTCACCCATATGCGACACATCGAATATGCCCGCCTCCTGCCTCACGGCGCGGTGCTCGAGAGTTATGCCGGAGTACTGCACGGGCAGCATGTAGCCCGCGAACTCCACCATCTTCCCGCCGAGCGCGATATGCCTGTCGTAAAGAGCGGTCTTCCTTGCCATGTCTCCTCCTTTCCTCCGCCGGTGCGGAGCCGTCATTTCTTGTTTGTCGCCAGCCCGAAGATATCCTCGCACGCCTCCGCCACGCTCTCGTAGAGGGTGGGATGGGCGTGGACGGTGGACGCGACATCGCGCGCCGTCAGTCCGCATCTTATCGCAAGCGCGGTCTCTCCCGCGAGTTCGGTGACTCCTCCGCCCATGGCTTCGGACGCGACGAGTTTGCCGGTCTCATCGCAGAACACGCGGATAAACCCTTCGTTTGAACCGTTTATCATGCTCTTTCCGTTGGCTCCGAGCATGAACCGCCCCGACTTCACGCCCCTGGCGGGATCGCCGACGACGGCTATCTCGGGGTGGGTGTAGATGAGCGACGGCACCACCGAGAGATCGATATACTCCCCCGTGCCGCACATATGTTCGACGGCATTTATCGCGGACGCGGAGGCGTAATGCGCGAGCTGCACCCCCTTCCTCGCGTCGCCCGCGGCGTACAGCCAGGGAAGCGAAGTGCGCATATATCCGTCAGTGCAGAGCGGCTGCCCGGGGGTCAGCCCGACGCTGTCCAGCCCGAGCTCCTCCGTCGCGGCGCGCCGTCCCACGGTGATCACCGTCCTGCCGGGCGCTCGCCTCATCTCCCTGTCCTTTGCGGCGAACTCGGCGAAGTTCTCTTCAATGCGCGTCACCCGCGCCGAACATTCCACGGCCACGCCCTGCCTGCGCAGCGCCGCCGCAAGTCTCACCGAGATATCCTTTGAGAGCATGGGGAGCAGCCTGTCCGCCGCCTCGAGGACGGCGACCTTACGCCCCGTCTCGGCGAAGTAACAGGCGAGCTCGCACCCGACCACGCCGCCGCCGACTATGACGACCTCGTCCGAATTTATGGGAGCCGCCAGCACGCCGTCCGAACAGAGAGCGTGTTCCTCCGCTCCCGGCACGGGAAGAGGCGCGGGACGCGAACCTGCGGCGACGAGCACATATTCCGCCGTCACCCTCTCTCCGTCCGCGACTATTTCACGCTCGCCGGCTATGCGCGCGTGGGCTCTGACGACGGTGACTCCCGCAGCCCCCAGCAGCGACTCTATCCCGCCGCGAAGGGCGGACACGACATTTTCTTTTCCGAGATAGACCGCGCTCTCGTCGTAGGTGACATTTTCCGCCACGACGCCCAGCCGCGCCCAATCCTTCCTCGACGCGAACAGCGCGGAGGAATGCAACAGAAATTTGGTGGGGATACAGCCGCGGTTGAGGCAGGTGCCGCCCACCTTATCCCGCTCGGCGAGCATGACGCTCATACCCCGTTTTGCTGCCCTCACCGCAGCGGCGTGACCCGCAGGTCCGCCTCCTATCACAAAAAGGTCAGTTTTCATCCGACTCCTTTTCAATGAGTTCTCTTATGCGCCGGGCTTCCCGCCCCGCGTCGGTAGTCGCTTCCGCGCCCTCGGCGAGCAATCTTTCCACCTCGGCTATCCCGCCCGCATCCAGACCGTCGCTGTATATCCTGATCCCGCCGTCCTCTCCGACGGCGATCTCGGCGCGTCTTCCGAACACTTCGGCGGACAGCCGCAGCCGCTCGCCGCCGCTCTTCCCCTTCCGCCACTCGTCTCCGGCAAAGAACTTTGCCCGCTCGCGGAGATCTTCCGCGTCCGCGTCCCGGGGAAAGACCTTGAGAGCGACGCGCGCCTCGGGATACATCGCCGTGAACTCCGCGCGAAGCGCGTCCGCGGCAGCTCGCTTATCCGCGCCCGCGAGATCCCCGAGCGAAGTCACCCGCGCGCTCACGCTCGCCACTCCCCTCTCCGCGAGTTTTCGGGGGGAAGGAGTGAGATAGCGCGCCACCGCTCCCGGGTGCGAGCCGATTATCAAAGTGCCGTGATGCAATTTCACTCCGCCCGCGGAATGATATGCGCTGCCGCTTATCTTCGCGCCGCGGACGGTGATATCGTTCCTACCCGTCGCCTCGGCTTCGACGCCGAGCCGCGCGAGCGCGCGTATCACCGCGCGCGTGTTCGCGTCCTTGTCGAAGTCCCGCTCCCACGCGAGAAAGGTGAAGTTCAGGTCGCAGGAGTCGTGATAGACCGCGCCGCCTCCCGAAAGCCTGCGGGCGAGCCTGCCCCCTTCGCTCTCGAGCAGCGCGATATCGCACTCCGCGCGGGCGTCTTGATTGCGCCCTATGACCACGGTGCGGGCGTTGGACCACAAAAAGAGAGCCGCCGCCCCCTCGGGAAGTTTCGCCGCCAGCTGCGCTTCCGCCGCCTGATTGAGGAAGATATCCTCCGTATCGCTCGTGACGATCATCGCAAGCCGCACCGCCATACCGCAATTATACAACCGTTTTTATATGCAATCAAGAGGAAAAGAAAAAGCGCGCCCGTACGCGGGCGCGCGCTCCTCACGGCATCCCCCTCCGCGCCGCGGGAGGGTCTTTCCGCCCGCCCGCTCACTCCGCCATGCACTCGCGGAAGAAGGCGAGCGACGCGTCGTTTGCGCGGCGGGACTCCTCCCACTCGGGGCGCAGGATATTGTAGACATGACTGAGCCTCGCTCCCGCCTCTCCTTCCGTGAAGAAAAACTCGAGCCTCGGGGCTTTTTCGGAGAAATACCGCTTCAGCCTCAGCGTGTGCTGCAGGTAGACATCCCTGTCGCAGCCTATCAGCATGACGGGCGGGAAATTGACATTTTTCCCCGCCTCTTCTATGCTCGAGCGGGCAAACAGCGGCGACTCGAGCGGCTTTTTGCCGAACATCCCCTTGTCGAACAGCCGCTGCAAAGGCGCCGTCGCGCGGATGAACTCCCCCTTGCCGTTGAGCAGAAGTTCGTGTATGTCGCCGACGCCGTGGCTGAGCACAAGGCACCTCACATCAAAAGGCAGCCCCGGCTCTATGCCGTACAGCCCCGCAAGTTCCGCGTCCGACGCCACCGAGTAGTAAAGCGAAGAGAGATGCGCTCCCGCGCTGTCGCCGGTCAGCATGACGCTTCGCGTGTCCGCCCCGAACTCCCCCGCGTGCTCCGCCGTGAACTTCGCCGCGGCGGCTATGTCCGCGACCTGCCCTTTAAGATCCGTCTCGGGGAGCAGCCGGTAGCTTATGCTCACCACGGTGAATCCCGCCTTAGCGAGCGTCGCCGCATAGAATCTGTTGAGGTCCTTGTCGCCGAACACCCACGCGCCGCCGTGTATGTTGAACACGAGCGGCAGGGCGCCCTCCGCCCCCTCCGGACGATAGACATCGAGCATATGCAGCCTGTCCCCGTCAGGGAGATACGCGTGCTCCGCGCGAGTCACTCCGCCGGGCATGACCTGAGTGCGCTCGCGGCGCTTCTGCCCCGAGCCCATATCATGCCGCATTATCCCCGCGACTATCTTCATCATGCACATATCTTCCTCCTTCCCGAAAAAACGATTTTCGCGCTTTCCGCACTTTATCTCTCCGTTTCGGCGCTTGATCGCCGCGTTTCGCACATTCGCGCCCGCGCCGCCGGAGTGCTTCACACGCGCCCCCGCGGCACGAAAAAATTATACCACTCTTCGGCGTTCTTCTCAAGACCCCGCTTGAACGCTTGCGCCCGGGATATAATATGATATAATCAAATCACCCTCCGCTCGTTCGCGGCGGATCACGGGGGTGTACCGGCTTCGACATTCGGTTTGAGGCGGCGCAAGCATACCGCAGGCTCGTCTGCGTCATCAACGGAACGCAAATAATTAAACGCGAACAAAAATACTCAGAGCTCCTCTAACACGGAGTTCGCCCTCGCCGCTTAATTAGTCGGCGCGCCGCCCCCGGGTTTTCCGTTCCCCGGGCAAGCGGCGTCAGAAAAACGGACAACGCGGTCCCATCGCCCGGTAAGACCGCAGTTTAACGGGCTCTTCGCTTCCCGCGCTTGCCGTTGTGCCGGGCAGCGTGAAACCGAACATCGGCTAAGTATGTAGAAACCGCCGTCAAGGGTCGTATGGACCGGGGTTCAACTCCCCGCACCTCCACCATCACAGCCGCAAGGCATCATTTGCAGCACTCCGCAGATCCCTGCGGAGTGTTTGCGTATGTGCCTGCGTCTGCTCTTCCGCTCGCAAAGTCCCGTTTCGCTCCTCCGCTCGAGGATTGTGCGTTCCGCCTCGCGTCCGCTCTCGCTCC
>DVOE01000009.1 GCA_018713795.1 Candidatus Limadaptatus stercoripullorum
TGGTGACCCCACCGAGACTCGAACTCGGGTTACCGCCGTGAAAGGGCGATGTCTTAACCGCTTGACCATGGGGCCGATTTTGGTAGCGGCGGTCGGATTCGAACCAACGACCTGCCGGGTATGAACCGGCCGCTATAACCAACTAAGCTACGCCGCCTTATTTTGCGGCGGCTCCGCAAGATGCGAAGCCGCTGCCGTGGTAGCGGGGGAAGGATTCGAACCAACGACCTTCGGGTTATGAGCCCGACGAGCTACCAACTGCTCCACCCCGCGTCGAGATGCTCATAAATGATAAGACGAAGGAGTGGGTTTGTCAAGCGATTTTACGCCATTCGGGGAAACGGGAGTGCGGGAGGGCGGCGGGAAGAGGATTTTCGACAATCTTTCGCGAGTGTTCATTATCGCCCGAAAAGCGCCGCGCGCTATTGCAAAGGCTATTTTGCCGTGCTACACTTTGGGCGAAAAGACCCATCCGGGAGGCGGAAAAAATGAGCAAATATCCCGATTACATCTCCGAAAAAAGGCGCCCCGTCCCCACCCCCGACAGCATCGTCGAGAACGGACAGGCGCACTTCGGCACCTTCGACATCCCCTTCAAGCGTCTCAATCTGCTCGACTGCGAGAAACCCTGCGGCAAGCATATGCCCGACTGCATGAAGAAGAGCCGCCTCACCGAGTGGGAGGCGTTCGAGGTGCATCTCAAGGAAGGCGCGCTGGTCTCCGCGATCTACAACACGGGTCCCTTCGGCTTTTCCATCTTCGTGTGGTTCGACAAGCGCACGGGCAAGATCTCGTCCTGGCGCAACATCGTGCCCGTGAAGAAGGCGAAGGTCGCCTCGCAGCTCGTGGACGATCATTGCTCGCTCAAGGTCAAAAAGAGCGAGTATGTCATCGAGAACGACCTCATGAACGGAAAGGCGCACGCCTGCGGTTGGTCTGAAAACCGCAAGTTCGGAAGGTTCGAGATCGACATAAAGGTGGAGAGGCTGTCGCCCCCGTCCAATGTGTCCATCCCCTTCGGTCCCAACAAGCCGCTCTACTCCGAGAAAGATTTCCTGAAAGCCACGGGCTATATCTCGGTGAACGGCGAGAAGTTCGTGACCGATGAGGACTCGGTCAGCATCATCGACGACCACAAGGGCTACTATCCCTTCCGCGCGCACTATGACTGGCTGACCACCATGGGCAGGTGCGAGATAGACGGCGAAAAGAAATTCTTCGCCTTCAACCTCACCCGCAACCAGTCCATCGATCAGGACGCCTACAACGAGAACCTCATCTGGGTGGAAGGCGAGAGCTTCCCGCTGCCCCCCGTCACCTTCGAGCGCGACAGCCGCAAGGCGAAGACCTGGCGCATCCGCGACGAGCACGGCGCGGTCGACATCAGGTACGAACTCGAAAACACCTTCTATATGCCCATACACCTCCTGGTCGTGGATGTCTACTACGCCCTCCCGTTCGGCAAGATCTACGGCTTCGTGAAGGACACGAACGGCAAAAAGTATGTCGTGGACGGTATGCTCGGCATAGGCGAAGACAAGTCCACCAGAATGTAACGGCGGAGGGCTCCCCGCTCCGAGGTAAGACTGCATTCCTTGCTCCGAGGTAAGATTGCGGTCCTCGCTCAGAGGTAAGACTGCGGTCCCCGCTCTAAGGCAAGACTGCGGTCATCCCCCCTCCCCCCATCTTCATAAAAACCACGCCGAGGCGCGCGGGCAAAGCCGCAAGCCTCGGCGTTTTTTATCAAGGTCGGGGTCGAGGGGCATGATGCCCCTCGCGGGGTGCAGGGGCGGCGCCCCTGCCTCTCTACTCCGCCACGGCGACGCCTATGTTTTCGGTGCCGGTGATATCGGCGCGGTCACGGGCGTTGAAGTAGAGGCGGAGGGACCCGTCGGGCGCGAGGAGGAGGTGGGAGGCGTAGACGAACTGCGACATCCAACTCCCGTCGCGGGCGGGCGCGATCAGTGTGCGCACGAACTCGAACTTCACGCCGTCATCGGAACGCAGCAGATTTATGGCGGACTCGCTCCTTCCGTCTTTATTGTAAATGCCGTTTTGCACGCCGGCGTACCCGTCGCGCAGGCGATAGACTTTGAGACAACCCGAGCAGATGTTGAAGAGTTCGGAGGAGGGGTCGGGAGAGATGAGCGGCTGCGGGCGTTTGACATATCCCGCGAACGGCAGATCGCTCTCGGCAAGGCAGATGTGGGTGGGCTCGCTGAACCCGCAGTCCTTGACGAATGTAAGCCCCGAGGAATAGTAAAGTCGGAATTTCCCGTCGTCTTCGAGCAAAAACGGATTGGACAGCGCCCATCCTTTGCCCGCGCGCTCGGAGTCCCTGCCGTCGTGGACGAGCAAAGGACGCGGCTCCGAGAAAGTGACGAGATCGGGGCTACGAGAGACCCATATCTCCGACTTCCATCTCCCGCCGAGAAGGGTGAGCCCGCGGGGAAGGAGCGGCTGCACCCGCTCGAAGGTCAGGATATACTCCCCTCCGACGCGCTTGATGTCGGGACGCATGGCGCGGCGGAACAGCACCCGCCCGCCCGAAAACGAAAAACCGTCGTCGGAGACATAGCGGCGGACGCCCGCGAGGCTGTGCGCAAAGAGATGCCACCTGCCGTCCGGAGAAAGATCGGGCGTCAAAAGAGAGGGATCCGCGATCACGGGTCCCAAAGGATGACGGATGACGGGGCTGTCCGCCGTCACACGGAATTTCGCCAAAACAAGGGCGTCAAACGACAGATCGAGCATATTAAAGCCGGGTTTTGCTATTTAGCCACGAGATAGAGCCTCAGGAGCTCATCCACCGCCGCGATCTCTTTGGGGCAGAGTTTGTCCGCCGCGAGGGCGCGCGCGAGCCCTATCCACAGCGCGCGTATCATGAGAGTATCGCGCGCGTCGAGGGCTGCCGAAAAGCCTTCGAGCATGGTGACGAGATCGGCGCGTTCGGACTCCGGGAGCGAACTTTCGGTGACCGCGCGCACCATGGACACGAGCAGGTGTTCCGCCTGTTCCTTGAGCCCGTCGTGAGCGAACTTGACTTCCCTGCCGACAGGCGGAGCTTCCTCTTTGACGCCGTCCACAACGAGTCCCGCGAGGGCGAACTTGAAAGGTTCGAAGAACTCGCGGCAGCAGCGGGCGAGGCTCTCCTGCTTGTTTTGGGCGGGGAACCACTCGCTGCAAAAGTCGAGGAAATCCGCCGTGCCGCTGTCGAACTCGGTGAGCAGCCCCACCCCGAGCACGACCGAGGACTCCGGAGACGAAGGCATACGGAACGCCCGGTAGTCGCCGGTGGCGGCGAGCGCCTTTTTCTTTTCGGCGGGATAATTGGCGCCTTTGGCGCAATATTCGATGACGGTGCGCAGCTCCTCGTAGTAAGCGAGGCACCTGAGCAACGCCCTTATCTTTTTGTCGGCGATTATGAGACTCGCGTTTTCGATGTCGTCGACGGCGGCGACGAGCGCCTCTATCCCTTCACCCGTGTATTCCACATCGCACCTCCTCGGAAATTATACCACGCCCCGCCCCGCGAGGCAATAGCGGCGCAAAATGACGCCATGCACGGCAAAACGCTTTGCAAATCGCGGGTATTACGCTATAATTTTCAAAAAACGAGAGGAGCTCCCATGAAATCCGTTACCATTCGCCTCGACATGGCAGAGACCGTCAAGAAGTTCGTCAACATAGCCGCCCGCTACGACTACGAGATGACCCTCAAGAGCGGCAGGTATGTGGTGGACGCCAAGTCCATCCTCGGCATATTCAGCCTCGACCTCGGCGAACCCGTCGTGCTCGAGATAGCTTCCGACGACTGCGACGATCTGCTCGCCGCCCTCGCCCCCTTCATCGCCTGACATGCGCTTCACCGCTTCCCCCGGCGTCCTCCCCGAGGAGGCGCGCCTTCTTCGCACACTCATATTTATAGAGGAACAGGGTTTCGTTCGCGAATTCGACGACCTTGACGACGCGGCGGTGCACATCGTCGCCTTCGGCGGCGACAAGCCCATCGGCACCTGCCGCTATTACCCGAGATCCGACGGGAGCTACGCCATCGGCAGGATAGCCGTCGCGCGCGAGTACCGCGGCAAAGGCGTCGGCTCCGCCCTCGTCCTCGAAGCGGAACGCCGCGTCGCCCTGCTCGGCGCGAAAATCACAGTCGTCTCCGCCCAGCTCCGCGCCGCCGGCTTTTACCGCTCCCTCGGCTACACCGAACAGGGCTCCCCCTACCCCGAAGAACATGTCCCCCATATCCTGATGGTAAAGGGGATCGAAAACACCAAAATTTAAGCTAATAAGGCGGAATATTTTGGAATGCTCCGCGGTACGCGGTACGCGCGTTCCGCGGAGCTTCCGTTTGGTTGAAGTGAGTTCGAATCCGCTCCCTACTTTTTCGAAGACGAAATAACGCGCTCGTCCTCGCACATAACCTATCCGAAGCGCGCTCGAACACGCACTAAATTTTTTCGAAGACGGAATCACGCGCCGCTCAGCCAAACTTTCACAGGCGGCGAAGCCGCCGCTTGAAAGTCGCGGCGCGCTCTTTGAGCGTCGCGCGCTGCCCACGCTCTAAGCAGGCACGGGCAAAGTGCGCGCGACCGAATTCCTCGCCCCGCGCGGGGATCTCAGCCGGTAGTGCCCGCCGATTGAAATCAGTAAGTGCGCCATGATAAGCGTGAGTATCGCACCCGCGTTTGTCGTGCATGATACGAGGACTGTCCCCTATTCCGC
>DVOE01000062.1 GCA_018713795.1 Candidatus Limadaptatus stercoripullorum
GCAAGCGGCGAAATACACTCCTTCGGAGCGTTCTTACATGCACGCACTACGCCTAAAGAAAAACGGACCCGTAGGGGTCCGCTGTTTGTTTGGTGGCGCGCCGCTCGCTGTGCGGCGGGTCAGGGCTCGCAGGCGGTGCAGTCGTCGCAGGGGGCGGCGGGTGAAGCGGGAGCGGCGGAGTCGAGGAGGGCGGAGGCGTTCACGGCTATGGCGCATTCCAGGCGCTTTTTGAACAGGCGGCAGCCGTAGGTGTAGGCGCCGTCGATGGAGCCGGTGGCGTGGAAGGAGTTCGCCGCGCAGCCGCCCGCGCACCACAGACGCGCGCCGCAGTCCGCACACTCGGCGCGGGTGAACACATTGGAGGAGCGGAAAGCCTCTCTGATGTCGGGACGGGTGATGCCCGAGGCGAGATCTCCCATCAGGAAATCCTTTTCGCCGACGAATTGATGGCAGGGATAGAGCTCGCCGGTCGGGGTGACCGCGAGATACTCCGAGCCCGAGCCGCAGCCCGAAAGCCGCTTATAAATACACGGTCCGTGTTCAAGATCGAGCATGTAGTGGTAGAACACGAAAGGTGTACCTTTCTTCCTTTCCTCGATCATGCGCTCGGCGAGGAGCTCGTATTGGCGCATAACGACGGGGAGATCCTCTTCGGTCAGCGCGTAGGGCGAGTCCGGCGGGCAGACGACGGGTTCCATGCTCAGCCTGTCGAAGCCGAGGGAGAGCATGGCGTCGATATCCTTCATGAAATCGGGATTGAGGTGAGTGAAGGTGCCGCGGATATAGTATTCTTTTCCGATGGCTTTGCGCGCGGCTTGCAGGGCGAGGAATTTGGGGACGATGATGTCGAAGCTCCCGACGCCGCCCACGGTCTTGCGGAAGCGGTCGTTGACTTCCTTTCTGCCGTCGAGGCTCATCACGACATTGTCCATCTCGCGGGAGGTGAAGTCGATGACTTCCTCGTCCACGAGCATACCGTTTGTGGTGAGGGTGAAGCGGAAGTGCTTGCCCGACTCCTTTTCGCGCTCTCTGCCGTAGGCGACGAGGCGTTTCACCGTCTCCCAATTCATGAGCGGTTCGCCGCCGAAAAAGTCCACTTCGAGGTTGTGTCTGTCGCCCGACGACTCGATGAGGAAGTCGAGAGCGCGGCAGCCCGTCTCGTAGGACATGAGCGCGCGTTCGCCGTGGTAGCGCCCTTGGCTCGCGAAGCAGTACTCGCAGTCGAGGTTGCAGGTGTGCGCGACATGGAGGCAGAGCGCTTTGAGGACGCCGGGGCGCTTTGCGGGCGCGACGAGATCGCTCGAAAATCGCTTCTTTGCAAAAAGTTTGCCGGCGGCTGCCAATTCGTCTATCTCGGCGAGGCACTCGTCCGCTTCGCTCTCCGTCAAACCGTGTTTTTCGAGCAGCATCGCGGCGAGCTCTTCGCGGGAGGAAGAAGGGTAGAGGTCTATCGCGTCGCGGACGGCCTCGTCCACGACATGTATCGCCCCCGTCTCGCAGTCGACGGCGAAATACATCCCGGAATTAAAAAAAGTATGGACCATAATCAAAGCCACCCGAGCACGCTCGGGCGGCTGCAATGTAGGAAGCGGGAGGAATTACTTCGCGTTATTCTCGCACTTCTGGTTGGCGACGCCGCAGGAAGTCTTGCAAGCGGACTGGCAGGAGGTCTGGCATTCGCCGCAGCCGCCGTTCAGCTTGCTCTTTTCAAGGTCGCGGGTGTTCAGGGTGACTATTCTCTTCATGGCTGAGCTCCTTATAGCTTTTTTAAGATTATATAACGCGCGCGCGGATTTGTCAACGGGCGAGGGCGTCTCCCGCCGCCGCGACGGCTATCCTGCCTTCTGGTATCGCTCCGCTGTCCGAGACGAGGAACGCGCCCGCTTTTGCCGCTTCCGAAAGATAATCGGCAGCCTGCTCCGTTACGCGCTCGCCGCGCACGAGGACGGGCACACCCGGGGGATAGAGATAGACGCTCTCGGCGCATATCTTTCCCACCGCCGCGGATATCTCCTCCCACG
Source organism: Candidatus Limadaptatus stercoripullorum (assembly GCA_018713795.1). Taxonomy (GTDB): domain Bacteria; phylum Bacillota; class Clostridia; order Christensenellales; family CAG-917; genus Limadaptatus; species Limadaptatus stercoripullorum. Next base: position 2,022 of record DVOE01000062.1, read on the forward strand.
CCTCGGGCGTGTCCTGCGGAAGAGAAAAGATCTCGGCGGGATCCGGCAGCGCGAGGACTCGCCGTCTCCCCGCCGAAAGACCGCGATCCGCCTCCTTGACGGCATTGGCGAGCCGCGCGAGCGAGAGGGCGTCGTCGCCCGCCGAAGCGAGCATCAGCACGCCGCAGGGCGAGGCGTACTCCGCCTCTATCCCGAACTTGTCTCTGAGTAGTTCCGAGACGCCGTAACCGTTCAAAGAGCATGATGAACAGTCGATGTAGATCTTTGAAGTGTCTCTTTTGAAATTTACGCCGCTCGCCGTCAGGCTGTCGCCGAGTACTTTGAGACGCTTTGTATCCGCCGTTTCGCGGTAGAACGCGTCGAGCCCGGCGAGCAGGGGACGGAAGAGATCTTCGCCCATATCTTCTGCCGCGAGGAAAAATTTGTCCGCCGCCGCCATGAGGATGTAGGAGGGGCTGCTGCTCACAAAAAGGGACATTGCGCGCGCGATCCCCGTGAGATCGGGGCGGTCGGTGTGGACGGTGAGGAGAGCCGTCTGCGTGAGCACGGGCAGGGTCTTGTGAAGCCCGCATATGACGACATCTGCGCCCGCGCGTCCCGCGCTCTCCGGGAAGGCGGAGGAAAGGGCGAAATGCGCTCCGTGCGACTCGTCGACAATGAGGATACTACCGTTAGAGTGCACGATCCTCGCCGCTTCGCGTATATCCGTCGTCACGCCCTCGTAGGTCGGAGAAGTGAGAAAAACGGCGTCGTAGTTCCGCTTTGACAAAGCTTTTTTGAGCTCTTCGGGCAGCACTCCGCCGAGCAGTCCGGTCTCAGGGTCGGAGGGCTGGGGGAGATAGTCCGCCCGCGCGCCCAAAAGCTCCGCCGCGCCCGCAGCAGAGCGGTGACAGCCGCGCCCGATGAGCACGCTGCCGCCACGCCCCACGCAGGCGTAAAACGCCGCGAGCACCGCGCCCGTGCCGCCGTTGACGGAGAGGAAAGCGCGCTTCGCGCCGTACAGCCTCGCCGCGCGCTCCAAAGTGCGGGACAGCACGCCCGAAGGGGCGTGAAGGTCGTCCGCGCCCGCTATCTCGGTGATATCGAGTTCGCCGCCGAGCTCCCTGAGCCATGGAAAAGCGCGGGTGTTGCGCTTGTGTCCCGGCATATGCATGGGGAGGGCGCCGTCCGTCAGCTCCTTTATCCTGCCGATGAGAGAATTGTCGTCCATACGGCGATTATACTACCGCCCGGACAAAAACTCAACAGACGGCGATATTGACAGTGGGCGGCGGGGTTGGTAGTATTTAAGAAAAGGAGACGACCATGAAAAGCTTCAGAAGAGAACTTTATTTCAACCTTCCCACCCGCAGGGGCTTCCGTAACATTACCCCCGAGGTGGAGCGCGCGCTCGCCGAGTCGGGCATCAAAGAGGGGCTGGTGCTCGTCAATGCCATGAACATCACGGCAAGCGTCTTCATCAACGACGACGAGAGCGGACTGCACTCCGATTTTGAGAGGTGGCTTGAAAAGCTCGCGCCCGAAAAGCCGTACTCGCAGTACGCCCACAACGGCTTCGAGGATAACGCCGACGCCCATCTCAAGCGCACGATAATGGGGCGCGAAGTGGTGGTCGCGGTCACGGACGGCAAACTCGATTTCGGCACCTGGGAGCAGATCTTCTACGGCGAATTCGACGGCAAACGCAACAAGCGCGTGCTGATCAAGATAATCGGCGAATGACCCCAAACAAATGTTTACAAATTAAAAACGGCGTGTGAACGCCGTTTTTTTTGTTGTATTTCTCGGGAAGCCGTTTCTTGGTCAAACGGAGAAAGCGATCTCTTCCGCGCCGATTTCATCGTCCGGGACGAGGGCGACTTTCATGACTCCGTCCGCCTTTTCGGCGAACAGGCGGTAAGCCTCGTCCGCCCGCGAGAGGGGGAAGGTGTGGGTGATGAGCGGGGAGACATCGAGCTTCCCGTCCGCGATGAGCGAGAGGATCTCGCCGCACTTGTTGCCGTCCACGCCGCCCGTCTTGAACACCAGATTTTTGCCGTACATATCGGGGAGGGGGAGGGTCTGCGCCTCGTCGTAGAGCGCGATGACGGCGACGGTAGCCGCGGGACGGGCGTACTGCCACGCCGCGCGGAAAGTTTCGGGAGTGCCGGCCGCCTCTATGACGCTGTCCGCGCCGCCGTGCGGGCAGAGCGCCGCGATCGTGGCGGGGAGTTCTTCGGGCGGGACGGCGGTGACGCCGGGAAAATGCTTTTTCACAAAGCGCAGCCGCGCGGGATCGATGTCGGTGACGATGATGTGGCGGGGAGAGCGCAGCGCCGCGCACGCGACCGCGCAGCAGCCCGTCGGACCCGCGCCTATGACGAGCACGGTCGAACCCGCCTCTATGTCCGCGATGTCCGCCGCCCACATGCCCGTGGCGAGGATATCGCCGGTGAGCAGAGCGGCTTTGTCGTCCACGCCGTCCGGGATGCGGGTGAGACCGGTGTCGGCGTGGGGGATGCGGGCATAGCCCGCCTGCAACCCGTCTATGCGGCAGCCGAGCGCCCAGCCGCCGTCAGGGAGAGTACAGTTGTTGACGCTGCCTCGGCGGCAGAAAAAACATTCGCCGCAAAAGGTCTCCACGCCTATCGCGACGCGGTCGCCGGGGCGCACGCCGCGGACTGCGGAGCCGACTTCTTCGACCACGCCCACAGCCTCGTGCCCGACGACTATGCCGGGGACGGCGCGGGGCACGGAGCCGTGCATTATGTGCAGGTCGCTGGTGCAGATCGAAGCCAGAGTTATGCGGACGACGGCGTCGCCGTCCTCAACGACGGAGGGACGGGGACGGCGGGTCAGAAGGAATTTGTCTTTTCGGGAATAGACGCAGGCGAGCATATATATCAGCCGTCGCTGCGCAGCGGCGCGAAGCCGTAGCCGTTGACCTCGCGCGCCTTGGTGATATAGATGAACGCGGAGGGATCGTGGCGCTGGATTATGCGTTTGACCTCGTTGATCTGCTTTTTGCGGACGACGCAGACCAGCACTTTGTGTTCCTTGCCGGTGTAGTAGCCTATGCCGTCGGTGATGGTGACGCCACGGTGGAGGGTGCCGGTGATCTCGGCGGCGATCTCGTTATGTTTGTCGGAGATGACATTGAACACGATGGACGCCTGGAAGCCGGATTGGATGACATCCGCCACCTGCGAGGTGGTGACCAGCGACAGGAAGGAGTAGAGTATGGGAGAGAGCACGGCGGTGATGACCGCGTTGGTGCCCTGGCTGTAGTCCAGACCGATGAAACCGAGACCGCCCGAGGCGATGACGATGACGCAGTCGCACATGAAGATCAGCCAGTGCACGCTGGAGATGGGGTTCTTGGCGTAGATGAGTTTGCCTATGATATCCGTGCCGCCGCGGGAGGCGTTGAAGCGCAGCATGAGACCCAGGCTGAGACCGGATATCGCGCCGCCCGCGAGCGAGGCGAGCAGCATATAACCGCTCTCGTAGTCGCCCGCCTTGTAGACGGGGAAGCCCTCGATGACATCGAACACCGCCATGAACACCGAGTGGACCGCGACGCAGTAGAGGGTGTCGAAGGTGAACTTCTTGTCGAGCAGCAGGAACGCCGCGATGAGCAGAGGTATGTTGAGCACCAGACCTGTGACGGCGGGGCTGAACACGGTGTCCGCAAGATGCTGATCGAAGGGGAGCACGGCGTTGTAGATGAGCGACGAAACGCCGTTCAGCCCGCCGGGGGCGAAGGCGTTGGGGACTATGAACACATAGTCCGCTATCGCCCACACGAAGGACATGGCGGCAAGGAATAGATAGAACTTGCACGCCTTGAAGAATTTGCGTTTAACGGAGAGCGGCGCCTCGGCGGCGGCGCTTGCTTCGCCGCTCGCGCCCGAGCTCGCAGCGTCGTTCGCGGCGGGCGCGGGGTCGTCGGAGCCGTAGGGCGAAATGTCGCCCGCGACCGCGGTATTCTCCTCTGAGGGGAGAGCGGAACTTTCTTTTGTCTCGTCCTGCATATGAGTCACCTCGGGGGCGTCACCGCCCGCGAAAAGCTTGGGTCACTTGTTCTTTTCGGCTTTGGCGGCTGCCTTTCTCGCCTTTTTGGAGAGCATCGCCGGCTTGGGGCTGTAGGCGTCCATGCTCTTGTCGCGCTTGAAGCCCTTGATAAAGCGGCGGAAGCTGCCCTTGACGCCGTTGCACATCTCGGCGAGCGCCTCGACGGAAGCCGTGGAGATCATCCCGCCCGTGAAGCCCATGAAGGACCTGAGCGGCATATCCTGCGCCGAGCGGACGATCATGTCGCCGTTCTCGGAGAAGCCCGCCACCATCTTCGCGCCGCCGACTATCAGCGAGTTCATGAACTTGCCGACGGGAGAGGCGACGAGAGAGGAGAGGCAGGAGTTGCGGTCGAATTCGCCCTTGGCGTACGGTGTGTTCTCGACGATGGAAGTGCCGATGAGCGCCGCGAACTGTTCGACGGGCACGGAATGCTGTTTGTTTTCGCCGCCGGCTGCGATCTCGTAGTAGGCGGGCGCGCACTCGCGGTAGTCGGGGATGGGCGCGTCGGGAGCCGACGAACGCACGGTCACCGTGGCGGAGAGGCGGATGTCCGCGGAGGAGGCGCCGACCAGGATGTCGAATTCACCGCTCTCCACATGCCAATCGGAGATGAGGACATTGTAGTAAGCGAACGCCCGCTTGCCGAGGGTGAGAGTGACGGTGGTCTCCTCGCCCGCTTTCAGGAACACCTTCTTGAACGCGCGCAGTTCTTTCTTCGGACGGAAGACGGAGGAGACGCGGTCGGAGACATAGAGCTCGGCGACTTCCGCGCCGTCGCGGCTGCCGGTGTTTTTGACTTTGAAGGAAACTTCGAGGGTGTCGTCCTCGTCGATGTCCGTCGCGGACAGCTTGAGGTCGGAGTACTCGAAAGAGGTGTAGCTGAGCCCGTAGCCGAAGGGGTAGCGCACCGGCTTATCCGCGGTGTCGAAGTAGCGGTAGCCGACGAAAACGCTCTCGCGGTACTGCACATTGCGCGGTCCCTGCGGGAAATAATGCGAGGAGATGTTGTCGCTCTCGCGGAGGGGGAAGGTCTCGGCGAGTTTGCCGGAGGGGTTGACCTTGCCGAAGATGATATCGCGCGTCGCGAGCCCCACCGCCTGACCGCCGAGGTACATGTTGAGTATGGCGCGGGAGACGGGCTCCACGCGGTCGAGCTGCACGGGCGAGCCGCAGGAGAGCACGGTCACGATGTTGGGATTGACCTTCGCGATCTCCTCGGCGAGTATGACATGACCGTCGGGCATGTCGATATGCCTGCGGTCGAAACCTTCGGATTCGTACTTTGGAGTGAGTCCGATGAAGAGCAGGACGACATCCGCGTCTTTCGCCGCTTCCGCCGCCTTCTTGACCAGGTGCGCGCTGTAACCGTCGCCGCGGAACTTGTAGCCGGGAGCGTAGACATAGGGGATGTTCTCCTCGTCGAGCGCGTTGAGGAAAGAGGTGACGCGGGTGGGGTTGATGTTGCTCGAACCCGACCCCTGATAGCGCGGCTTTTCGGCGAGCGCGCCTATGACGGCGATCTTCGCGTCTTTGGAGACGGGCAGCGTTCCGTCCTCGTTTTTGAGCAGCACCGCGCTCTCGGAAGCTATCTTCGCGGCAAGCGCGTGATGCTCCTCAAACTTGGGATCCGCGCCCTCGACCTCGTTCGCCTTGCATTCAAAAGCGAACTTTATGAGACGCAAAACGACTCTGTCAAGTTCCTCTTCGGAGATGACGCCGTCCTTGACCGCCTTGACGATGACTTTGTCGTTGGCGCCCCTGTTGCCGGGCATCTCGAGGTCCATGCCCGCTCTTATGCCTTCCAGCCTGTCGTTGACCGCGCCCCAGTCGCTGACCACGATGCCTTCAAATCCCCACTCGTCGCGGAGGATGTCGGTGAGCATTCGCTTGTTGTCGGAGAGGTAGGTGCCGTTCAGGCGGTTGTAGGAGCACATGACCTGCGCGGGCTGCGTTTCCTTGACCACCTGTTCGAAGGCGGGAAGATATATCTCGCGGAGCGCGCGCTCGTCGACGATGGTGTCGATGCACATGCGCAGGTGCTCCTGATTGTTGGCGCAGAAATGTTTGAGCGACGCGCCGACCCCGAGGCTCTTAGCGCCGCGCACCCACGCGCTGCCCATGGTGCCCGCGACCAGCGGATCTTCGGAGAAGTACTCGAAGTTCCTGCCGCAGAGCGGACTGCGCTTGATGTTGACGCCGGGGCCGAGCACGGTGGTGATCTTCTGAGCGCGCGCCTCTTCGGCGATGGCGCGCCCTTCGGCTTCGGCGAGGGAGGGATCCCAGGAGCTTGCGGTCGTCACCGCGGGAGGGAAGCAGGTCGCGGGATGGGCGGGGGACATGATGTTGGTGCCCACGCTCTCCTGCTCGTGACGCACTCCGTGAGGACCGTCCGTCATGAGCACGGACGGGATCCCGACGCGGTCGACGGGAGCCGTCTTCCAGAAGGTGAGACCCGAGCAAAGGGACGCTTTTTCTTCGAGGGTGAGACTTGCGAGGATCGCTTGGTAATCGACTTGGTTCATGGTACCTCCCTGCGCGCGACGGCGCACTGCAGGCGCGCGATATGTGCGAGCGCGCGTACATACACCACTATGTTACCACTCTTTACGGGCGGAATCAACAGCTTGAAGCATAATTTCGTGCGCGAAGCGTCGCTTGCGGGGAGAAAAAGGGGAGGGCGGATCGAAAACCGTTATCCACTCCGCCGCAAAAAAACGCCCCCGCTCGGATGCGGGGGCGCCGGGTATGCCTATCTGTGCGCGGGAGCGGGGATCAACCTCTGCCGTAGCCGGGGTAGTAGCCCTCGTGGTCCCGCTCGACCTTGACGATGAGCGCGCCGCCGCTTCGGGCGTCGATGTCGATCTCGTATTCCCATTCGACCCTGTTCTCGTCCCAGCCTTTGACATCTATCTCGTAGACATAATAGCTGTCTCTGATGTTGCTGCCGAGCACGAACTTGCGGTCGACTTCGTCGGGTCTCTCGTCAAGGCGGAAGTTGTTCTCGCCGACGAACGCGGTCGCGCCCCATTTGGACGAAACGGCGTCCTCGTAAGCCGCCTGTATGGCGAGAGCGACCGCCTCTTCGCTCGAGATCGCGACGGAGTTCTTGGCGTATGCGCCCGCCGCGCCGAACACGCCGCCGAGCACCGCGCCGACCGCGACCAGCAGCACGATTATCGCCACGAGACCTATCATCAGCCTGTGCCATGAGAACTGTTTTTTCGCTTCTTTGACCTCGGCTGCCTCCGCGCGTTTTACCTCTGCGGGGCGGGCAGCCACCGAATCGTCGTCCAGCATGGAGACGAGCGCGCGCGCCTTTGCGAGCTCCTGTTCGACGAACTCTTTTTCTTCGTCGCTGGCGGTGCCGTCCTTGTAGTGGGTGAAAGCATCGTCGTATTTCATATCTGTCCCTCCAGGATCTGTTTTAGTTTCATTCTGCCGCGGTAGAGCATGACCTTGACATTCGCCGTGCTCTCCTCGGTTATGCCGGCTATCTCCGCGACCGACATCTCGCCGAAGTAGTACAGCTCGATGACCTCGCGCAGGTTCTCTTTGAGGAGCGAGATCGCGCGGTAGAGCGCGGCGTACTCCTCCTGTTTGATCAGTCTGTCCGCAAGGTCGCCGTCCTCCTCCGACGCCATGGACTCGCTGAGCGCGGTCAGGCGCCCCCTGCGGCGCAGCATGTCAAAGTAAGTGTTGCGACACACCTTGAACAGCCAGAATTTGAAGTTGTTCCCCGCCTCGTCCAGCTTGGTGAAAGCCTTGTAGAAGGAGGACGACACTATCTCGTCGGCGAGGGCGGAGTCGCGGCACAATGAAGCCACATACAGCTTGGCTTCGTTGTAGTATTTTTTGAAAAGCTCCTCGAGCACCTCGTTCTTCATATCCGTCCGTTCACTTAAAATACGCCGCCGCACGGCGTAGGTTACAATTATTTTATCACCCGCCGCCCGCCGCGGCAAGCAAAGCGGGCGACGCGCTCCCGACATCCCCGCGCGCTTCCCGGTTTTTTCCGCCGCGAATTTTTCCGCGGCTAAATTATTCGCCGCCGAATGCATAGAATATAGCCGAGGTGTGTATGTGGTCCGATGTCATCAGCATTGACAAGGCGTACGGGAAAGAGATAGAGTTCGTGCTCGGCAAACTCAGAGGCATAAAGAATCTCTCTTTCGCGGTCGAAGAGAGCCGCGACCGCGTGTTCATATATCTCGCGTCCGTGTGCGAGGTCGCGCGCGAGGTGGAAGAGCAGGTCGCGGACATTCTCGAGACCGTCGTCCTTGTGTTCATGAAACTCCGCTTTTTTCTCGAAAAAATGCAAAACTCGGACTTGAACCACGCAAATTGTGCTCTCATATGCTCGCTTGTGCATTTTGACAGACAATACGAAGGCAACATCGTGCGCAAGGCGCTCTCCGAGACCGCCGACTTCGCCGTGGACGGCATCTTCAACTTCCGCCTCCGCCCCCTCCTCGAAAATTGGGAGGAGCTCGCCGCGCTCGCCTGCCGCCTCGAAAGCGAAGGCGCAAGCGGAGACGCTTTCGACATCGCCTCCTTCATAACCGGCACCGACGGCGCGCGCAGCCGTCTCGCTCTCACCCGAGACGCCCTCCTCAACCTCACCGCCCGCCACCCCGTCGAAGTCATCGACCTCTTCGACGCCCCCGAACTTAACCTCATTTCCGCCATCATCGGCGAACGCCCCTCCGAGATCCTGCTCCGAGGTGCGGAACTCTCACCACCGATGAGTAATACTTTGCGGCATATTGCCCGCCTCATCACCTCCTGACGGCGTCATTCGGCGATCTGCTTTGTCAGCCCCGCCTCACCGACCGCTTATGTACGACAAGTACACCGCGCGTCCGCTGAGGCGAGGCTTTCGCGCATATCATCCAAATGACGCCGTCAGGTGTATGCGTCTGATTTGGCGAATAGCTTTGTCAGAGCCGCATTGAACTCGCGCAACGCCAATTCGAAGCGTTCTTAGACCCGCACTACATTTTTCGAAGACGGAATTACGCGCCGCTCAGCCAAACTTTCACAGGCGGCAAAGCCGCCGCTTGAAAGTCGCGGCGCGCTCTTTGAGCGTCGCGCGCCGCTCACGCTCTAAGCAGGCACGGGCATAGTGCGCGCGGCCGAATTCCTCGCCCCACACGGGGATCTCAGCCGGTGGTGCCCGCCGCTTGAACTTAGTGAGTGCGCCACGATAAGCGCGAGTATCACACCCGCGTTTGTCGTGCATGATACGAGGACTGTCCCCTATTCCGCGTGGGTGAGGAAAGCCCGAAGGGAAGGAGGGGGACTGTATTACCACGCTCGGGGCACTTCGCCCGATCGAGAGTGCTTGACTTCGCACTTACTCATTCGGAGCGTTCCTACATAACCGCCAATTAGGGACGGGGTAGCACTGATACGCGCTGTCTGAACTCGCACTTACTTATTCGAAGTTCCCCGGGGTCCCCAAAAAATACCGCAGGCGTAGCCGAGGACACTTTTTGGGGTAAAGCCCCGTCCCTAATTGGCTTATGGGGATGAGATCAAGCGTTCAAGTGGTAAAATACACTCCTTCGGAGAGCGGTTGGACACGCACTCCCTTATTCAAAGTGCACTTAGCCCTCCCGCGTCGGATGGCGTCCGGCGCGGACGGAGATGCGCGCAAATCAAAAGCGGGAGCGAGGCTCCCGCTTTTTGATTTGATGCGGTTAGATGACGGATTTCAGGCGATAATGCGGACGCGGATGACTCCGGGGATCGACTCGACGGACTTGGCGTCGAAGGGGGCGGCGGAGTCGTAAGCCGCGTAGACGAAGCCTTTGCGTTCGGCGCGGAGACCGCCTTCGGGGAGGGCGGCGCCCGCTTCGGCGATAACGGTCATCCTGTGCGCGGCGGGGGCGTCGAGTTTGAGGCAGGGCAGGTTGACCGAATTGACGATGCTGCCCGTCTCGATGTAATCCTTGAGCTCGTTTGCCGCCATGACGGCGCAGTTGTCTTCCGCTTCCTCGGTGGAAGCGCCGAGGTGGGGCACGGCGACTATGCCGTCGCAGTCGTTGATCTCGGCGGTGGGGAAGTCGCAGACATACTTGTGGAGTTTCCCGGAAGCGAGGGCGGCTTTGATGTCGGCGGTGACGGCGAGTTCGCCTCGCGCGGCGTTGACCACGACGGCGCCGTCAGCCATCTTTTCTATGGCGGCGGCGTTTATCATGCCTTTGGTCTCCTCGGTCGCGGGCATGTGCAGGGAGACGAAATCCGCGCCGGCGTACGCTTCACCCGGAGTGGGGAGCACTTTGACGAAGGGGATCTCCTCGCGCGCCGCGTCGGAGAGGTAGGGATCGTAGCCCTTAACCGTCATGCCGAGCGCGTGGGCGGATGCGGCGACTTTTCTGCCTATGGCGCCCAGCCCCATGACGCACAGCGTCTTGCCGAGGATTTCGTGACCCACGAACTTTTTCTTGCCCTTTTCGACCTGTTTTGCGACATCGTCGCCGGTGAGCGTTGCCGTCCAGCGGATGCCTTCGACGAGGTTACGGGCGGCGAGCAGGAACTCGCATATAACCATCTCCTTGACGGCGTTGGCGTTTGCGCCCGGGGAGTTGAAGACGACTATGCCGCGCTTTGCGTAATCGGCGTGGGGGATATTGTTGACCCCGGCGCCCGCCCTCGCCACCGCGAGCAGGGAGGCGGGGACATCGTAGGCGGACATATCCGCGCTGCGCACGAGAATGCCGACGGGAGCCGCGCTCTCGTCCGTGAGGTCGTAACCCTTCAATATCTCGCCCGCGAGGGGGGAGATGGCGTTGAGTTTCAGGATATCCATGGTTTCCTCGCTTACTTGTTTTCGAGCTCGAACTTCTTCATGAAGTCGATGAGCGCCTTGACGCCTTCGACGGGCATGGCGTTGTAGATGGACGCGCGCATACCGCCCGCGAGACGGTGACCCTTGAGCGAGACCAGCCCCGCCTTTTCCGCCTCTTTGACGAAAGCGGCGTCCAGCTCGGCGGAGGGGGTGACGAAGGGCACATTCATCATCGAACGGTCCTCGGGCACGACCTTGTTGCGGTAGAAGGAGGAGTTGTCGATGAAATCGTAGAGCATCGCCGCCTTTTCGCGGTTGATCTTCTCGATGGCTGCCACGCCGCCCATCTTTTTGAGGTAGCGCATGTTCAGCATCATGACATAGATAGCCCAGCAGGGAGGAGTGTTGTAAAGGCTGTTGTTCTTCGCCTGCACGGAATATTTGAGCATGGTGGGGCAGATCGCCATCTCGTGACCCATGAGGTCCTTGCGCACGATGACGAGGGTGACGCCCGCGGGAGCGAGGTTCTTCTGCGCTCCGGCGTAGATGAGGGCGTACTTGCTCACATCCGTCACTTCGCTCATGATGCAGGAGGACATATCCGACACCAGCGGCGCGCCGCAGTCGGGGGTGTAGTTCCACTTGGTGCCGAAGATGGTGTTGTTCTCGGTGATGTGGACATAGTCGATATCGTCGCGGAAGTCTTTGCGGGTGACCTTGGGGATATAGGTGTAGCCCGCCTCTTCCGAAGACGCGACGAGGCGGATATCGCCGTACTTTATCGCCTCTTTGTAAGCCTTGTTCGAGAAGTTGCCGGTGACGACATAGTCCGCCTTGCCTTTGACGAGCAGGTTGAGCGGCACGGCTTCGAACTGAGTGGAAGCGCCGCCTTGGACGAGCAGGATATCGTAATCCTCCGGCACGCCCATCAGCTCGCGAACGAGGGAAATACACTCATCGTGTATCGGCTCGTACACCTTGCCGCGGTGGCTGAGCTCCATGACGCTCATGCCCGAACCTTCGTAATCCGTGATCTGACGCCCCGCCTCTTCGAGCACCTCGAGGGGGAGCATGCTGGGACCGGCGGAAAAATTGTAAACTCTCATAAACCGTGACCTCCTTGGCACAGAGTGCCGTATGCGGGGATTATACTACTTCCCGCGCGTGTTTGTAAAGAAAATCGCGCCGCTTGCCTGCGTGGGAACGCCGTCCGCGCCCGGGCGATTTCGGTTGCTTAAAACTTTTTTATAATGTATAATACCCGAGTATCGAGTCAAAAACGCAAATGCGGCGGGCTGCCGCACAAGGAGAAACATGGCAAGATCCGTTAAGGTAATTTTCCTCGGGGGCGTGGGCGAGATAGGCAAGAACATGACCGCCCTCGAGTTCGGCGACGACATCATCATCGTGGACTGCGGCGTGGAATTCCCGCGCGAAGACAGTCCCGGCATCGACGCCATCATCCCCGACATAACCTATCTCAGGGACAACATGCACAAGGTGAGGGGCATAGTGCTCACTCACGGTCACGAGGATCACATAGGCGCGCTGCCTTACTATGCCGACGAGTTCGATGTTCCCGTCTACGGCACGGCGCTCACTCTGGGGCTTGTCGAGCGCAAGCTCGCCGAGCGCGGCGCAGGCAGGATCAGGCTCACGCAGGTGAACGCCGGCGACGAGATCAAACTCGGGTGCTTTTCGGTGGAGTTCATCAAGGTGGCGCACTCCATGGCGGGCGCGTGCGCGCTTTCCATAACCACGCCGCTCGGCATAGTGTTCGTGACCGGCGACTTCAAGATCGACAACACCCCGATCGACGGCAAGAAGACAGATCTCCAGCGCATCGCCGAGATAGGCGCCAAGGGCGTGCTGCTCATGCTCGGCGAGTCCACCAATGTCGAGCGCAAGGGCTCTTCCACCTCCGAGATGGTGGTGGGGCAGGGGCTTGAGAGCATCTTCGTCGCCAATCCGACAAAGAGGCTGATAATCGCGTGCTTTGCCTCTTCCAATTATCGCGTGCAGCAAATACTTTGGCTCGCCGAGAAGTACGGCAGGAAAGTGGTGCTCGCGGGGCGTAGCATGAAGGGCATAGTCGAAGTCGCCTCCCGCGTCGGAGAGCTCAAGATCCCGAAGGGCATCATCGCCGACGGCATAGGCAAACTGCCGCCCGAAAAGGTGGTGGTCATCGCGACGGGCACGCAGGGCGAGCCGTCGAGCGCGCTCAACAAGATGAGCCGCGGCGACTTTTCCAAGGTGTCGGTGGGCCCCGACGATGTCGTGGTGCTCTCCTCGACGCCCATCCCCGGCAACGAGAAGTCGGTCTACGATGTCATCAACAACCTCTTCCGCAAGGGCGCGAATGTCATCTACGAGGCGATGAACGAAGTCCATGTCTCGGGACACGCCTACGAAGAGGAGCTCAAGATAATGCTGTCGCTGGTGCGCCCGCGCTTCTTCATGCCCGTGCACGGCGAGTACCGCCATCAGTTCAAGCACGCCGAGATCGCGCGTTCGCTCGGAGTGCCCGCCGAGAACATCGTCATCCCCGCGATAGGCGAGGTGTACGGCGTGGGCAAGTCGCTTAAGCAGCACTCCAATGTGCCCGCCGGCAATGTGTATGTGGACGGCGTGGTGCTCGAGGACGGCGACGCGGTGGTGTCCGACCGCCGCAGTCTCGCGGAGTACGGTATGCTGCTCATCCTGGCGTCGGTGGACGCGGCGAGCGGCAGGATGGCGGGCGAGTGCGAAGTCATCGCCCGCGGGTTCAATCTCACGGACGACATCGAGCGCGACATCGCGGGAGTCGTGAGAGACACCGTGAACGGCACGGATTTCGACGAGGATTCCCTCGGCGAGCTCAGCCGCATCGTTAAAAAGGCGGTGCGCAAGCTGTTCTACCGCGACAGGCAGTTCCCGGTGATCATCCCGATCATAGTGCAGGACTGAGATGGAAAGAAAGCCCGTCATCGTCATCATGACCTCGAGAGGGGAGTTCGGCGGAGTGTCCGAGGCGCTCGCCCAAGCGGTGCGCCGCGAAGGGACGCACAATGTCGTCATACTCGACGAGAGCAAGTACGACTCCCGCGCCCGGTTCTCCCGCCTCGACAAGCTCATGCAGATAAGCGACGAGTACAGGATGGTGGCGGATAAGCGCATGACCGCGAAGGAGGCGTTCCGCTACGACAGGGAAGGCGAGCGTTCGGGCGGACGCATGGGCAGGCGCAGCCGCCGTATCGCAAACGCCGTCAAGCGCTATCGCCCCGAATTCCTGCTCGCCGTCACTCCTTACGCCTGCGCGGTGGCTGCCGAAGCCAAGCGTAAGGCGGGGTTCGGCACGAGCGTGATCTACATGATGAACGGGTTCGTGGTGCACGGCGAGGGCGCCGTCCACGACGCAGACTGCTACATAGTCGAGAACGGCGATATGAAGGCGGAGCTGGTGCAGCGCGGGGTGCCTTCGCGGAAGGTCATGGTGCTGGGGCTGCCCTTCGACGCTCCCGACCTCACTCCCATAGAAAAAGAGGCGAAGAAACAGGAGCTCGGGCTGCCGAGGACACCCACCGTCTTTCTCAATGAGCGGGGAAAACGCGAGAGGGCGGAGCTGCTCAGGCTGCTCACCGATCAGGGGAACATACTCAACACCGTCTGCTACACCGGCGATCCCGCGAGCGTGGCGTCGCTGCGCGCCATCTCCGACGAGGAGGGCGGCGTGGGCGGCACGGTCATCCTGACCAAGGAGGAACTCTTCGACGAGTATCTGTCCGTCAGCGACATCGCGGTGACTTCCTATGACCCGTCCGTCATCTACAAATGCATGAAGTCGGGCAAGGCGGTCATAGTCTGCGAGTCCGAAGGCGGCAGGCATTCCGCAGACGCCGAATATCTCGAAGGGGAGGGGCTGGTGTTGCTCGCCCGCCGTCCCATCGACACCGTCGCGCTCATCTACAAACTTATGCAGACCGCGACCGCGGCGAGGTTCGCGGAGGCGGGAGAGAAGCGCACCGAGATGTTCTCGGCGGCGAACACGGCGAGTTATCTCACGGGCTGGATAGCCCCGAACGCATGACGAAACCGAGCGTTTATCGCGCAAAACCGGCGCATAAACTTCTGAAATAAGCAACTTTCGCGCCGCGGCGCTGCCGCGGGGAGGAATTATGAAACCTTTGGTAGCTATTGTCGGACGCCCCAATGTCGGCAAGTCCACGCTGTTCAACAAGCTGGTCGGCGACAGGATATCCATCGTCGAAGACGAGCCCGGCGTGACGAGGGACAGGGTGCAGGCGGACTGCGAGTGGTGCGGCCGCGTGTTCACTCTCATAGACACCGGCGGGCTGGAGCTCAAGAGCGACGACGAGATGTGGACGCATATCCGCGAGCAGGTGGAGATCGCCGTCAGCGCCGCGGACGCCATAGTGTATGTGGTGGACGGGCGGACGGGGCTCACCCTCGACGACGAGGCGATCGCTTCCTATCTCAGGAAGGCGAAGGTGCCGGTCGTGCTCGCCGTCAACAAGCTGGACAACAACGAGCAGGATCTCGCCTACGCATTTTGCGGGCTGGGATTCGGCGAGCCTTACGCGGTGTCGGCCGCGCAGGGCAAGGGGCTCGGCGAGCTGCTTGACGCGGTCGCCGAGGCGGTGCCCGTCGCTCATCCCGAGGAAGAGGACGAGGTCATCAGGATCGCCATAGTCGGCAAGCCCAATGCCGGCAAGAGCTCGCTGGTCAACAAATTGCTCGGCTACGACCGCGTCATAGTCAGTCCCGCCGCGGGCACCACCCGCGACGCCATCGACACCGAACTCACCGTGGGCGCGGACAAGTATGTGCTCATAGACACGGCGGGGATGCGCCGCCGCAAAAAGGTGGACGAGGGGCTGGAGCGCTACAGCGTCATGCGCAGTCTTCTCGCCGTGCGGCGGGCGGATGTGGTGCTCATCGTCTGCGACGCGGCGGAGGGCATCACCGAGCAGGATGTCAAGATAGCGGGTTATGTGCACGAGCAGGGCAAGCCCTCGGTCGTGGTCATGAACAAGTGGGATCTGGTCAGCAAGGACACCTACACCAAGGACAAGTTCGACAAGCGTCTCCGCGAGGAGCTCAAGTTCATGGACTATTTCCGTTCGGTGTATGTTTCCGCCGCGACGGGCAAGAGGGTGGACACCATCCTCGGCGAATGCCGCAGGGTGCTCGCCAACAGCCGCCGCCGCATAGCCACGGGGCTGCTCAACGATGTGTTGACCGAAGCCGTGCGTACGGGCGAACCGCCGTCGAGGAAGGGCAGCAAACTCAAGATCTACTTCATCACCGAAGTCTCCGTCTCTCCGCCCACATTCGTCCTCAAAGTCAACGATCCCGAGCTCATGCATTTCAGCTATCTGCGCTATCTCGAAAACGCTCTCAGGCGGGCGTTCGACTTTGACGGCACGCCGATAAAACTCATCGTCAGGCGCAACAAAGAGGAAGATTGACCCCGCGCTTGCAAGCGGGCGTATAATGTGGTAAACTTTGCCTTACGCGGCGCGGGAGACCCTACCTTGCCGCGCGGACAACAGGAGGATTATGGATTACAAATCGTTTTCCCGCAGCGAGCTCGAAAAGATGCTCGCCGAGGAACAGAAGAAGTTCAAGAAACTCGTCAAAGAAGGGCGCAGCGTGGACATGACCCGCGGCAGACCCTCCAAAGCTCAGCTCGAGATCGCCATGCCCATGCTCGCGGGCGCGGCGGCGTACGACTATTCGTCCGAAGATGTCGACGCCCGCAACTACGGAGCCCTCGCCGGCACCAAAGCCTGCCGCGCGCTGTTCGCCGAGCTGTTCGGAGTGAAGCCCTCCGAGGTCATCGCCGCCGACGGCAGCAGCCTGGATCTCATGTACACGCTCGTGCATTTCGCGGTGCAGTTCGGCGTGCTCGGGTCCACCCCCTGGGGCAAGCTCAAGCGCGTCAAATTCATCTGCCCGGCTCCCGGCTACGACAGGCATTTCGCGGTCACCCAGCAGTTCGGCATCGAGATGATCACCGTCGCCATGAAAGAGGACGGTCCCGACATGGATGTCATCGAAGCGCTGGTGCGCGAGGACGATTCCATCAAGGGCATCTGGTGCGTGCCCAAGTACTCCAACCCCACCGGCATAACCTTCTCGGATAAGGTGGTGGAGAGGATGGCGCTCATGAAGACCGCCGCCCCCGACTTCCGCATCTTCTGGGACAACGCCTATATGGTGCACTCCCTCTACGACACCGACGATCAGCTCAAGAATATCTTCGATGTCGCGCGCAAGGCGGGCACCATGGACAGGATCTACTCCTTCGCGTCCACCTCGAAGATCACCTTCGCGGGCAGCGGCGTATCGGCGATAGCCGCCTCCGAGGCGAACATAAAGGATATCCTCCGCCTCATGGCGTTCAAGTGCATCTGCCCCAACAAGATCAATCAGGTCATGCACACCAACTTCCTCGTGAACGCCGCGGGCGTCAGGCGGGTGATGGCTCAGCACGCCGCGCTGCTGCGTCCCAAGTTCGAGCTGTTCGACAGGAAGTTCACCGAAGCCTTCGAAGGCGACGAGTTCGTGAAGTGGTCCAAGCCGCGCGGCGGCTATTTCATCTCCGTGGATGTCCGCAAGTGCGCAAAGCGTATCGTCGAGATCGCGGCAAAAGCGGGCGTCAAGTTCACCGAAGCCGGCGCCACCTTCCCCTACAAGCTGGACGACATGGACAGCAACATCCGCATCGCGCCCTCCGTGCCCACCCTCGAGGAGATGGAGTTCGCGGTGGATGTGCTCATCTCCGCCGTCAAGCAGGCGCGCATGGAACGCATTCTCGCAAAAGCCGTCTGAACAAAACGGTCACATAAAAGAAAGCGGGCGAAATCGCCCGCTTTTTTGTTGCGTTTTTCGCGCTTTCCCACTCGCGACGCGGCTTTTTTCGCGGACGGAATATTCGGCGGCGGGCGGTCATACATTTTAGCAAACCGAAATGGAGGCTCTTATGGACAAATACGACCTTTATCGCGACATCGCCACGCGCACGGGCGGGGACATTTATGTGGGGGTTGTGGGCCCCGTCCGGACGGGCAAATCCACCGTCGTCAAGCAGTTCATGGAAAAGCTCGTCGTGGACGGTATAAAGGACGCGGACGCCCGCGCCCGCGCGATAGACGAGATCCCGCAGTCCGCCGACGGCAAGACCATCATGACCACTCAGCCGCGCTTCGTGCCCGCCGAGGCTGCGCGCGTCAATTTCCGCGACAATCTCGCCGTCAATATGCGGCTCATAGACTGCGTGGGTTATCTGGTCGCGGGCGCGCTCGGCGGGGAAGAGGACGGGAGAGACCGCATGGTCTCCACACCCTGGTCGGAGGAAGATATGCCCTTTGCCGAGGCGGCGGAGATAGGCACCGACAAGGTCATACGCGAGCACAGCACCGTCGCCGTCGCCGTGCTGACCGACGGGTCGTTCACGGGTATCCCGCGCGAACAATATATACCCGCCGAGGAGAAGGTCATCGCAGAGCTCAAAAGGACGGGCAAGCCTTTCGCGGTGCTGCTCAACACCGCCGATCCCGCCGCCGAAAGCGCGAGGACGCTTGCCGCGGAACTCGCCGCCAAGTACGACGCGCCCGTCACCGTCGCCCACGCGCCGTCCATGACCGAGAGCGACATCTCCGCCGTCATGGAAGATATCCTGCTCGAATTCGGCGTTCGCCGTATAGACCTCAAGCTGCCGCGCTGGGTGCAGGCGCTGCCCGCCGACGACGAAGTGGTACGCGAGATGCTCTCCGCCGTCCGCGATATGGGCGAAAAAGTGTCCAAGATGAAGGACTACGAGGGCATAGACGCCTTCTTCGAGGGCAGGGAGTTCTGGCAGCTCCCCTCCGGCGTCGAGCTCGAGGCGGGGGAGGGCAGGATAGAGGTCACCGTCCGTCCCAAGGAAGATGTCTTTTACCGGGTGGCGAGCCGCGAGAGCGGGCTGGACATCACCGACGATTTCTCGCTGCTCGCGAATATCCGCACCATGGCTGCGGCGAAGAGCAGGACGGAAAGGCTCGCCGCCGCCCTCGAACAGGCGGAAGCCACCGGCTACGGCATCGTGCATCCCACCGTCGAAGAGATGACGCTCGGCGAACCCGAGATAATAAGACAGGGACAGCAGTACGGCGTGCGCCTCAGCGCGAGCGCGCCTTCGCTGCACATCATGCGCGTGGATGTCAAGACCGAGGTCAGTCCCATCGTCGGCAGCGAACAGCAGAGTTCGGAACTGCTCGGGAGCCTGCTTCGCGACTTCGAGGGCGACAAGCAGGCGATATGGCAGACCAACATATTCGGGCGCAGCCTCTCCGCTCTCGTCGCAGACGGGATAAGGAGCAAACTCGACCTCGTGCCCGCCGACGCCGAGAACAAACTCAGGCGCACGCTTGGCAGGATAGTCAACGAAGGAAAGGGCGGCGTCATCTGCATACTTCTCTGAGCCGTTTGCGAAGAAGCCTCCGGCAATTCGCCGAAAAGTCCGTTCATGAGCCCGTATCGCTCGTTGAACGGGCTTTTCACGCGCATTGATTTGTCATCGTTTCCCGCGTGCGATGTGTTTGCGTTGCGCGTGCGGGTGTGGTATAATGTGCAAAAAGTTTTTCGGAGACTGTATGAAAGCTATCGTTTCGGTTATAGGCAGGGACTGCACCGGCATCATCGCCAAGGTCGCCTGGAAGCTCTACGAGCTCGGCATCAACATCGAGGATATCTCGCAGACCGTCATGCAGAACGCGTACTTCACCATGATCATGATGATCACTCTTCCCGAGGGCGTCACCGTCTCCGCGGTGGGCGACGCTCTCGCGCCCGTCGCCGCCGAACTCGGCGTGGAGATCAGGACGCAGCACGAGGATATCTTCAATTCCATGCACAGGATCTGAGGAGGAGTTATGGTCAACAGCCGGGAGATAATCCAGACCATCAGCATGATCAAGGATCAGCACCTCGACATCCGCACGGTGACGCTGCATGTCAGTCTTTTCGACTGCATCTCCGAGAGCGCGGAGCGCACGGCGGACAAGGTCGCGGACAAGCTCATGCCCCTCGCGTCCTCCCTCGTGTCCACAGCGGAGGCGATACAGGCAAAGTACGGCATCCCCATCGTCAACAAGCGCATCTCGGTGTCGCCCGTCAGCCTCATAGGTGCGGCGAGCGGCGGCTACGAGCTCATCGCACGCGCCCTCGACAGGGTGGCGAAGGAATGCGGGATCGATTTCATAGGAGGCTACACGGCGCTCGTCCAGAAGGCGATGACCCCCTGCGAGCGCGAGTTCATCCTCACCATCCCCGAGGTGCTCGCCTGCACCGAACGGGTGTGCGCGTCGGTCAATGTCGGCTCGACGAGGGCGGGAATCAACATGGACGCCGTCGCGCTCATGGGCGAGGTGATAAAGCGCACCGCCGAGCTCACCGCAGACCGCGGCAGCATAGGCTGCGCCAAGCTCGTGGTGTTCGCCAACGCCGTCGAGGACAACCCCTTTATGGCAGGCTCTTTCAACGGGGTCAGCGAAGGCGACGCGGTGGTCAATGTGGGCATATCCGGTCCCGGCGTCGTCAAAGCCGCGCTCGAAAACATCCGCGGCGCGTCCTGCGACATCCTCGCCGAGACCATAAAGGACACCGCTTTCAAGATCACGCGCATGGGCGAGCTGGTGGGCAGGGAAGCCGCCGCCGCCATAGGCGCCGCGTTCGGCATCGTTGATCTCTCGCTCGCGCCCACTCCCGTGAGAGGGGACAGCGTCGGCGAAGTGCTGCGCGAAATGGGGCTCAGCGAAGTGGGAGCCCACGGCACCACCGCTTGCCTCGCCATGCTCAACGACGCCGTCAAGAAGGGCGGCACCATGGCGAGTTCGCATGTCGGCGGACTGTCTGGGGCGTTCATCCCCGTCAGCGAGGACATAGGCATGATAGAGGCGGTGCGCCGCGGCACGCTGCCAATCGAAAAACTCGAAGCCATGACTTCGGTGTGCAGCGTGGGGCTGGACATGATCGCCGTCCCCGGCGACACCGACCCCGCGACGCTGTCCGCCATGATAGCCGATGAGGCGGCGATAGGCGTCATCAACGGCAAGACCACCGCCGTCCGCGTCATCCCCGTCATCGGCAAGAGCGAGGGGGACGAGGTGGAATTCGGAGGACTGCTCGGCAGGGCTCCCGTCATGCGCCTTTCGGGCGGCAGCGCTGCGGCGTTCGTCGCGCGCGGCGGCAGGATCCCCGCGCCCATACACAGCTACAAGAACTGAATCGTTCCCCGTGAACGAACAAAAAAACGCCCGCCGAACGGCGGGCGTTTTTGCGATCGTTGCCGTCAGTCCTGAAGGCTGGGCAGACACTCCACGGCGACCAGCTCGCCGGTCAGGAAGAACTTTCCTTCCGCCGCGCGGGGTAGGAAGAAGTAGTCGCCCTTTTTGACTTCACGGGACCAACCTTCGCCTTCGACGCTGCCCGCGCCGTCCACCACCGTCCACACCGCGGGAGCGTAGCCGAGCACGGCTTTCCCGCCCGTGAGGGTGTAGCGCTTTTCGGCGAAACACGGGGTGTCTTCGTAGGATATCAGCCACTCGACCTTGACGCCGTCTGCCGAATGAAGGAGTTTAGGAGTCATTTTTGACTCTTTAACCGCCTGTTCGCCGAACTTGTTGAGGTCGAATATGCTCATCGCCGTCTCGCGCGGCAGCCCGAGATACTTCTCGGCTTCGGTCACTCTCGACTCGCCGCACCAGTTCTCGATCTGGATGGTGAAGTCGGTGGGTTCCTGCACTTCGAGGATGGTGCAGCCCGCGCCTATGGCGTGTATGAGTCCCGCGCGGATGAGGTAGACATCGCCGGGGCGCACCTTGACGGGGGTTATGTATTTGGTGAGTTCGTCGCGGCTCTCAAGCGAGCGGTCGGCGGCGGCGCAGAGCTCTTCCCGCGTGATCTTGTCTTTGAATCCGAAGTAGAGGCAGGCGTCCTCGCTGCGCGTCGCGAGCACCAGCCACGCCTCCGTCTTGCCGTAGGGCGAACCGAAATGCTCTTTGGAAAAGTCGGGAGTGGGGTGCACCTGCACGGGCAGGCGGATGGCGCTGTCCAGATATTTGACCAGGCAGTCGTATTTTCTGTCGCCGAGCAGTTCTTCGGGATGGTCGCGGAGCAGGTCGTCAAAGAATATGTCCGTCCCTTCGGGCACGGAAACGCCGTCGCGCTCGCCGAAATAGACGGGGTTGATGGCGCGGACGCGGCTTGCGATCCATTCCTCGGGGAAGGAGTTGTCCCCCGTCGGATCGCCCATGAGGGCGCGCAGCCCTTCGCCGCCGATATAGTTGCGGAAAACGCGGTTGCGCTCAAAGAATATCGGGCGCGAGAGCAGTTTGTTAAGATCTGTCCCCATAGGTCTCCTCCATTTTTTCAAGCACTTGTCCGAGAGTGGGCATGGCTGCCGCCGCTCCCTTTTCGGATATGGCGTAAGCGCACGCGGCGGAAGCGAATCTCACGGCGTCCGCCGCCTCTTCCGCGCTCGCGGGAACGCCCTCCGAGAGAAAACGGAAGAGCACGCTGCCCGCGAAACAGTCGCCCGCGCCCGTGGTGTCCACGGCTTTGGCGGGCACGGCGGGGCAGTCGTATCTGCCGAGCGAGCGGTCAAAAGCCGTTGCGCCTTCCGCGCCCCTGGTCACGAACACGATCTTTGCATGGGGCGCCGCCTCGAACATGGCGCGCGCGCCCTTTTCGTCCGAGTCGCCGGTCAGGAATATCAGCTCGTCGTCGCTGACTTTGACTATGTCCGCATACGCCGCGAATTCACGGATCGCAGCGCGCAGTCCCTCTTCGTCGCCGCCCCAGAGATTGAGGCGCAGATTGACATCGAAACTCACCGTCGCGCCCTTTTTGCGCGCGATCTCCGCCGCCTTCTTTATGGCGTCGCGGGTGGGGGAGGGCGGCAGGGAGATCGAGCAGAAATGCAAAGCGTCTCCCGCCTCGAACATCTCCTCCTTCACCTCGTCCGGGGAGAGCGAAGCGTCCGCCGGTTTGTCGCGATAAAAGGAGAATTCGCGGTCGCCGCTCTCACTCAGGGTGACGAACGCCAGCCCCGTTTTGCAGCTTCCGTCCACGACGGTGAGCGAGGTGTCCACGCCGTAGGACTTTAGCTCGGAAAGCAAAAACCGCCCGAACGCGTCCGCCGCGAGTTTTCCGAGAAAACACGCCCGCGCGCCGAGTTTTGCCGCCGCGACGCAGACATTGGCAGGCGCTCCGCCCATCTTCGCCGTGTAAGTCAGCCCCGATCCCTCGGGGAGCATATCCGCGATACAGTCGCCCATGCAAATGAGTTTGGGCATATCTCCTCCTTGCGCGTCGCCGCCCGTTATTGCGGCATTATACTACCACTCCCCGCGCCCTCCCGTCAAGACCGCCGCCGGCGCGGCGAAGGGATATTCGTCGTTTGAGAGCCGGGAACTCAAAGCCGAACTTTGACGAGTGTAGTGCGGCGTGCCGAAGCCATCGGGAACGCGTTCGCGCGGGGGTGCATTCCAGGGCGAGCTGCCGCAGGATCTGCATCGCCCGCGGTTTTTATTGCCGGCAAGTCAATGGCGGCGGGCGCACAAACAGACCCGCCGGAGATATGCGAGTAGTGCAGAGCTTCGGATGGGGGCGGTGCGGAGACGAGGCGAGAACACTTTTGGGGGCGGTGCGTGCAAGCGGCTTTGCCGCGCGAACCCCGTTCGAATCTCACGCCTGCGGCGTAAAACAAAAACAGCCTCCTCATGGAGGCCGTGTTTGTTTTGGTGACCCACCGGAGATTCGAACTCCGGACCATCGCATTAAAAGTGCGGTGCTCTACCGGCTGAGCTAGTGGGTCGTATCTGGCAGGGGTAGCTGGATTCGAACCAACGAATGCCAGAATCAAAATCTGGTGCCTTACCGCTTGGCGATACCCCTTCGGCTCGGTAACACCGAGATGATTGTCATGTGGGGTGAGTAGTGGGATTCGAACCCACGGCCTTCAGGGCCACAACCTGACGCGCTAACCAACTGCGCCATACCCACCATCTGGCGAGCCTGAAGAGATTCGAACTCCCGACACACGGCTTAGAAGGCCGTTGCTCTATCCGGCTGAGCTACAGGCTCGTATGGAGCGGGTGATGGGAATCGAACCCACATAGCCAGCTTGGAAGGCTGGTATTCTACCACTGAACTACACCCGCGGGTGTCGGGAAGCCGCTTCTTCATGCCGCTTGCGACGCTTGAAGATTTTAGCACAGAGGCAAGGGGTTGTCAACGGTTTGAGGGCAAGTGGAGAGAGGGAAGGGACGCGTCTTTCTTTCTCGGCGCGCTCAGAGCTCGACGAGCGTTGTCACCGCCTTTTTGCCGTTCACGACCGTGTAGGCGTAGGTCGGGACGCCGTAGGCGGGACGGGCGGCGGAGCCGGGGTTTATCAAAGTCAAGCCGCCGCGCGGGAGCGTCTCCGCGATATGCGTGTGCCCGAAGAAGGCGAGCGAGCATCCGAGCTCCTCGGCGCGCAAAGAGAGGTTTAAGAGGTCGGTTTTGACGCCGTAAAGGTGTCCGTGAGTCAAAAAGACGCGGACGCCCTCCACATCGAGTGTTAGCTCGTCGGGGGAGGGGAGGAAGTCGCAGTTGCCTTTCACGGCGTAAAGCCCCGGGTGATCGGCGAGTTCTCTCAGTCCGCCGAGCCCGTCGCCGAGGAAGAAGACGAGATCGCTCTCCCGTGCGACGGAGAGAAGGCGGGCGGGAAGAGGCGCGCCGTGTGTGTCCGAAAATGCGAGGATGGTCTTCATGGTCGTCATACCCGCTCGGGCGGGCCGGTTGCATTATAACGCTTCGCCGCCGGGAGCCGCAAGTGCGGAAACAAAAAAGGAGGGGACGAGCCCCTCCTTTTGCGGTCTGCGCGTTCCCTCAGTTCGAGGCGGATGACGCTTTCCCGCGACGCTTTTTGTCTATGCGCGCGAAGAGCTTGACCAGCTCCACCGCGACGAGCGGGAAGAGGGCGAGGGCGAGCACTATGCCGTACTGCTCTCCGTCCAGGTAGACCAGGCTGAAGAAGTCCATGATGCCGGGCACGAAGGACACCAGCGCGATTATGACGAGCGAACCGACCATGGCGAGGTAGAGATACTTGTTGTGTCCCTGCCCGGGGCGGAAGATGCTGTCGAGGTTGGAGCGCTGGTTGACGGCGTGCACGAGCTGCGAGAGCGCGAGGGTCATGAAGGTCATTGTCATGGCTATCGCGTGTTTCTCCGCGGGGTCGCTGCCGTAGCAGGCTTCGGCTATCCAATAGGCGGACAGCGCGGCTGCGGTGATGAACAGTCCGTGCAGGGCTATGCGCACGATGACGCCGCGTTCGAACAGAGTGCCGCTCTTGACGGGCGGGACTTTCATGACATTGCGGTCTGCGGGATCGACGCCGAGCGCGATGGCGGGCAGGGAGTCGGTCGCGAGGTTGATGAGCAGGATGTGGATGGCGAGGATGGGATCCTCCCAGCCGAAACAGAACGCCAGGAAGAGCGTGAGTATCTCGGCTATGTTGCCCGCCACGAGGAATTGGATGACTTTCTGGATGTTGCGATAGACGCGTCTGCCTTCGCGCACCGCCTGTTCGATGGTGGTGAAGTCGTCGTCGAGCAATATCATGTCGGCGGCGTCTTTTGCGACATCCGTGCCGGTCACGCCCATCGCGACGCCGATATCCGCCTCTTTGAGGGCGGGGCTGTCGTTGACTCCGTCGCCGGTCATTGCGGCGACTTCGCCCGTGCGGCGCAGCGATTTGATTATGCGCAGCTTGTCCGCGGGGGACACGCGCGCGAACACGGTGGCGTTCACGACGGCGGCGTCGAGCTCGTCGTCGGTCATCTCGTCGAGTTCGGTGCCCGAGATGACGGTGTTGCCGCTCCTGAATATGTGGAGCTGCTTGGCGATGGCGACGGCGGTGTCGCGGTGGTCGCCGGTGATCATTATGACGCGTATGCCCGCTTCGTGGCAGGTCTCCACCGCGCCGATGACCTCATTCCTCGGCGGGTCTATCATGCCGGTCACGCCGACGAAAGTGAGATCGCGCTCGAGGTCGAGGGAGTCGTCTTCGAGATCGTACTTCTCGGGATCGACGCTTCTCACGGCGAACCCGAGCACTCTGAGCGCCTCCGCGCTCATGTCGTTGCAAACCTTGGCGATCGCCTCGCGGTCGGCGTCGGTCATCTCGCGCACGCCGTTCGAGGTGAGTATGCGCGGGCAGAGCGGCAGCATCTCGTCCACCGCGCCCTTGGTGAATGCGATCGCGCCCCTGTCCGTGAGGTTGACGGTGGTCATGCGTTTGCGGTCGGAGTCGAAGGGCTGCTCGAATATCTTTTCGTGTGCCTCGCGGTAGTCGTCGGCGTCAATGCCGAACTTAGCCGCAAAAAGCAGCAGCGCGCCTTCGGTGGGATCGCCTATGGTCTCGCCCGCGCGGTCGGGATCGAGATGAGCGTTGCCGCACAGCGCGCAGGCGTCCACCAGATCGCGGGTGAGCGAGGAGGGGAGCGCCGCGAACTCGTCCGCGGTCATGAATCTCCCGCTCGTCAGCGCGTCCGCGGCGGAGAGGTGGGTGACGGTCATTTTGTTGAGGGTGAGGGTGCCGGTCTTGTCGCAGCAGATCACCGTTGCGCTGCCCAGAGTCTCGACGGCGGGCAGCGTCTTGACGAGGGCGTTCTGTTTCGCCATGCGCTGCACGCCGAACGCCATGATTATGGTGGCGGTAGCGGGCAGACCTTCGGGGATGATGGAGATGGCGAGCGAGATGCCGAGCAGCACCAGCGACTGCCAAGTCCTTCCCCCGCGCGCGAAACCTATTATCATTATTATCACGCACACCGCGAGCCCGATGACGGTGAGGATCTTGCCCACCGAATTGAGCTTCTTTTTGATGGGGGTCTGGAAATCGTCCTGCGTCTTGAGCATGTCGGCGATCTTGTCGACCTCGGTGTTCATGCCCGTCTCCACGACCACGCCGCGGGCGTTGCCGTACATGACGACGGAGGAGGAATAGACCATATTCGCCCTGTCGCCGAGAGGGGTATCCTCACCGAGCACGGCGTCGGCGTTCTTTTCCGAAGGCACGCTCTCGCCGGTCAGAGACGCCTCCTGCACGCGCAGGTTGTTTTCTTCGATCAGCCTGATATCCGCGGGGACAATGGCGCCGTCTTCGAGATAGACCACATCGCCGGGCACCAGCTCGGAAGCGGGCACCAGGCTCTCCTCGCCGCTGCGCATGGCACGGGCGGAAGGAGCGGTCATGCTCTTCAGCGCGGCGAGCGCGTCGGCAGCCTTTTTCTCCTGTATGACGCCGACGGCGGCGTTCAAAGTGATGACGGCGAAGATGACTATGGCTTCGGGCAGCCCCTCGCCGTCAATAAAGTACATGACCAGCGAGAACACCATGGCGATGAAAAGTATGATAACCATGATGTCCGAAAGCTGTTCGCCTATCATGCGCCAGACGCTCTTGCGTTTGGCTTCGTGGAGCGTGTTCCTGCCGTACCGTTCGAGGCGTTTTGCCGCCTCGTCGTCGCTGAGCCCGTCCTCGGATGTGCCGAGCGCGGCGCAGGTCTCTTCGGCGGACAGCGAGTGCCACGCCCGTCTGTGGTCTTGGTCGTCTTGCAAAGTCGTTCCCTCCGTTTAACGGTTATTATACGCAAAAAAGACACGGCCGCATCCTGCGGTCATGTCTTTCGGCTTCATGATATGGTCGGCGGGGCTTGCGGCGTCGCCGCTACTGTCTCCGTCGTCGTCCTTCATACGGACCTCCTGTCGTTCTGCCTTTCATTATATGCGGCGTGCGACAAAAAGTCAAGTATCCGCCGATCGCGGTGCTTCAGCGCCCCGAGGAGAGCAGTTCGAGCATGGCGCGGAGCGCGCGCGAACGGTGGCTGACCGAATTCTTTTGCTCGGGCGTCGCCTCCGCGAAAGTCTTGCCGAGCTCGGGGGAGAAGAAGAGAGGATCGTAGCCGAAACCGCCCGTCCCGCGCTCCTCTTTGAGTATGACGCCGCGGACGCTCCCCTCGGCGGTGAGCTCGCGTCCGTCGGGGTAGCAGAGGGCGATGACCGAACAGAACTTTGCGTCCCGGGGTTTGCCCTCGAGGTTTTTGAGGAGCAGAGCGTTGTTCTTTTTGTCGTCGTGTTCCTCACCCGCGTAGCGCGCCGAATACACTCCCGGCGCGCCGCCCAACGCGTCCACCATCAGCCCGCTGTCGTCGGCGAGGGCGGGGAGCCCGGTCAGGTCGCGGATGGTGCGCGCCTTGATGAGCGCGTTCTCGGTGAGCGTCGTCCCCGTCTCCTCGATGTCGATGTCTATGCCGAGGTCGGAAAGGGAGAGCGCCTCGTCGAAAAAGCCGCCGAGAATGGCGCGTATCTCGCGGAGTTTGTTTGGGTTGTTGGTGGCTATTGCGATCTTCATATCTTACCTCAAAAAGAAGTTTATCTCTTGTTTTTGTGCTGTCATCGCCGCGTTTTGCGCATTAGGTTTCATTGCCGCTCAGCGCTTGAATGGCAGGAAGCCGTCGTCTCCGTGCAGTCCTTCGGTGAGTTTGTCGCCGATGAGCACGCCGCGGCGGAGGGCGTTGAAGCCGTATTTGCCGCGTATCTCGTCCACGCATTTTTCGAGGACTTCCTCGCGGCTCACGCCGTCGTCGAACAGCGACATCTGTCTCACCGAGCTCTCGGAGAGGCGGGTGGCGGCGACGGAGAGCGCGCGCAGCGGCGCGGGGAATGAGTGCATGGATGAGAGCAGCCCGAGGGCGCCTTCGGCTATGTCCGACGCGCTGCAGGTGTCGGCAGGGAGCAGGCATTGTTTGGAGGCGGTGGTGAGGTCGGCGCGGCGCAGGGTGAGAGCGACTCCGCCCGCCACGAGATCGTGGCGTCTCAGTCTTGCCGCGACCAGCTCCGAAAGGGCGTAGACGACGGCGCGCGCGTCCTCGTCCGAGGTCATGTCGCGGGGAGTTGTGGTGCCGTGGCTGACGCTCTTGGGGACGCGGACGGCGTAGTAGAAGGCGACCTCGTCGTCGCCCTCGCCGCGGGCGGCGTCCGACATCTTTTCGCCGATGACGCCGAACCTCGAACGGAGCATACCGCGGTCGGCTTCGGCGAGCCGCCTTATGGTGCGTATGCCGAGCGCTTCCAGCTTAGCGGCGGCGGATCTGCCTATCATGATGAGCGAGGAGGGCGGCATATCGCCTATCGTGTCCATGTAACTCTCGCGGGGGAGGAGCACGGTGGCGTCGGGTTTTTTGAGGTCGCTGCCGAGTTTTGCGAGCACTTTTGTGAAGGACACGCCGACGGAGATGGTGAGTCCGGTGCGCGTCTTCACCGTCTCGCGGATGCGGTCGGCGATCTCCTTGCCGCTGCCTAACAGGGAAGTGGACTCGGTGACATCCAGCCAGCATTCGTCCAGCCCGAAACTCTCCACGCGGTCGGTGAACTCGGTGTAGATCGAAAAGACCTGCTTGCTTATGCGGACATATTCGTCGTAATGCGGAGGGAGGAAGACTATGCCCGGGCACTTGCGCTTCGCCGCCCATATGGGCTCGCCGGTGGCGACGCCCGCTGCCTTTGCCTTCATGTTTTTTGCGAGGACGATGCCGTGCCGCGCCTCGGGATCGCCGCATACGGCGATGGGCAGCCCGTCGAGTTCGGGATGAGAGAGCTGCTCCACCGAAGCGTAGAAGTTGTTCAGGTCGCAATGAAGGATGACTTTGTCCACCCGTCTATTATACACGATATATCTTGCAAAACAACCGTGAGCACGCTATAATGTCGGTGGCAAAAAGGGAAGCGCGCGGGTGCGTCTTCCCCTGCCGCCGCGGGCAGACCGCGGCGTTTTCGGAGGAATATGCTCTGCGATTTCTGCGGCAGGCGCGAAGCCACTTTGTCCGACCGGACCGTCATCAACAACGGCGTCGTCGAGTACCACTTCTGTAAGGAGTGTTACACGGCGCTTTTGCGTTCGGGGCGCACTCCCTACGACGCCATGCGCGAGAATGCGGCGAGGCGCGAGGCGGAGGCGCAGAGCGGAGCGGTGTTTTCGATGAGCGCGGAAGAGGCTCTCGACGCCGCCGCGGCGTACGCGGCAGGCAGAGGCGGGGTCATCGGCATAGCGCATCTCATGGCGGGGCTGTGCGGCGCGGGCACCGCGGGAAGGATACTCGTCTCTCTCGGCGCGAGGGCGGCGAGAGTGCCCGAGACGACGGGCGCACGGCGTAATTGCCGCGTTTCGCTGCCCGTGCGCAGGGCGCTGTCGGACGCGGAGAAAGTGTCGAGGGCGCTCGGCAGTCCCGAGATAAGGACGGAACATATGCTCGCCGCGCTGCTCGGCAGTCCCGAGGCGGACGATATGCTGAGCGGGGCGGGGGTGGATCCGCTCGCCGCACGCGAGCTCACCGAAAAACTTCTCAAAAGCGGCAAGACCGCGGACAAGCGCGCGCACGGCGTGGTCTCCGCGGCGTACGAAGGCTGTCTGCCCGAGGCGCTCGCTCCCTTCGGCACCGACCTCACCGCGAGGGCGGAGAGAGGAGAGCTGGATCCCGTCATAGGCAGAGACGGCGAGATAGAGCGGGTGATACAGATCCTCTGCCGCAGGAGCAAGAACAATCCCGTGCTCGTCGGCGAGGCGGGCGTCGGGAAATCCGCTGTGGCGGAAGGGCTGGCGCAGGCGATAGCCGCCGGCGATGTGCCCGAGAAACTGCTCGGCAAGCGGCTGTTTTCGCTGGATGTCGCGGCGCTGCTCGCGGGCACGAGGTACAGGGGCGATTTCGAAGAGCGGCTGAAAGGGGCGCTGGACTCCGCCGTGAACGCCGGCAATGTCATACTTTTCATCGACGAGATCCACAACATACTCGGCGCGGGCGGCGGCGACAAGTCGGGCCCCGACCTTGCAAATCTCATCAAACCTCTGCTCGCGCGCGGCAGGCTGATGACGGTGGGCGCGACCACCTTCGACGAGTACTCCAAGTACTTCGAGAAAGATCCCGCGCTCGAACGCCGTTTCCAGCCTGTCAAGGTGGAGCAGCCCGCTCCCGACGACGCTCTCAACATCCTGCGCGGGCTCAAAGGGAAGTACGAAGATTATCACGGGGTCGTCATCACGGACGAGGCGCTCTCGGCTGCCGTAGTGCTGTCCGAGAGATATATCACCGACCGCAAGCTCCCCGACAAGGCGATTGACCTCATGGACGAAGCCGCGAGCCGCAAACGCATAGCAGCCGAACGCGGCGGCGGGGCGGTCTCGCCCGTGGTCTCCGCCGAGGACATCGCGGAGGTGGTCTCGGGCTGGACGGGCGTGCCCGCCACTTCGCTCACGAGCGGCGAAGCCGAAAAATTCGGCAGGCTGGAAGAGCTGCTTTCCCGCCGCGTGATAGGGCAGGAAGAGGCGGTGAGAGCCGTCGCGAAAGCCATGAAACGCGCGCGCACCGGG
>DVOE01000063.1 GCA_018713795.1 Candidatus Limadaptatus stercoripullorum
GTTCATCCCCATCATAATGTCGCAGGTCATTGATGTCGGGCTGGACGAGACGGCGACGAAGTTCACTTTCAGGCTGCAGCTCGGCGCTCTCGGGACGGATGTTTTCACCGTCTATTCCCGCACCGAATTCATACTCATCTGCGGCGCTCTCGTGGTGACGATGGCGCTGCTTTCGCTTTGCTTCGGCGCGCTGTCGGGGCGGTTCGCGGCGGTGTCCGCGACGGGATTCGCGAGGAATGTCAGAAGGAAGATGTACCACAAGGTGCAGGAGTTCTCCTTTGCCAACCTCGACAGGTTCAACACGGCGAGCCTCATCACCCGCGTCACCACGGATATCACCAATGTTCAGATGTCCTACATGATGGTCATCAGGGTGCTGGTGCGCGCGCCCGTCATGCTCATCATGGCGCTCGCGATGGCGATCTCCATAGATCCCGAGCTCGCGGCGGTGTTCGCGGTCGCGCTGCCGCTGCTCATCGTCTGTGTGGCGGTGGGCGTGGTCATCATCTATCCGCGCTTCATGAAGATGCTGAAGAAGTACGACGAGATGAACGAGCGCACGCAGGAAAACCTCACCGGCATACGCACGGTCAAGACTTTCGTCAGGGAGGACTACGAGACCGAGCGGTTCAAGAAGATAAGCGAGACGGTCAGGAAATTGCAGTTCTCCGCCGAGAAGATGCTGGTCATCGCCATGCCGCTCATGCAGCTCGTCGCGTTCGGGTGCATGATCGCGGTGCTGTGGTTCGGCGGCAACAAGATCGTCGCGGGCGATATGCAGTTCGGGTCGTTGCAGGCGTTCCTCAGCTACATAATGCAGATCCTCATGTCCCTCGCCATGGTGGCGATGGTGTTCGTCATGCTGGTCATGTCGCGCGCGTCGGCGGGCAGGATAGTCGAAGTGCTGGACGAGGTCCCCGACATCGACGACAACCCCGAACCCGCGGCGGACAGCGTGAAGGACGGCAGCGTGGATTTCGACGGCGTGGATTTCGCCTACGGCGGCGAGAAGTCCGAGGTGCTGAACCTCGAAAACATCGACTTGCACATAAAGTCCGGCGAGACCATAGGCGTGATCGGCGGCACGGGGTCCGCAAAGACCACGCTCGTGCAGCTCATCCCCCGCTTTTACGATGTCACGCGCGGCTCTGTCAAGGTGGGCGGCGTGGATGTCAGGGACTACCGCCTCTCGGTGCTGCGCGGCGCCATAGGCATGGTGCTGCAAAAGAATGTCCTATTCTCGGGCACCATAAAGGAAAATCTCCTTTGGGGGGATCCCGACGCCACCGACGAGCAGATAGAACGCGCAGCGCGCGCCGCGCAGGCGCACGATTTCATCATGTCCTTCCCCAAGGGCTACGACACCGACCTCGGGCAGGGCGGCGTCAATGTCTCGGGCGGACAGAAACAGCGCCTCTGCATTGCCCGCGCGCTCATCAAAGATCCCAAGATAATGATACTCGACGACTCCACCTCCGCCGTGGATACAGCGACGGACGCCGCCATACGCCGCGCGTTCAAGGAGGAGTTCGCCCACACCACCGTGTTCATCATCGCCCAGCGCATAAGTTCGGTGGAGGACGCGGACAGGATAATCGTCATGTCCGAAGGCAGGATAGACGATATCGGCACGCACGAGGAACTGCTCGCGCGCAATAAGATCTACCGCGATGTCTATCTCTCGCAGAAGGGTGCGGGAGCCGCCGCCGACGAGGCGGCAAAGGAGGAGGCATGAGCCGCGCCGCGACCAAACGCAACAAAAAAGCCGCCGCGGGACGCAGGTTCGCCGCGACTCCGCTCGCCACTTTCAAGCGGATACTTTCCTATTTCAAGCCTTACAAGGGCAGGGTGGTCTTCGCGCTCATCTGCCTTATCCTCAATGTCGGCTCGACGGTCGCGGGCACTTCCATGCTGCTCGTCGCCATAGAAAACTACCTCTCGCCCATAGTCCAAGGGGAGCCCGGCGCGGATATGAGCGGATTCGCGATGATAGTCGGGGTGATGGCGGGGCTGTATGTCTTCTCGGTCGTCATGTCCTATTGCTACAACTGGCTCATCGTGCGCATGACGACGGCGATACAGCGCAGCATACGCGACGAGATGTTCGCCGTCATGGAGAAGCTCCCCATCTCCTACTTCGACACCCGCCTCAGCGGCGAGATCATGAGCTGCTACACCAACGACACCGACACCCTGCGCGAGCTGCTCGCCAACGGCGTGCCCTATCTCATCTCCAACGGGCTCACGGTGCTTGCGATCTTCGTCGCCATGCTGGTCATCAGTCCGTTGCTCACGCTGTTCGTGGTGGTCATGATCGCCCTGATGTTCCTCTTCGTCAAGATAATAGGCGGCAGGAGCGGCAGGCATTTCATCAAACAACAGAAGGCGATAAGTCTGCTCGACGGTTATGTCGAGGAGCATGTCGAGGGGATGCGCGTGGTCAAG
This sequence comes from Candidatus Limadaptatus stercoripullorum, assembly GCA_018713795.1. Classification (GTDB taxonomy): domain Bacteria; phylum Bacillota; class Clostridia; order Christensenellales; family CAG-917; genus Limadaptatus; species Limadaptatus stercoripullorum. The sequence goes on from DVOE01000063.1 coordinate 2,446, forward strand.
GCTTTCTGCCACGAGGACGCCGAAAAACAGGCGTTCGACTCCATCAACGACGGGCTGCGCGACGCGTCCTGCCGCGCGCACACCTACGCGAATATCCTCATGCCCATACTCGGCAACCTCAGCTATGTCAACTACGCCGTCACCGCGGTCGCGGGCACGCTGCTCACCGTGGCGGGCGTCGGGGGCATGAACCTCGGAGCGCTCATAGTCTTCCTGCAATTCTCGAGGCAGTTCAGCGCGCCGATAGGGCAGATGTCCCAGCAGGTCAACAGCATCCTCATGGCGCTCGCGGGTGCCGAGCGTATCTTCGCGCTCATCGACGCAGAGCCCGAGACGGACGAGGGGTATGTCACCCTCGTCAACGCCGAAGAGGACGCGGACGGCAATATCGTCGAGTGCGAGCAGCGCACGGGTATGTGGGCGTGGAAACACTTCCATAAGGCGGACGGCACAACCACTTATGTCAAGTGGCGCGGCAATGTCGAGTTTGAGAATGTCACCTTCTCCTACGAGCCCGGAAAGCCCGTCCTCAGGAATATCTCCCTCGTCGCCAAGCCCGGGCAGAAGGTGGCTCTCGTCGGCTCCACGGGCGCGGGCAAGACCACCATAACCAACCTCATCAACCGCTTCTACGACATCGAAGAGGGCAAGATCCGCTACGACGGCATCAACATCAAGAAGATAAAGAAGGCGGATCTGCGCAGGTCGCTCGGCATGGTGCTCCAGGACACCCACCTCTTCACGGGCACGGTCAGGGACAATATCCGCTACGGCAACCTCGACGCCACCGACGAAGAAGTCGAAGCCGCCGCGGTGCTCGCGGGCGCGGATCCCTTCATCCGCCATCTTCCCGAGGGCTACGACACCATGCTCAGCGGCGACGGAGACAACCTCTCCCAGGGACAGAGGCAGCTGCTTTCCATCGCGCGCGCAGCCGTCGCCGATCCTCCCGTGCTCATCCTCGACGAGGCGACTTCCTCCATCGACACCCGCACCGAAAAGCTCATCGAAAAGGGCATGGACGGGCTCATGAAGGGGCGGACGGTGTTCGTCATCGCCCACCGCCTGTCCACCGTGCGCAACGCCGACCTCATCCTCGTCATCGAGCACGGCAGCATAATCGAACGCGGCAACCACGACGAACTCCTCGCGCTCGGCGGACGCTATCACATGCTCTACACGGGCGCGGCGGAACTCGACTGACGAGCGCCTTCGAGCGGCGATCCGCCCGCTTAGATATCGGAAAACAAAAAAGGCAGACCTTGTGGTCTGCCTTTTTCGCACCCTCGCGTCTTTTGGCGACAGTATGTTTCTCCACGGAGTTTTTCGTGCGACAGAGGACATAGAAAAACGGCGCGGGGTCGTCCGCGCCGTTTTGTGTCTTATGCCGCTTACAGCATGGAGTTGCGCTCGAGCATGAGCGTGCGGATCTTTTCCGCCTGGGGCAGGATGTTGTCGGTCTCGCCGTGCACCACCATGTCTTTCAGCGTTTCCGCTTCGTCGAGGATGAGCGACTCTATCTCGTCCAGCCCCTCGGACATGGGAGAGCTGGTGCGGACGAGGTCGTAGAGCTTGCGCAGGACCTCTTTGCGGTCGTAGTCCTTCTCGGCGTTGTAGCAGATGTTGAGGAGAGAGGAGACCTTTTTGATGTAGCCCACCGAGCGCTGATTGTCCTCGATGTGCTGAGCGTTGTAGTTCCTCGCGACCGCGAAGATGATGAACGCCACGACAAAGCCCGCGAACAGCAGGATCTGGACGATGAGGCAGGGGATGTACTCCTTGGTCTTGACCGCCATGATTATTATGGAGGTGATGAGTTCCAGCCCGAGATAGATGAAGGCGATGAGGATGTTTATCCAGCTCACCGAGATCTTCGCGCCCTTGATGTCCGCCGCGACGAACAGGAAGGAGCCTATCACGCCGAGGAAGGCAGCCCACATGAAGGCGTATGCCGTCCAGAATCCCGATGTCAGAGCGTCGTCCTTAGCCGACAGGAAAAGGATGAGGTTGTAAACGCCCGCGACTATCACGAAGATGAGCGCGATGAGCAGGGCGTTTTTCTTTTTTGCGAGAAATTCTTTCATGTGGTCACCTCGTTAAACGACGGGTCTGCCGCAGCCGGGGCAGAATTTGCTGCCCGCGGGGATCTGCTTGCCGCAGTTCGGGCAGAAGGAATCCGCCTCTTTGACGGGCGGGGGAGCGGCGGCGTGTCCGCACTTGGGACAGAACTTGAAGGAGTCGGGCACCATGTAGCCGCAGCCGGGGCAGGGATTGCCGCCCGCGGCGGGAGCCTGCTGAGCGGGCGCGGGCGCGGGAGCCTGAGGCGCCGATTGCGCGAAGGCGTTCTGCGCTATGCCGCCCATAGCCGCTCCGAAGGGCACGCCCATGCCGGCGCCCATGCCAAGCCCCAGACCCATGCCCATCATGGCGCCTGCCGAGCCGGTGTTGCGCGCGGCACCCCCGAGCACTTCGAACTGTTTCTCTTCCTGATAGGTGTAACCCTGCACCTTACGCGCTTTCGCCTCGTCCTGAGCCGCCTTGATCTTGGCGAGGTCTTCGGCGGGCACATTCACGGAGTTGACATAGCAGTTGTCGAGGCGTATGCCGTACTCGAGGAACTGCTCGCTCATGGCGCGTTTCAGCGTCTCGGAGAGCTCCGCGAGGAACATGCTGATCTGCAGCACGCTGATCTGCTTTTCGGTGATGTAACGCCCTATCTCGGACTTGATCTCGGACATCATGAGCCCGATGAAGTAGTCGCGCAGGGTCTGCTGGTCAAACTGCGTCATGGTGCCGACGAGCTTGATGAGCATCTTGCGCGAGTCCTCGACCTGCACCCCGAAACGCCCGTTTGCGCGGACATTGACTATGGTCTCGGCGAAGGGATCGTAGACCTGGATGGGGGAGTCGGTGCCCCATTTGAGGTTGAGCGGGATGGTCTTGTTGACATAGTAGACCTGGCTCGTGAACTGCGTCTCTCTCCCCTTGTTGAACAGGTTCTGCATCTTGCTGAGCAGGGGGATGTTGTCGAGGGTGAGCACATATCTGCCGGCGGTGAAGGTGTCGAGCGCCTGACCGTTGCGGAAGAGGATGGCTTCCTGCGACTCGTTGACGATGAGTTTGGAGTGAGTGTTGAAGTCTTCGCCCGGGAATTTCCAGGCGAAGACATCGGTCGGACCCTCGTATTTGATGACATCGAAGATCTGGAGCTTATCGGTGATACCCATATCGGTCTCCTATTTCTTTTCGGGAGGGAGCAGATCCCAATCGGGGAAGCCGCTCGCGAACCCTATGGTGTCGCTGTCGAACGCCGCGTCCGCCTGAGCGGCGGGCGAGCCTTCGGGACCGAAATCGAACCCGCCGTCGTCGAACTCTTCGAAGTCGGCGGAGAAATCGGCGGCAAAGTCGTCTGCGGAGACGCCGGGCGTGCCCGCCGCGTCGAATCCGAGGTTGTTCCCGTCAAAAACATTATCCATGATTACCTCACTTCAGACTCTCGATCTGATAAGTCTCGTCGCCGAAGACGGCGCTGTCGGCGGAGATGTAGTTGAACACATTGACATACTCCGCGTGTGCCTGACGGATGAGAGCTTCACCCTCTTTCTTTTGGGTCTCGCCGGCTTCCGTCATAGCGTTCCATTTCTTTTTGGTGTCGAGGAACTTGCGGACGCAGATCACCGCGCCGACCACAACGGCAAAGGCGAAGATGACCGCGAAAACCGCCGCGACCAGCTCGTCCATGGCGAACACCGCACACACGATCATGAGGATGAGCGCCACCGCGGCGACGGCTATGCCGAGCACGGAGACGGGCTTGACCGTGGATTTCGCGGCGGCGACCGCCTTGTCCACGAACTCGTTGTAGTGTTTGACGGTGGCGTCTGCCGAGACGAGCTTGCCGTCGGCGGACGACCTCAGTCTGACGCGCCAGTCGTCGATGTGGAAGGTCGCCGTCTGCGGACGCATCGCCACGGTGTCGCGGGCGTACGCCTTGAAGCTGGTGCTGATGACCTTCTCCTTCTCGAGCAGTTTGAGGCTGGTCTTGCGGAAGGAATTGCTCGCGTCTTCGCTGGTTATCGCCGCTTTGCTGAGCTGTTCGGCGAAGTTGACCTTCCTGTCCTCGGGGATGCGCCGCGCCGCGACGGCTCTTTTTGCGCGGTCGATGTCGCCGTCCCAGTTGATGACTTCCTGGTAGTATTCCTCTTCCTGTTTGAGAGGATATTCCTCGGCGTCGTAGTTTTTGACGAGGTTGTAAAGGCACCTGTCCACCATCTTGATGAGATCGGCGGGATCGTCGGCGGCGTTCATGATGTCCACGAACATGCCGAGCACGGTGTGCATATTGTTGACGCGGGCGTAGGCGTAGAGCAGTCCTTCGGATTCCTCGCAGACTTTCCTGAGAGCGGCGTAGTCGGTGTAGGGCACGGGGACCAAGAGGGACTCGAAGATGCCCGTCCACTGCTCGATCTGCCGCTGCATGAAGCCCTCTTCCATCTTGATCTCGCGCATCCAGTTGTCGATGCTGTCCTCGCAGACGGCGTCGCGGCTGTCGCCGAAGAGCTTGTTGGAATAGGCGTCGATCATGTTGACGACGGTGTCCTTCATGTTGTGCGCGTCCTGCAGCGAGAAGTATCTGCCCAGCCACTGCGAGCTCGCTTCCAGCCTGCCCGCGCGCCTGCATATGAGCGCGAAGAGCAGGTAAGTCTTCTCCTCGTCACGCTTGACCGCCTCCCTTACGGCGCGGTTTGCGAGCGTGGGGTTGTCGGATATCCACGCGGCGAGCGCGACCAGCGCGGGCGCCAGCCAATAGCCGGGCGCTGCGAGCATGAGCTCCTCCGAGCATTGGGATATCGTGTCTTCCTTGACAAGCGCGAGATCGTTCGCCTGCAGGATGCCGAGCATGTTCTTGCGCACCGTCTCATAGTGCCCGAACTTCTTCTCGAGCTCCTGACGCACGCGCACCACCTCGGTCGCCGCATAGGACTTCTCCTGCTTGTTGAGCATGTGAGCGAACTTCTCGACGAGCGTGTTCACCGTCTTTCTGACATCGGTGACCTCCGTCTCGACAAGGTCGATCTTGTTGCCCGCCGCCTCGACGCGTCTCGAGATGGTGTCCAGCCCGCTCGAAAGCATTTTTACTTCGCGGATAAGCGGACTGAGGTCTACTGTTTGGACATAAGTGTCTGCCATTCTCTCCCCTCCTTACGGTCGTTGATATATAGTATCGATGTCACTCGACATCTTCGTTTAACGGGGCGGCTTATTCGTCGCCCTCCGGGTCGTAGTAGGCGTCGGCGACATCATACTCGTCCTCGCCGTCATACTCGTCCTCGCCGTCGTACTCGTCCTCGCCGTCATACTCGTCCGTTTCCGAGTCTCCGGCGCTCTCCGCCGCGGCTTCCGCCTCCGCTTCTTCTTTGGTGATATACTTCCCCTTCTTGAAAGAGTAGACCATCTCGTCGACGGCGCCCACTTCGAGCTCGCGCTCGGAGACGCCGCGCTCTATCGTCTGCCTGACATTGGTGCAGGCGAGGATGAGTTTCTGCTTGGCGGGGGACTCGGGCATCGCAGCCACCGCCGCGCACACCGCCGTCACATATTCGTCGCGGAAGAGTTTTGCGCGGGTGAGGAGCGTGTAGCCGGATACGAGCGGGGAGTCCTCAAGTCTCGTCAGGCTCTCGTAAAGCCCGAGATACGCCTTGCCGAGATGATACCTCGTGAGAGGACCGGTGTAGAAATCGCGCATCGCGCTTATCCCGCCCGGGAACCAGGTGCTGATCTTGCTTGAGCTCACCACCGAGTAGAGCAGTCTGTCAAGGAAGGCGCTCGACATGCGTATGTCGGGCACGCGTGCCGTGAAGGACTCTATCGCGGGAAGATCGGCGATATAGATCGAAGGCTGGGACGCCACGAACTGCATGACCATCATGATCTCGTCGTCGGAGGCGTTCATGATGTCGGCAGTCTCGAAAAAGTCTTTGACGGGGGAAGCGTGCTTGACTTTGGTGCAGAATTCGCGGATGTAAGCGAGCAGGAATTCGGCGACGATGTTTGTCGCGTCGTAGCCGAGGACCGCTCTCGCGTGCGCTTCGGCGTTTTTCATGTCGCGGTCGAAGAAGGCGCTCTTTGCGAGCGCGAGGTTGTTCGCGACTATCTCACTGCCTTCGAGATCGTCCGCCGTCAGAACGACTTTGCGGTTGCAAAATTCACAGATCGCGCTCTTGGTCTTGAGATCGACATCAAGCTGCGCGCCACAACTCGGACAAGTTACCGAAACCGTCTTCATAATCTCTCCCTGTTATCCTTGATCCAACGCCTACTATATCAGTACGATAGTAGACAATATGTCAACATAATAATATTTTTTCCGACAAACTTCTATATGTCCGCATCACCCCGCTCGGCCATAGTGGGAGATGCCAGACAGGAATAATACGAACCAGGTTCAGCGCCGCCGATTTCCGCCTGAGCCGCGTCATTCGCCTTGCTAATACGGTTGGGTATTAGCTTCGCCGACTTCCTTGCTCAGCCAAAAATCGGCAGACGCGGAACTGCTCGCACCTCAGAGCAAGAGATTTTCGGATGATTTTGCTCTGGCGAAACGCAGACAATAGTATACATATTGGCAAGGTTCGGCTGTGCAAAAGCGCCGAAAAGAATTGCTCCGAGGCTGGTTCGTATTATTCCTGTCTGGCATAGCGGGAAGCAAGCAGAGAAGCAGCGGTAGGGGAGGAGGGGAACAGAGGCGGGACAGGTGGGCAGCGGAGAATTTTGCGGAAGAATTTATATAAAATGCTTGACAAAATTCCGGGCGGGGGATAGAGTGTAGGCAGACGGGGAGGCGCGTCCCGAAGGAGGCGCGCGGAACCGCGGAAACAGGATACGGAGACGGCTATGAAAAAGAATATGTACAGTCTCATGCTCGCCGAGGATGTGGTGAGGGAAGTGGACAGGCTGGCTGCCGAGAGGCAGACAAACCGCTCCAATCTCGTCAATCAGATACTCGCCGAGTATGTCTCGCTCGTCACTCCCGAAAAGCGGGTGCGCAACATATTCGATGTGGTGGAGAGCCTGCTCGTGCCGCGCGGGAGCGGTATGTTCTCGCTGGGGGCGGGCGGCATGACCATGTCCTATAAGAGCGCGCTGAGCTACAACTACCGCCCCACCATACGCTACGAGGTGGAGATGTACGCCACGCCCCGCAGGACGATAGGGCAGCTCAAGGTGGTGTTCCGCACCACGGCGGCGGATCTCATCGTGGAACTTACGGCTTTCTTCAGGCTGTGGATGCGGCTCGAGGAGCTGTATGTCGGGCGCTATTTCGGCGACGACGGCATCGAATACGGGCTGGACAGCGGCAGGTTCACGAGGAAGTTTGCTCTGCCCGCGGGCAGGGAATACTCGGAGGCGGAGATGGGCGAGGCGATAGGCGGCTACATCGCCGCGTTCGACGATATGCTCAAAAATTATCTTGCGGGCAAGTACCGTACGGCGGCGGACGCCGAGTCGGACTTCGTGAGAAGACTGGACGCGGTCTCCGTCATCATATGAAGGGAGGTTGACCATGAACGCACAAAAACTTACCAAAAAGGCGCTTGAAGCGGTGCATTCCGCTCAGAACATCGCCATAGAGAATCAGAACATGCAGATCATGCCCGAGCACCTGCTCTACGCGCTCATCGATCAGGACGGCGGGTTGGTGCCGCTGCTCCTCACGCGGGCGGGTGTGGATACCGACGCGTTGCTCGGCGAACTTGACGGCGAGATAAGCCGTATGCCGGCGGTCAGCGGCAGCGGCAGGGAGCCCGACAAGGTGTACATCTCGCCCGTCACCGACAAGATATTCTCGGAGGCGGAAAGGCTCGCTTCGTCCATGAAGGATGAGTATGTGTCCGTCGAGCATATCATGCTCGGCGTGTTCGACCACGCCACCGAGCCCGTGAAGCGCATATTCCGCGCCCACGGCGTGACCAAGGACGCCTTCGTCCGCGAGCTCAAAAAGGTCAAGACGGACAGGGTGACCAGCGACGAGCCCGAGAATGTGTACGACGCGCTTTCCAAGTACGGATTCGATCTCGTGCAGCGGGCGCGCGAACAGAAGCTTGATCCCGTCATCGGGCGGGACAACGAGAT
>DVOE01000064.1 GCA_018713795.1 Candidatus Limadaptatus stercoripullorum
TCGGGGCACACGCCGTTGAGCCGGGCGTTGGCGCGCGCAGCCTCCACGGCTTGGGGATCTATGTCGCACATATAAACGGACGCCGCCCCTCTCGCCGCCGCCGCGATCCCGAGTATGCCGCTGCCGCAGCCTATGTCTATGACGCTGCGCCCCGACGGATCGCCCATGAGCTCCAGGCACATCCTCGTGGTCTCGTGCGCGCCCGTCCCGAACGCCATGCCGGGATCCAGGCGCACTATACGCTCGCCGGGCGCTGCGGAGTACTCCGTCCAGCTCGGCACCACGGTGACGCTCGCGGTCACGACGGGGGTGTAATACTTCTTCCATTCGTTCGCCCAGTCCGCGTCGTCGAGAGTGTCGGCGGCGACGGCGGACGCCTTGACTCCCGTCTCGCGCAGACGACCGAGCTCCTCTTCGAGCGCGCGGATGAACTCCCCGCCCTCTCCCGGAACGACGGCGGAGACCTTGACCTCGCCCGAAGGCGCGGTCACGGACTCGTCGGCATAGTCCCAAATGACGCCGCTCCGCTCGAGATCGGCAAAGTCGGCGCGGTCGAGGATCTCTGTGCCCTCGGCTCCCGCGTCGAACATCGCCATCGCGACGATATCGGCGTTTTCGTGATCGGTGACAACTGTCGCTCTTTTGAGTTTCATAAGCAAAACAAACGGTTCAGGCGTCGTTTTTGACGCCTGAACCGCGATTTCAGAGTTTATCCCTGTATTCTCTCTTTTGCGGGAACTGCCTGAGTTCGAAGGCGGCGTCCAGCTTGCGCATGAGGTCGCGCTGCTCTCTCGTCAGTGTCTTCGGGACCTCGACGACGACGGTGACATAGAGGTCGCCGTTGTCCTGCGAACGCAGTTTCTTTATGCCGCAGCCCTTGAGCTTGAACACCGTGCCCGACTGGGTGCCCTCGGGGATCCTGAGATCCTGCGGAGTGCGGAGCGTGGGCACGCTGACTGTGCAGCCGAGAGCGGCTTCGGCGATGGTGAGAGGCAGCTGGAGGTTGAGGTCGCTCCCCCGCCGCTTGAAAAGTTTGTGGGGGCGGACGGCTATCTCAACGATGAGCGAACCGCGCTCGCCGCCGCGCACTCCCGCGTTGCCTTCGCCTGAATATGTGATGGTCTGACCGTTGTCTATGCCGGCGGGGATGTTGACGGTGATCTCCCGCGCGCGCTCGGTCATGCCGCTGCCGCCGCAGGTCTTGCAGGGATCGGTGACGATCTTGCCTTTGCCTTTGCACACGGGGCACACGCCCGTCGAGGAAAACTGCCCGAAAGGAGTGCTCTGCGTGCGGGTGACATGACCCGTGCCGTGGCAGTTGGAACAGGTCTTGGTGCCGGTGCCGGGCTTAGCGCCGCTGCCGCCGCAGTCCGAACAGACCTCGGTGCGGCGCACGGACACCTTCTTCTGCACGCCGAACGCCGCTTCCTCGAAGGTGAGCGTCATCCTGGCGCGTATATCCGCTCCTCGCTGGGGAGCGTTTGCCCGCCGATCTCCGCCCGCGTGTCCGCCGAACCCGCTGAAGATGGTCGAGAAGATGTCGTCCATGTCGAAACCGAACCCGCCGCGGCTGCCTCCCGCGCCGAATCCGCCGAACCCGCCGAAACCGCCGCCCTGCCCCGGAGCCGGACCGTTCTCGTCGCCGTACGCGTCGAACGCCGCCCGCTTGTCGGGATCGGACAGCACGCTGTAAGCGTGGTTGATCTCCTTGAACTTCTCCTCCGCCGCCTTCTTTTCGGATTCGCTCGCGGTGGAATAGAGGTCGGGATGATATTTTTTGGCAAGCTTACGGTATGCCGACTTTATCTCTTCGTCGGACGCGGTCTTTGACACACCGAGAAGCCCGTAGTAATCCTTTGCCATAATATATGTATAGTCCTCGGGCGCGCCGACGGGCGCGCCCATGTGAGTTCATTGCGTTCCGGGCGGCTTATCAGTCCTCCCAGCCGCCTTCGGGAGGAGTCATGTTGTCGTCGTTGACGGTGCCGTTCGCGCCGCCCTCGCCGCCTGTCGCTCCGTACGCGCTCGGGTCGAAGCCCGCCTTGCGCATATCTTCCTCCGCCGCCTGCGGATTCTCGCGGTAGAACTTGGTGAAGATGGGATCGGACACCTTGCCCAGCTTCTCGCTGACAGCCATGACATCCGCCTCGCTCTCCGCCTTCTCGAGACCCTCGTGCGCCTCTTTTATGGCGTCTTCGAGCGCCTTCTTATCCTCTTCGGAGATCTTGTCGGAGTGCTCCTTCATGGTCTTCTCGACCGCAAAGAGCAGCTGCTCGGCGCTGTTTTTGGCGTCCACGAACTTCTTGCGCTTCTCGTCCTCTTCGGCGTACTTCTCGGCGTCCTTGATGGCGGCTTCGATGTCGCTCTCGTAGAGGTTGCTCGAAGCGGTGATGGTGATGGACTGCGACTTGTTGGTGCCCTTATCCATCGCCTTGACGGACACTATGCCGTTGGCGTCGATGTCGAAGGTGACTTCGATCTGAGGCACTCCGCGGGGCGCGGGAGCGATGCCGGTGAGCTCGAACCTGCCCAGCGTCTTGTTGTCGCGTGCGAACTTCCTCTCGCCCTGCAGCACATGGATGTCGACCGAGGTCTGGTTGTCCGACGCGGTGGAGAACACCTGCGATTTGCTGGTCGGGATGGTGGTGTTGCGGTCGATGAGCTTGGTGAACACGCCGCCAAGCGTCTCGATGCCGAGAGACAGAGGCGTGACATCGAGCAGCAGCATATCCTTGACTTCGCCGGCAAGCACGCCCGCCTGGATCGCCGCGCCGATCGCGACGCATTCGTCGGGGTTGATGCCCTTGAACGGCTCTTTG
>DVOE01000065.1 GCA_018713795.1 Candidatus Limadaptatus stercoripullorum
TCGCTGGTCGGCGAATTCAACGGCTGGGACGCAGGCGCGAATGTCATGGAAAACGACGACGGCATATGGTCGCTCTTCGTCCCCGGGCTCAAGCAGTATGACACCTACAAGTACGCCGTGACCGGCGCGAACGGCAAGACGGTGCTCAAATCCGACCCCTACGGGCTGCACTTCGAGACCGCTCCCGCCAACGCCTCCAAGCTTTACGATATCTCGGGCTACCATTGGAAGGACAGGAAGTGGATGACCGCGAGGAAGAACTACAATCCTTACGGCTCGCCCATGAACATCTACGAGGTGCACGCCGGCAGCTGGCGGCGGTACGCGGACGGCAACTTCCTGAGCTACACGGCGCTCGCCGATCAGCTCATCCCCTATGTCAAAAAGATGGGTTACACCCATATCGAGCTCATGCCCCTCACCGAATATCCTTTCGAGGGCAGCTGGGGCTATCAGGTCACGGGCATGTTCGCGCCCACTTCGCGCTACGGCTCGCCCAAAGATCTCATGGAATTCGTCGACCGCTGCCACCGCGCGGGCATAGGCGTCATCCTGGACTGGGTGCTCGCCCACTTCCCCCGCGACGAACACGGCCTTGCCATGTTCGACGGCACGCCTCTTTACGAGTACGCCGACCCGCGCAAGGGCGAACACCGCGAGTGGGGCACCAAGGTCTACGATTTCGGCAAGAACGAGGTCAGGAGCTTCCTCATTTCGGCGGCGATGTTCTGGTTCGACACCTACCACATCGACGGCATACGCTGCGACGCGGTGGCGTCCATGCTCTATCTCGACTACGGCAGGAAGGACGGCGAATGGGTGCCCAACGCCTACGGCGGCAACTACAACCTCGAAGCCAAGGAATTCCTGCAGAAGCTGAACACCGCGCTGCTCACCAAGCATCACGGCGCGATCACCATAGCCGAGGAGTCCACCGCTTTCCCCATGGTCACCCTTCCCGCATACCAGGGCGGGCTGGGCTTCAACTTCAAGTGGAACATGGGCTGGATGAACGACAGCCTGCACTATATCTCCCTCGACCCCTTCTTCAGGAAGGACAACCACAACAATCTGACCTTTGCCATAACCTACGCCTATTCGGAGAACTACATCCTCCCCATCTCCCACGATGAGGTGGTGCACGGCAAGTGCAGCATGATCAACAAGATCCCCGGCGACTACGACGCCAAGTTCGAGGGGCTCAAGGCGTTTTACGGTTTCATGACGGCGCACCCCGGCAAGAAGCTCAACTTCATGGGCAACGAGTTCGCGCAGTTCATAGAGTGGAACTACGCGCAGGAGCTGGATTGGTTCCTTCTCGATTACCCCCGCCACCGCACCTTCAACAAATTCATCCGCGACCTCAACGCGTTCTATCTCGAAAACAAGGCGCTCTGGCAGCTCGACTGCTCGTATGACGGCTTCAAGTGGATAGTGGTGGACGACAACACCCAGAACATAGTCTCCTTCATCCGCCGCGCGGCGGACGGGGAGTATGTCATCTGCGTGGTCAACTTCTCGCCCGTGGACCGCAAGAAGTATGTCATGGGCGTGCCCGAGAGCGGCTACTTCAAGGCGGAGCTCACCTCCGCGCTCAAAAAATACGGCGGGGCGGAGGAACGCCGTCCCACCTTCCGCGCGTCGGCAAAGCCCGCGCACGGGCAGCCGTATTCGGTCAAACTCAACATACCCGGGAACAGCGTGATGTTCCTCAAACCCGTGATCAAGGAGGAAAAGCAATGAAAAACGGCGCAAGAAAGGAATGCATAGCAATGCTTCTTGCGGGCGGACAGGGCACTCGTCTCGGCGTGCTGACAAGCGATGTCGCCAAGCCCGCCGTGCCTTTCGCGGCGAAGTACCGCATCATCGATTTCCCGCTGTCCAACTGCGTCAACAGCGGCATCGACACCATAGGCGTCCTGACCCAGTACCGCCCCTTCGAGCTGCACCAATACATCGGCAACGGGCAGCCTTGGGACCTCGACAGGCTCAACGGCGGAATCTATGTCCTGCCCCCGTTCATGAGGGCGCAGTCGGGCGAATGGTACAAGGGCACGGCGAACGCCATTTATCAGAACATCGAGTTTATCGACGACTATAACCCCGATTATGTGCTTCTTTTGTCGGGTGACAACATCTACAAGATGGATTACGCCGCCATGCTCGAGGCGCACAAAAAGAACAGGGCGGACTGCACGATAGCTGCTCTCGAGGTGCCCATCCAGGAGGCGAGCCGCTTCGGCATACTCAACCTCAAAAAGAACGGCGAGATCTACGAGTTCGAGGAAAAGCCCAAGAACCCCAAGTCCACCAAGGCGTCCATGGGCATCTATGTGTTCACCTGGAGCGTGCTGAGGAAATACCTCATCGAGGACGAGGCGGACAAGAATTCGGACAACGATTTCGGAAAAAACATCATCCCCAAGATGCTCGCCGACGGGCAGCGCATGTTCGCTTACTCCTTCGAGGGTTACTGGAAGGATGTCGGCACCATCTATTCGCTGTGGGAAGCGAACATGGATATCCTCCACGGCGGTCCCGGGGCGGAGCAGCTCGATCTCGACGACGAGGGCTGGAAGATCTACGCGAGGAACATGGCGGAGCCGCCTCACTACATCTCTCCGACGGGCAGGGTGCAGAACTGCCTCATCTCCGAAGGTACCGTCGTGCACGGCACCGTCAAGGACAGCGTCATCTCCCATTCCGTCACCATAGGCAAGAACGCCTACATAGAAGGCTCGATCATCATGCCCGGCGCCGTCATAGGCGAGGGCGCGGACATACGCTATTCCATAGTCGGGTGGAACGCCGTCATAGGCGACGGCTGCATGGTCGGCGAGACGCTCGGCGAATGCAAGCCCGGCGAATGGAAGATAAGCGTCATCGGTCCCGGTTTCGACCTTGCCGAGGGCAGCGTCGTCGGTGCCGGCGAAATGATAGGGTAAGGAGGAAGACATGAAAAACAACGCGCTTGCGGTGCTTTTCGCATCCGACGAAGACAGCCATCTCAACGATCTGACCATCCACCGTACGACGGCGAGCCTTCCCTTCGGCGGAAGGTATAGGCTCATCGACTTCGTGCTGTCCAACCTGGTGGGCGCCAACATCACCAAGATAGGCATCATCACCCGCAACAACTACAACAGCCTCATGGACCACATCAGACAGGGCAGAGATTGGGACCTCAACCGCAAAAACAGCGGTATCTCCGTCTATCCGCCCTTCGTCTTCAACTCCGCTCACGAGGTCTACAAGGGCAAGATAGAGGCGCTCTATATGCTGCGCGGCTTCCTCATGAACTCCTCCGAGGACTATGTCGTCATCAGCAACACCAACATCGCCTTCAACATCGACTTCGAAGAGGTGGCGAAGTTCCACTCCGATAAGGGCGCGGACATCACCATGCTCACTTACACCACCGCCGATGTCAATCCCCGCAAGCTCCTCGTCACCGCCGACAAGAACAGGCGCATCAAGGATCTGCGCTATCCCGTCGCCTCCGACACCGGCAGGCAGCTTTGCAACCTCAACATCTACTATGTCAAGAAGGATCTCCTCCTCTCCCTCATCGACAACGCCTACGCTCACGGCGCCTACGACTTCGAGAAGGACATCCTGCGCCCCTCCCTCGACGACCTCTACATAATGAGCTATGAGGTGGAGAACTATGTCGCCGTCATCGACCGCATCCCCACCTACTTCAAGAGCAGCATGGAATTGCTGGATCCCGCCGTCCGCGAAGATCTCTTCTACAGCAACTCCACCATACTCACCAAAGTCAAGGACAGCGTCCCCACCAAGTACCGCGAGGGCGCCAATGTCCACAACTCCATCATCGCCGACGGCTGCGAGATCAACGGCACCGTCGAAAACAGCGTCCTCTTCCGAAGCGTCCGCGTCGGCAAAGGCGCCGTCATCCGCAACTCCATAATAATGGAGAACGGCATCATCATGGAAAACGCCCACCTCGATTACACCATCACCGACAAAGATTGCATCATCCAGTCGGGCAGGCGGCTCAGCGGCTACGAGTCGTATCCGATGGTGGTCGTCAAAGGCAAAGTTATCTGAGCGCATTCGGCGGCGTGATACTGCGTCAGACACACGCTCCGCAAACAGTCATGTACAAGGAGTACACTCCTGTCTGCGTCGGTGTGATCTTCCTTGTCTGACGCTCGCCGACTGCACTCAGAGCCGAGTAGTCCGCACGGCGTGAAAGGAGACACGCACGGCAGGCACATTCGGCGGCGTGATACTGCGTCAGACACACGCCCCGATCGAACTCTGACAAGCTACCCCGTGGGACAGGGAGAATATAACTTCCCCCCTCCTGTAAGGTTCCCCCCGAAATCGTTCCCCCCTGCGGGGTCCCACCATTTCGGGAGGGAACCGTCGGCACGCGCGCACAAGAGCCGTCGCCGACGAAGCGCGCCTCGTCGGGTTATGCCACTTGCCGCCATGCGCCCCGCCCGAAGGGCGAACAGCGGGCGCGCGGCTGCGTACTTTGTGAGCCTGCGCGCGGCGCTCCAACGGTCGGCGCCTGCCCAGCCTTCACTCCGAACAGGAGAGAGACGAGCAGCCCGCACGGCGGCGTGATACTGCGTCAGACACACGCTCCGCAAGCGGTCGGGATATCCGTTTCCCCTTCCGAGGCGCGGAGAGATGCTTTCTCGGGCGGTCTGCCCGACGCATATGACTCGGGGCGCGAGTCCCGATAACATTCCGAAAGGAGGAAGACACAATGAAGATCCTGTTCGTAGCATCCGAAGCGGCACCGTTCGTCCGTTCGGGCGGGCTCGGCGATGTGGCGGGCGCGCTGCCCAAGGCGTTCGCGGAGCTCGGGCATGACGCGCGCGTCATACTCCCGTTCTACAAACTCATCATTCCCGACAAGTACAAAAACAACTTCCGTTTTGTCGGCTCGACCTATGTGGATCTGAGCTGGCGTCGACAGTATGTGGGGGTTTACGAAGCCATTTATGACGGTGTGACCTACTATTTTGTCGACAACGAGATGTACTTCAAGCGTGACAGGCTTTACGGGAACTTCGATGACGGCGAGCGGTTCGCCTATTTTTCCAAGGCGGTGCTCGAGGTCATCCAGCTCATCGGGTTCTATCCCGACATCCTGCACTGCAACGATTGGCACACGGCGCTGACGCCCGTCTATCTCGATGTGTTCTACCGTTTCGCGGAGGAGTTCAGGAACATCCGCACGGTGTTCACCATCCACAACATCGAGTTCCAGGGCAAGTACGGCACCGAGCTGCTCGGCGACATTCTGGGGCTGCCGCAGTGGGCGGAGTCGCTCGTCATGAACGACGGCTGCGTCAACTTCATGAAGGGCGGCATAGAGTGTTCGTCGGCGGTGACGACGGTGAGCGAGACTTACGCGAACGAGATCCTCGATCCTTACTATTCTTACGGGCTCGAGGGCATCCTTTCCGAGCGGCGGTATAAGCTGCACGGCGTCATCAACGGCATAGACACCAAGGTCTACGATCCCGCGACCGATCCTGCGCTGTTCAAGAACTACACTCTGCGCAGCTACGGCAAGAAGAAGCTGAACAAGCAGGCTCTTTGCGAGATGCTGGATCTGCCTTACGACGAGAACAGACCGCTCATGGCGATGGTCACGAGGCTGACCGAGCAGAAGGGCATGGATCTCGTGGGCGCGGTCATCGACGAGATCATGCGCGCGGACATCCAGATGGTGGTGCTCGGCACGGGCGACTGGCGCTACGAGAACCTGGTCGAGAGGGTGCAGGGGCAGTATCCGTCCAAGTTCCGCGGCATAGTGCAGTTCTCGAGCGATCTCGCGAGCAAACTGTACGCGGCGAGCGACCTCTTCCTCATGCCCTCCAAGTTCGAGCCCTGCGGGCTGAGCCAGATGATAGCCATGGCTTACGGTTCGGTGCCCGTGGTGCGCGAGACGGGCGGGCTCAAGGACACGGTGGAGCCCTTCAATCCCGTGGAGAAGACGGGTGTGGGATTCACCTTCAAGACCTATAATTCGTACGATATGCTGGACGCCGTGTGGCGCGCTTACGGCACCTTCTTCGACAAGGACAACTGGAAGGCGGTCGTGTCAAACGGTATGAAGAAGAACTTCGGCTGGGAGGTGTCGGCGAAGAAATATCTCGACATCTACGCAGGCATAAGATAAGTCCGCGGGCGCGCCGCGGCGCGCCCCGCAAAAAATACAAAAAGTTATAATTTCTTCCGGTGGGGGAAACGGCGGAAAGAAGAAGGGAAAATGTCAACATTCAACATCACGGCAAAAGAATTCAAAAACCAAGTCGTCTCCCTGCTGGCGCGTTTTTACGGCGTCAAACCCGAAGAGGCGAGCAAAAATCAGATCTATTCCGCCACCTGCATCTGCGTGCGCGATCTCCTGACTCAGGCGCGCGTCAACTTCAAGAAGAAGGTGCGTGAAAAGAACGCCAAGCAGGTCTACTACATGTCCATGGAGTTCCTGCTCGGCAGGTCGCTCAAAAATCATCTTTTCAACATGGGCATAACCGAGCAGGTCGCCGAGGCGGTGAAGAGCCTGGGCGTGGAGCTCGGTGAGCTGTACGAGATGGAGCCCGACGCCGGTCTCGGCAACGGCGGTCTCGGCAGGCTCGCCGCGGCGTATATGGACGCGCTGACCTCCGAGGATTACGCAGCGAGCGGCTTTTCCATCATGTACGATTACGGCATCTTCAAGCAGGTGATCGTGGACGGCTGGCAGCTCGAGCAGCCCGACGAATGGCTGAAGGGCGGCAGTGTGTGGCTGTCTCCGCGCGTCGAGGAGACCTATGAAGTGCACTTCGGCGGCGTAGTGGACGAGAGCTGGGAGAACGGCAAACTCACCGTGCGCCAGCGCGATTACACCACCGTGCTCGCCGTGCCCTACGACATGAACATCTCGGGCTACAAGAGCAGCGCCGTCAACCGCATCCGTCTTTGGTCGTCCAAGGCGCCCGTCGACTTCGACATGTCCATGTTCTCGAGGGGCGAATATGTCAAAGCCATGTCGGCAAAGGCGATGGCGGAATCCATCTCCAAAGTGCTTTATCCCGCCGACGACCATATCGAAGGCAAGTCGCTGAGGCTCAAGCAGCAATATTTCTTCGTATCCGCTTCCATACAGAGCATCATCAAGCGGCACCTCAAGGTCAATCCCACCCTCGACAATCTCGCCGACTGCGTGGCGATACACATCAACGACACCCATCCCACCCTCTGCATACCCGAACTCATGCGCATCCTGCTCGACGAGTACGGCATGAGCTGGGAAAAGGCGTGGGACATCACCACGGGCTGCATCTCCTACACCAACCACACGGTCATGGCGGAGGCGCTCGAAAAGTGGCCGCAGGAACTCTTCCGCACCCTGCTTCCCCGCATATATCAGATCGTGCACGAGATAAATCAGCGTTTCGTGGGCGAGTTGTGGCAGTATTTCCCCTCCGATTGGGACGCCGTCAACCGCAACGCCGTGCTCGGTGACGGGCAGATCAGAATGGCGAATCTGTGCCTGGTCACCTCGCACACCGTCAACGGCGTCAGCGAGCTGCACTCCGACATCCTTAAACACGATGTCTTCCGCGACTATTACAGGATGCACCCCGAGAAGTTCACCAATGTCACCAACGGCATAACCCATCGCCGCTGGGTGGCGGAGGCGAACCCCGCGCTCGCCGCGCTCATCACCGACCTCATCGGCGACGGCTGGCTCACCGACGCGGACAAGCTCGAAGGACTCATGCGCCACATGGGCGACAGGCAGGTGCTCGACCGCCTCGCCGCCATCAAACGCGAGAACAAGGTGCGCCTGGCGGGCTATATCGCCGAGCATAACGGCGTCACCGTCGATCCCGATTCCGTCTTCGATGTCCAGGTCAAGAGACTGCACGAGTACAAGCGCCAGCTGCTCAACGCGCTCAACATCCTCGACCTCTATCTCCGTCTCAAGGAGAACCCCAACCTCGATATCATGCCGCGCACCTTCGTGTTCGGCGCGAAAGCGGCGTCCGCCTACTACATGGCGAAGCAGATCATCCGCTTCATCTGCACGCTCGGCAAGGTCGTCAATTCCGACCCCGACATCAAGGGCAAGCTCAAAGTGGTGTTCCTCGAAAACTACCGCGTCTCGCTCGCCGAGCTCATCATGCCCGCCGCCGAGGTCAGCGAACAGATATCCACCGCCGGCAAAGAGGCGAGCGGCACCGGCAACATGAAATTCATGATCA
>DVOE01000066.1 GCA_018713795.1 Candidatus Limadaptatus stercoripullorum
TTATGACTGGTAGCGCGTAGCGCGTATCAGTGCTACCCCGTCCCTAATTGGCGGCTATGTAGGAACGAAAACCTATGTTCCGTGCTGCCAACGGGGACGGGGCAGCCCTGTCATGGCAAGCATGCCAGTCATACCCCCGTCCCCGTTGGCAGGGGATAGTCGTTGTGCGAATATAGATGACGCTCCGAAAGGCGGCGGAGAAGGAACGAAAAACCATCTATTCTCTTGCGATGACACTTTGCGGGGCATTCTCATACGATAGAGCGGAGGCGGTATGGAAGCATTCTTTCTCGGGGGAAACACGGCGGGCGGATACAGGGGATACATGCGCGAGGAGATCGCGCGGGCGGGCAGGGCGATATTGTTGAAGGGCGGACCCGGGACGGGCAAGAATTCGCTCATAAGACGGCTTGCGGCGCTCGCCGCGGAGAGGGGGATGGACTGCGAGCTTTGGCTGTGTTCGGGGGATCCCGCGAGCGCGGACGGCGTGTATATAAAGGACCTTGACGCGGTGGTCGCGGACGCGACCGCGCCGCACGCCGTGGAGGCGTCGCTGCCCGTCATCCGCGACGAGATATGCGACCTCGCGGCGGCGCTGTCGCGCCAAAAACTGCTCGCCGCGCGCGGGGAGATAGAGGACTTGTTTGCCGTCAAAAAGGGATGTTATGAAAACGCATATATGCACTTAAAGTCCGCGTTGCGTTATTATCGAAAGAAGGAGGAAGTCTATCTCAGGTATGCGGACCCGGGAGCCGTAAGGCGGCTCGCGGCGGCTCATGCTCTCAGGCGGGAGCCCGTCCCGCGAGGCGGGGGAGAGGGGGCGCGGAAGAGGTTTTGCGCCGCCGTCACCGCCGATGGCGTTGTGAGGAGAGACGAGTTCCTCGCGGGCAGGCGGGTGCATCTTCTGAAGGGCGGCGCGCCCGGCGTCAGGATGTTCGCGAGGTGTTTTCTTGAGCTCGTCGGGGCGGACATTCTGCTGCTCGATCCGCTGACCGGCGAGGAGATCGAGGGCGTGGTCGCGGGGGAGGACGCTTATGTCGCGCACGCGGGCGCGTTCGGGAGCGGGGCGGAGATAATCGACCTCACGCCGCTCGAGGGGGACGCGGCGGGGATGTGCGCGTTTTATGACGGCAGGGAGCGCGAGGAGATCGCCCGCGCGGTGAGCGCGCTCTCCGCGGCGCGGGAGGCTCATCTTGCGGCGGAGAAGTTTTTTGTGGCGGCGGCGGACTTCTCGGTCACCCGGCGCATAGGCGACTCGCTCGCCGCAAGCCTGTTCGGCTGAGAAAATATGTGACAAGCGGGCGCGCGTGTGTTATAGTGTCCCCATGGGCGAGGATAAGGTACTCACACGCAAAGAGAAAAGGGAGGAGCGCAAGGCGCGCCGCAAAGAGCTGAAGGCGATATTTTCGCCGAGGCATTATCTCGTGTTGATGTGGGCGTGCAGCATGATAAGGCTGTATGTCCGCGCGCGCACTTTCATGTCTCCCGCCTTCAAAAAGCAGAAGAAAGAAGGGGCGATGCTCGTCATCTCCAATCACCTTTCCGCGCTGGATTTCGCCTATTTCACCACGCCTTTTTGGGGCAAGAGAGTGAGTTTCGTGGTGGCGGAGAACATGATGTACTCCACGCCGTTTTTCGCGACGCTGATACAGGGCTACCACGCCATAACCAAGAAGCAGTTTTACGCCGATTACACCTGCGTCAAGAATATCAAGCGCTATCTCGACGCGGGCATTTCGGTCATACTCTGTCCCGAGGGCAAGGTCAGCGCCGAAGGCAAGACGGGTCCCATAGCGTTTTCCATCGCCAAACTCGTCAAGTGGCTTAAATATCCCGTCGCGTCCTGCAAGCTCAGCGGCAGCGGCTTGACCCGTCCCAAATGGGCGTCCAACATGCGGCATTGCAAGGTCGAGACGCATATGGACATGATGATGACCGCGGACGAGGTCAGGAGCGCCACTCCCGCCGAGATCATGGCGAAGATAGAGCAGTCCATAGACCACAACGAGCACGCCTGGCAGATCGAGAACGGGCTGCGTTACAAGGGCAAAAACCTGGCGGCGGGTCTCGAGAGGCTGCTGTATAAGTGCCCGGTGTGCGGCGAAGATTTCTCCATGCGCTCGGAGGGGAATATCCTCCGCTGCGAAAAGTGCGGCTTCGAGGCGGAGTACACCGACCGCGGCGTCATCGAGCCGAAAAAAGGCGCGGACGAATGTCCCGGGCGCATAGATCTCTGGTTTGATTGGGAGAAGGCGGAAGTGGAAAAAGAAGTGCGCTCCGCAGGCGAGGATTTCGTCATGACCAAGCCCGTCAACATGTTCGTTGAGAATGTCAGGCGCAACGGTTACCGTTTTGCGACGGCGGGCACGCTCACTCTTACCCATGATAAGCTGACTTTCACCTCGGCGCTCACCCGCCGTCCCGCGAAGGTGGACAGCACTTACCATATCTGTTCGATGGACTACGACATCGCGCAGAACGAGGGCGAGACCGAACCCGTGGAAGAAGAATTCATGTCCCTCTCCTTCCCGGTCAGGAACTTCGTCACCGTTGCGAACATTCCCGGCGACTCCCTCGACATCTACGACGAGAAACACACTTACCGCATGATGTTCCCCGAGGAAAAAGCCTCGACCAAGATGGTGCTCGCCATCGAAGAACTCAACAAGGAACTTTTGAAGTGACCGCGGGCTTTGCCCGAAAACGGGGTTTAAGTGCGATATCGCCGGCGTAAAACGCCGGCTTTTGTTTTTTGTGCGAATTTTATTAGGGGCGCTTCGAATGGGTGCCCGGCGGGTTTAGGGGTGATCCGGACAAATTTTAAGCAAGTTTAACTTGAGTTGATTTCAAAGTTGGGTATTTACGGGCGGGCGCGGGTATGCTATATTTGATGTGTATAAGTGTACGCGCTCGCGCGTACGCGTGTACAAAGGTAGGGGAATATGAGACGAAGGATTTTTGTTTTTCTGATCGCGCTTGTGCTTGTGGC
The DNA here is from genome assembly GCA_018713795.1 of Candidatus Limadaptatus stercoripullorum. Taxonomy (GTDB): domain Bacteria; phylum Bacillota; class Clostridia; order Christensenellales; family CAG-917; genus Limadaptatus; species Limadaptatus stercoripullorum. The sequence continues at coordinate 2,990 of DVOE01000066.1, forward strand.
GCTTGCCGCGACCGCGTTCGTGGCGTGCGATCCCAAGGGACAGACCGGCACCGGCGGCTTGCTCGGGGAAGAGCAGGAGACTTTCACCGAGGTCGTGACGCCCGTGAGGCTTGCGGTCCTTAATCCGACCAATCAGATGGCGCAGGCGTTCCCGGCGGATTTCTCGGTCTCCGACATCACTTATCAGGTGGTGTACAAGGTCGAGACCAAGAGCGATCTCACCGGCAAGACGGTTTCCGAAGCCGAGCGGCGCGGCGAGCTCCTCACCGCGACCGCGGACATGCTTTCCGCCGAGTCTCTCGAAAACCTCAACCATCCCGGCACACACACCGTGACGCTGACTCTCGTCGTGGACGGGGTGAGCGTCAGCGGCGCGACGAAGGTCTATCTCAAAGACAGCGCGATCCCGACTCACCTTGTCACGGTGAACTACAAAGTCGCGGGCGGCGAGGACAAGGCGGTCGCCAAGAACATCAAGGAGGACAGCGTGCTTCCCTACGGCGCGTCCTTCCTCAGGAAGTTCGGTATCTCCTCGTCCTATGTCGACGCGGACGGTGTCACGCGGTACCTTGCCTATTTCGACATCGCGGGTCAGGACGCGAACTTCTCTCCCGACGATCTCACCGCGCTTACGGTGACCTCTCCCGTCACGCTCACCGCGTTCTATTCCCCCGAGAAAAAACCCTCCTACACCGTGACTTATGTCACCGAGGCTCCCAAAGACATCATTTGGTCGGACGGCAACGCCCCCGCCGATGAGACCAGCGCTTCCGTCGTGCAAGGAGGGACCGTCTCCGAGATCAGAAACAACCCCGAGTTCCGCAGCGACAACTACACGCTGGTGGGCTGGGTCAAGGAGGACGGCACCGCGTTCAATTTCGCGAGCGACCGCATCTATTCGGACACCGAGATCACCGCGAAGTGGCAGAAGCGCACCTTCAAGGCGAGCGTGTCGCTGTCCGGCGGTTCCTTCGACGCAGACTACGCCGCTTCCGATCTGCAGGGGCTCAGCGAGGTCAAGGCCGAGTCCGTCTTCGACGCGTCCGGCAAACTCACCGGGGTGACCTTCACCGGCATCGAATACGGCAGGGCGCTCTCCGAGTTCTACGCGAGCATCCTTCTCGACAAGGCTGGGACGGCTGTGCTGACCGTCCCGCTCACCGTGCTCTTCGACGCGGCGCGTTCGCCCCTCGTCCGCAGCGGCTACGAACTCGACGGTATCTACAACGGCGAGAACGCTTACACCGTGGGCGCCGAGGTCACGAGGGCGCTTTCGCTCATCGCGCATTGGACGCCCGACACGAGCAGCATAGACGAGGATTATTTCGAGAACACCTTCGAATTCGAGAAGCTGATCGACGGCACCTACGCCATCACGAGGGTCAAAGACGCGCGCGCCGCGCTGGTTTATGTCCCCGCCGTGTATAAAGGTCTGCCCGTCACCCGCATAGAGGCGAACGCCGCCAAGGACAATTCCTCGGTGACCACCCTCGACCTCACCGCGGCTTCCAACCTCACCTATATCGGCGCGAACGCGTTCGGCGGGTGCGTGTCCCTCTCCGACATCAGGTCTGACGCCGCGACGAGCAAGCTCAGCCGCATAGAGGCGGGCGCGTTCGACGGCATCAATTACGACCTCAGGAATAACGGGCACCTCATCGTCGGCAAGGTGCTGGTGCTCGCGAAGACCAACGGCGGCGAGGTGGTTCTTTCGGGCGAACCGTTCGAGTATATCGCGGGCGGCGCGTTCTCGGACACCAATCTTACGAAACTCGTGCTCCCCGACGACCTCAAGGGCATAGCCGACGGCGCGTTCGCGGCGGCGAATCCCACCGGCGAGATCGCGATCGTGGCGCACACGACTTCGATGGAATATCTCGGCTCGGACATTGGGCTCGCGAGCTTCAGCGACGGCAGCGAGGACAACATGCTCGCGATAGGCAACGCGCTCTACCGTTACACGGGCAATGACGCGAGCGTCACGCTCGTGAACAACGGGCTTGATATCACCGTCATCGCGGGCGGCGCGTTCGCGGATTCGCCTTCGGTCACCGAACTTGTCAAGACGACCGCCGACAAAGACATCGTCTATATCGGCGAAGACGCCTTCCACGAGAATTTCGTCGCGGCGCACACCGACGAGAACGGGCTGTTCGTGTATGACGGCATACTCGTCAAGTACTACGGCAGCGCAAAGCAGGTGACCCTGACGGACGAGGTCCGCGTCATCAACACGGGCGCGTTCAAGAACGCGGGGCTGAGCAACCTCATCATCCCCTCGGGCTCCGCGCTCAAGCATGTCAAGACGGGCGCGTTCCGCAATGCGGGCGGGCTCAACATCACCGTGCGCGCCAAGGAGTCCGCGGCGGACATCGGTTTTGCCGCCGAGGTCAGCGCGTTCACCAACTGGAACGGTGCGGTCTATGTCGAATACCGCCCCGACAGGAACACGAGCGGCACCCCCGGCATGAGTACGCAGGCGCTCTACGACAGCCTGGTCAATGATTCCGCCATGTGGCAGTGGCTGGAAGAGGAGGATAAGATGTTCGCCGTCGAGGTCGCGTCCGTGTCCCTCTCCACCGCCAAGGTGCCGACCGTCTTCGTGACGGGCGCGGACGGGAAAGTCGACTTCTACGCTTCCGCGCTGGGCTGGGGCAATAACAGCCGCGACACCGTTTTCGCGGAAGGAGACACTTACAGCATCTATGACGCCGTGACCGCCCGCCGCAACGACGGCTTGACGGACACCGAAGACTTCGTCATCAAACAGAGCGACCTCAACGCGCAGTTCGAGACCCTGCTCGGCGAGCCCGCCACGGAGATCGCGCCCGACAGCGCCAAGACCGGCATCATCGCTTTCACCGCGAAGGACAGCACCATCCCCGCCGATCTCATCCCCGCTTCGGCGCCCGCGGGCACGCTCGCGGTCAGCGTCTATCCCGGCATCGCGAGGATCGACATCCTGAATGCCTACGGGGAGAGCACGGAGAATGTCACCCTCTACACCTCTTACTCGGACAACATTGTCGACAACTTCGTGCTGAAGGACTTCACCGCCGTTGTGACTTACACCAACGGCGCGGTGACGAAGCATGTCTTCTCCAAGTCCGGCACTTCCATAACCATGGCGGGCTATGACCAGCAACCGGGCAGCGGCACGCTCGTCTTCTCCTACACCTATGCTTATCCTTCTTCCGGGCTGACTTCCACCTGCACGGCGGAGCTTGCGTACACCATGCAGGAGCCGACCCCGGACGAGCTCAGACTCGCGGACGATGTCGCCATCGACGACGAAGGGCGCTTCCATGTCGCGCTCGGCGCGCAGGTAGGCGGTCTTGACAGCCAGCTGCGCTTCACCGTTGGCTACACCGACGGTCTGACTTCCGAGACCGTCGTGCCCGGCGAGCTGCTGAGCATCACGGAGCTCTCCACCGATAGGTACGGCGAGGGCGTCGCCAAAGTCACCTACAAGGGCGAATTCGCGGGGGAAGATAGTACGATCGAACTCAGGTACTTTGTGGACGCCAGCCCGCAGAGCTACTTCGACTTCGTGTTCGTGGACAAGAACGGCGCCATCGTGAAGAACGGTGACGGACCCTACTACGCGACCGACACCGACGCGTTCGTGCTCCCCGAGGGCTATGAGAACTACACCGTCGCCGTCTATTGGCTGAGAGAGGATACTTCCGCAAAACGCCTCGCCATCCCGGAGACCATCGTCGCCGGCGGGCAGACCTTCGCCGTCACCCACATCGTGAACGGTGCGTTCGGCGCCGCCGCGGGCGGGAACAATATCATCTACATCTACATCCCCTCGTCCGTCGTCTCCATAGGCGCGAGGTCCTTCGTGGACGCGAGCTCGCTCCGCGAACTCGATCTCAGGGATGCGAGAGGGCTTAAGTTCATCGGCAAGGAAGCCTTCAAGGGCACGACTTCGCTCTCTTCCGTCGACTTCACCGCGGCGACGGGGCTTGCCGCGATAGGCGAGAGCGCCTTCCAGGGCAGCGGGCTCAACAATGTCACCCTCGGCGGCGTCAAGAAGATAGAGGGCAGCGCGTTCAACGGCGCGGCGGCGCTCGTCGACATAGACCTCAGCGGCGTCACCGATATCGGCGCGTATGCGTTTGAAGATTGCGCGGCGCTTCTCAAGATAGACCTCACCAATCTGCGCACGCTCGGCGACAACGCGTTCGAGGGCTGCACCGCGCTTTCCGAGATAGTCACGCCCGTCGCCGGCGACTTCTACGGCGGGAATGGCGGCGTGCTCGTCGCGTACGGCGAAGTCGTCGCCGTCAGCGACACCGCGACGGATATCGTCATCCCCGCGGGCGTCACGGCAATAGCCGACTACGCATTCGAAGGCAAAGATCAGGTGGTCACGCTGAGCGTCGCCGCCGACTTCACGCTCGACCTCGTCGACCTTGCGGAGCGCTTCCCGCTCCTCGAGTCGATCACCGTCGAGAGCGGCAATTCCAACTATCTGTCCGACGCGGGCGCTCTCTACAACGCCGCCGGCACCGAGCTGCTGTTCATTCCCGTCAAGTACCCCGGCGCGCTGGTCGTGCGTGAGGGCGTGACCGCGTTAGACTCCGCGCTGTTCGAAGGGCGCACCGGCATCAACGCGCTGACCGTTCCCGCGAGCGTCACCGCCGCCGAGGGCGTGCTTTCGCCGCTCACCGCGCTGGTGTCCCTCACCGTGCCCACCGTGGGCGCTACCGGTGCGTTCTGCACTTGGTTCGGCGCGGACGCCGCCGCCGTGCCCGGCACTCTGACTTCGGTCACCGTCACCGGCGCCGTCGAGGCGGTCGACTTCGCCCAGTTTGGGGCGAACATCGAAGTCACCCTTAACGGGCTGACTTACAAGAACGGCGTGCTCGTTTCCGTGCCTGAAGGGACGGGCGCAGTCGTCGTCATCCCCGGCGCGACGGGCATAGCCGCGGACGCCTTCAAGGCTCCCGCAGGCGTCAAGTCCGTCGACATCCCCGCATCCGTCACCGACATCGCGGACGGCGCGTTTGCCGGCATGACCGCTCTTACGGCGATCACCGTCGCCGCGGAGAACGGCGCGTACTCGTCCACGGACGGCGTGCTCTATGACAAGGCGGGCACCACGCTCCTGCTCGTTCCCGCGACTAAGCTCTCCGCTCCCGTCATCATCGCGGACGGCGTCACGCGCATAGCGGCGGGCGCGCTCGGCAGCGATGCCGTCACCGTCTATTCGAGGAGGTCGATCGATCAGGGCAGTGTGACCGCCGAGGATACCACCGTCACCGTGGCTTACTACTCGGCTGACGATCCTTACGCGAACGGCGAGGCTCCCGAGGGCGTGTACTGGCACGAGGTCGAAGGCAAGCCCGTGATCTGGGAAAAGCAGCCCGAAGTCACGGAATGAGCCCGGACCCGCACATGAAAGAAAAAGGCGCTCTTCGTGAGCGCCTTTTCTATCGTCGTTTTAGCTGTTTTTGCTTTGTCGGTTTTTGTCGGTTTTCGTCGCTTTCGGGCGTTTTCGTGTTGTCGGTTTTTGGCGGATTTCGTCGTTTATGCGCGCCCGCGAGCGCCGGGCGTGTGCGTGTGCGCGCTTATAAGTTATTGTGTCTGCGGGGAAACAAAGAGAGCCGCGGCGGCGGCTCTCGGAAGGGGAGGAGTCAGCGGGCGAAGACGCTGCCGCCCGAGGAGTCTATGGCGACGATCGCGGGGAGATCTTTGACTTCGAGACGGCGGACGGCTTCGGTGCCGAGGTCTGCGTACGCCACGACCTCGCAGCTTTGTATCGTGCGGGCGTACAGCGCGCCCGCTCCGCCTATCGCCGCGAGATATATCCCGCCCGTGCGCTTGATCGCCTCGTACACTTCGGGGGAGCGGTCGCCCTTTCCTATGGTCGCCGTCACGCCGAAGTCGTACAGCCGCGGCGCGTACACATCCATGCGCGCGGAGGTGGTGGGACCCGCCGCCGACGGCGTGCCGTCCTCTCTGAAGCAGGGACCGACATAGTAGAGCGCCTCGCCCGCGAGATCCACGGGCAGGGGAGCCCCCTCGTCGAGGCAGGCTATGAGGCGTTTGTGCGCCGCGTCGCGTCCGGTGTAAAGCCTGCCCGTGAGCAGCACTTTGTCGCCCGCCCTGAGGGCTGCCGCCGCGCCGCGCTCCAGGGGGAGGGTCAGGCGGATGAAATCGTCTCTTTTGGTGTTCATATGACCTTGTGGCTCTTCCGAGCGGCGTTGCATTGGATGTTGACCGCCACGGGAAGGGCGGTGATGTGCGTGGGGTACTTGCCTATGTGCACCGCAAGGGCGGTGTTTTGCCCGCCGAAGCCCTGCACGCCTATGCCGAGGGCGTTCACGCGCTCAAGGCATTCGCGCTCGAGAGCCGCGAGCTCGGGATCGGGGGAGGGGGCGCCTATCTCGCGCAGATGCTGGCGCTTTGCGAGTTCGGCGGCTTTTTCGGAAGTGCCGCCTATCCCCACGCCCACGATGACGGGAGGGCAGGGCTTGCTGCCCGCCGCGCGCACCGCGTCCTCGACGCAGTCCGCTATCCCGCGTATGCCCGCGGAGGGAGTCAGCATATACAGCCTCGTCATGTTCTCGCTGCCGAAGCCCTTGGGGAGGAAGTCCAGCGTTATGTTCTCGCTCTCTTCGGTCTCGATATGCACGATGGCGGGGGTGTTGTCGCCGGTGTTAACGCGGGTCAGCGGGTCGAGCACGCTCGCGCGGCAGCCGTAGCGGCGGTAGCCCCGCCTCACGCCTTCGTTTATCGCGTCCTCTATCCTGCCGCCCGTGAAGCGCACCCCCAGCCCCAGCGTGACGAAGAACACCGCCATGCCCGTATCCTGGCAGAGCGCCAGCCCTTCGCGCTCCGCGGTCTCGGCGTTTTCGAGCAGCATATCGAGGGCGAACGCAGCCGCCTCGTTATCCTCCCGCGCTCTCGCCGCTTTAAGCGCCGCCTTAGCCCTTTCGGGGAGGCAAAGGCACGCCTTCACGCAGTCCGCCGCCGCTTCCGCGAGCGTTTCGAATGTTATCTCTCTCATAAGCGAATTATATCCCGCCGCCGCCCGATTTTCAAGGATTTGCCTCATAAACTTGATTTGTACGCGCGCGCATATTATGCTTAAATCATGGACTACATGAAAGAGTCGCTCGCCAAACACCGTGAGTGGAAAGGCAAACTCGAAGTCGTCTCCCGCGCTCCCGTCGGCTGCGCGGAGGAGCTCTCGCTGGCTTATACGCCGGGCGTCGCCGCCCCCTGTCTCGCCATAAAGGACGATCCCCTTGAGGCGTACGCGCTGACGAGGAAGTGGAACACCGTCGCGGTGGTCACCGACGGCTCCGCCGTGCTAGGGCTGGGCAACATCGGCGCGCTCGCGGGAATGCCCGTCATGGAAGGCAAATGCGCGCTGTTCAAGGCGTTCGCGGGAGTGGACGCCGTGCCCGTCTGCCTCGCCACTCAGGACACCGAGGAGATCATCGCCACCGTGCGCAACATCGCGCCCTCTTACGGCGGCATAAACCTCGAGGATATCTCCGCGCCCCGCTGCTTCGAGATAGAGCGGCGGCTCAAGGCGGAACTTGACATCCCCGTCTTCCACGACGACCAGCACGGCACGGCGGTCGTGCTGTCGGCAGCGCTCATAAACGCACTTAAAGTGGTCAAAAAAGACATTTCAACCGCGCGTATCGTCATCAACGGCGCGGGGAGCGCGGGCGTCGCGATCGCCGAGTTCCTGCTGCTTTCGGGGGCGGGCGACCTCGTCGTTTGCGACAAGGCGGGCGTGATCGGGGACTCGGACGAGTTCAATCCCGTCCAGCGCGAGCTCTCCCGCCGCACCAACCCCCGCGGGGTCAAAGGGCAACTTTCGGACGCCGTCGCGGGCGCGGATGTGTTCATCGGAGTCAGCGTGGCGGGCGCGCTTTCGGAGGCGGATGTGCGCTCGATGGCGAGGGACGCCGTGGTGTTCGCGATGGCGAATCCCGTGCCCGAGATAGATCCCTCGGCGGCAAAACGCGCGGGCGCGCGGGTGGTCGCGACGGGCAGGAGCGATCATCCCAATCAGATCAACAATGTGCTCGCGTTCCCGGGCATATTCCGCGGGGCGCTGGACGCGCGCGCGAAGGATATCACGGACGACATGCAGCTCGCCGCGGCGCGTGCGATCGCGGGATTGGTGTCCGACGAGGAGCTCTCCGAGGACTACATCCTGCCGCGGGCGTTCGATCCGCGCATAGCTCCCGCCGTGGCTCGGGCGGTGGCGGCGGCAGCCGAATAGTCGGCTTGACATCTCGGCGGCTTTAACTTATATTATTCAACGGGAGTACCGCGCGCGCGGGCGTGCGACACGCTTTTGCGGCGCGGTGAAAATGTGGCATGTCGGACAAAAAACTCGGACTCGGACTCGTGCTCGAAGGCGGCGGCGTCAAGGGCGCATACGAACTCGGCGCTCTCATCGCGCTCTATGAACGGGGCTACTCGTTCGGGGCGGTGACGGGCACTTCCATCGGCGCGCTCAACGGAGCGACGCTGGCTTCGCGCGGGCTGGACGCGCTCGAGGAATGCTGGGAAAAGACCAAGCATTGCCCCGTGTTCGACTTCGATCAAAACACCGTCGCGGCGTTCCGCAGGAAGGATTTCGACCTCGACCGCATCATCGCCACCGGCAAAAAGCTGATAAAGGCGCGCACAATAATCCGCGAGTCGTCCGAGCGCGCCACGAATTTCGTCAGAAAGCACCTCGACGAGGCGGAGATCCGCGCCGCCGAGATGGATTTCGGGCTGGTCGCCTACAACCTCACCGACATGAAAGCGGTGGAGGCGATGAGGGCGGACATCCCCGAAGGGCAGCTAATAGATTTCATCATCGCTTCGGCGTGTTTCCCCATCTTCCCGCCCGTGGTAATAAACGGCAAGAAGTATATCGACGGCGGCGTTTACGACAATCTGCCCGTCAATCTGCTCGCGTCGGCGGGCTGGAAGGACATGGTCGTCATCCGCACTCATCCCGCCTCCCGCGAGCCCAAGCGGCGTATAACCGCCGAAGATCTGAACATAACTTATATTGCGCCGTCCGAGGATCTCGGAAGGGCAATGGCATTTTCGCCGCAGCGTATCGAGGAGCTGAAAAAGCTCGGTTACGAAGACGCCGTGCGCGTGCTGGACTGCCCGCCGGCGAAAGCGGAGTGACCTATGAAAGGCGGCAAATTCCTTCTCATAGACGCCAACAGCCTCATCCATCGCGCCTACCACGCCCTTCCCAATCTCATGAGTTCCAAGGGGCTGCACACGGGCGCGATCTACGGTTTTGTCAATCTCTTCCTGCGTATAGTCAAGGAGCAGCAGCCCACTCATGTCGCGGCTGCGTTCGACCTCAAAGCCCCCACATTCCGTCACAAGATGTACGCCCCCTACAAGGCGACGCGCCGTCCCATGGACAGCGAACTCGCCGAGCAGTTCGAGCCGCTGAAAGAGCTGCTCGCGCTCATGAAGGTGGGGTGCGTGAGTATGGAAGGCTACGAGGCGGACGACATCCTCGGCACGCTCTCGCGAAGGCTTGACGGCGAATGCATCGTGCTCACCGGCGACCGCGACAGTCTGCAGCTCGTGTCCGAGAAGACGCGGGTGTTCCGCACGGTGAAAGGCGTCACCGACATCGAGATCTACGACCTCGAGAAGCTCGCCGAAGAGGGGTTCACGCCCGCCAGGTTCATAGACTACAAGGCGCTGCGCGGCGACCCGAGCGACAATATCCCGGGCGTCCCCGGCGTCGGAGAGAAAACCGCAAAACAGCTGCTTGAACGGTACGATTCGCTCGATGAAGTGCTCGCTCATGCGGATGAGATAAAGGGCAAGCTCGGCGAGAACCTGAGATCGGGGCGTGAGATCGCGCTGCTTTCGAGGGAGCTTGCGACCATCGACACGGATGTGCCGCTCGCGGTCACGGAGGAGGATCTCGTCTTCTCGGGCGTGTATCCTGCCGCCGTCCGCGCGAGGCTCGCGGAACTGGAGCTGAATTCGCTGGTCCCGCGCATGAAGTTCGACGAGTCCGAGCCCGCTCCCGCCGCCCGCGAAAAGAAGCGGATCGTGCTTTCGAGCGCCGAGGAGATCGGGAAGGCGTGCGTCGGCGACGAGATCGCCGTCATGTTCGGTGAGGAGATGACTTTCACGGCGGACGGCGAGACAGAGTACGCCGTGGACACCTCCGTCGACCTGTTCGGCGGCGGCATCGCGTGGGACGACGCCGCGGAGGAGCTCGCTAAGCTCACGGCGGACAAGCGGCTCGTCTGTTTTGATTTCAAGCGGCTCTACAAGAGATACGGTTTTGCCGGCTCGTCGAGGTTCGACGCCATGATCGCGGCTCATCTCGTGAGAGGGAGCGCGCCCGTCAAGAGCGCGGAGTCCGTGCTCGGTGCGGACGGCGGCGCGGTCGAACTTTGGGCATTCGCCCGCAAAGCGGAGCGCGAGCTTCGCGAAGCGGGGCTGGACAGGCTTTACTCCGAAGTCGAACTTCCTCTCGCACCCGTGCTCGCGGATATGGAAAAACGCGGCGTCGCCGTGTCCGAACCCGCGCTCGCCGCGCTCAAAGACAAGTACGAGGCGCGGCTTGCCGAACTTTCGCGGGAGATATACGAGCTTGCGGGGACCAATTTCAACATAGCTTCCCCCAAGCAGCTCGGCGAAGTGCTGTTCGACAAGCTCGGGCTCCCGCACGGTAAGAAGACCAAGACCGGCTGGTCGGTGGGCGAAGAGGTGCTCGCGGGGCTTGTCGCGGCGCATCCCGTCGTGCCCGCCGTGCTCGAATGGCGGCATTTTTCAAAGCTGCTCGGCACCTATGTGGTGGGTATGCAGCCGCTGGTCACGGGCGGGAGGATACACACCGAGTTCAATCAGTGCGTGACCGCGACGGGGCGCCTCAGCTCGACGGGCCCCAATCTTCAGAACATACCCGTGCGCGGCGAGGAAGCCAAGGATGTAAAATCCGCCTTCACCGCGTCCGAGGGGTGCGTGCTCGTGTCCGCGGACTATTCGCAGATCGAGCTCAGGCTGCTCGCGCATTTCAGCGGAGACGGCATACTCGTGGACGCGTTCAAGAGCGGCAGGGACATACACGCCGCGACCGCGGCGGCGGTGCTCGGCAAGCGCATCGAGGATGTGACTCCCGAGGAGCGCCGCGACGCCAAAGCCATCAATTTCGGCATCATCTACGGTATGAGCGACTTCGGGCTCGCCGAAAACCTCGCCATACCGCGTTATAAGGCAAAGGAATTCATCGACCGCTATTTCGAGTCGCATCCCGCCGTCAGGAGCTATCTCGACGGATGCGTCGAAAACGCGAGGGAAAAGGGCTACGCCGAGACCATGATGGGCAGGCGCCGCGCCCTTCCCGACATCAGATCGTCCAACTACCACCTCCGCACCGCAGCGGAGCGTATGGCGATGAACACCCCGCTCCAAGGCACCGCCGCCGAGATCGTGAAGGCGGCAATGCTCGCCGTGGAGCGCAGTCTTCGCGGCATGAAAGCGAAGATGATACTTCAGATACACGACGAACTCATCGTCGACGCCCCCGTAGAGGAGCGCGCCGCGGTGGAAGAAATACTCAGAAGGGAGATGGAGGGCGCCGTGAAACTACGCGTGCCGCTCGTCGTCGAGACGGCGTCGGCCGGAAATTGGGGCGACCTCAAATGAGATAATGAACATCGCACTTATAGGCGGCATAGGGAGCGGCAAGTCCGAGGTGCTCAAGGTGGCACGCGAGATGGGCATAGCCGCGCTCTCCGCCGACGAGATAAATGCGGGGCTTCTGAAGAGCCCCGAGTACATAGAAAAGATAGCCGCCGCGTTCCCCGGCTGTGTGGTGTGCGGCGTTGTTGACAAGGCGCGCCTTGCGTCCGAGGTGTTCTCGGACAAGGGAAAGCGCGAAAAACTCAATTCCATCGCTCATCCCGAGATCGCGCGGAAAGTCGCCGAATGCAAGGAGAGCCCGCTCGTGGTCGAGCTGCCTCTCGTGCTCGAAAGCGGCATGGCGGGAATGTTCGACGAGATCATTCTCGTCTCCGCTCCCCGAAGGGCGCGCATGGCGAGACTCGCGGGACGAGGCGTGGAACCCGCGCGCGCGAGGGCGATAATGCGTGCGCAAAAGCCCGTCTTCAAGCTTCGCGGCGTGGCAACGAGGGTGATAGACAACTCGGGTTCGCTCGAAGATCTGAGGGCGTCGGCTCGGGATGTGCTCAGGATATTCTGCGAGTGACGCGGCAGCCGTAGCGGCGGACGGAAAAGAAAAAGAAAAAGTATACGGTCGGAGGATAACATGCTCAGCGGAAAGAATATAGTGCTGACGGGAGCAAACAGCGGCATAGGGCTCGAAGTGCTGAAACTGCTCGTCGAGGGCGGCAACAAAGTGCTCGCCGTCGATCTCAGGACGGACAGGCTCAAAGAGTTCGAAGGAAAAGGCGTCACGCCCATGGTGCGGGACATCTCCGACAAGGAAGGCGTGGACGCGGTGTTCGCCGAGGCGGAAAAGGTGCTCGGCAAGATCGACATCTTCTACGCCAACGCGGGTTTTCCGTACTTCGAAGCGATGAACTACACGGATTGGGACCGCACCCGCCGCATATTCGACACGAACACGATCTCCGTCATCTATTCCTACGAAAAATTCCGCGAGCACCTCGCGGGGCGTGAAGGTAGATTCGCGATCACCGTCTCCGCCATAGGCAAGATGGCGATGCCGGGCTACGCGCTCTATTCCGCCTCCAAGTTCGCCGTTCAGGGCTTCCAGCAGGCGCTCCGCTTGGAGCTGCCCGAGAACATCGGGCTCACCTGCCTCTATCCCGTCGCGACGGACACCGGCTTTTTCAAGGCGGCGGCAGAGGGCAAACACAAGACCATCCGCCGCAAACCCTTCCCTGTGCAAAAGCCCGCCCATGTCGCAAAAGCCATGGTCAAAGGTCTCGCGCGCGGCAAAAAGACGGTGAACCCCTGCAAGCTGTTCACGCTCGCGGGAGTGCTGTTCGCGATCTGCCCGCCCATTAAGTACATCTATTGGAGCCTGGAAAAGAAGAAGCTCGACGAATTCCTCGCTCAGCCCGAAGAGACGACCCCCGAGAAGTAAACTTTCGCGCATAAGTCGGCAGCCCCGCGGCGCATTCGCGCCGCGCTTTCCTGCACCGTCGTTCGGCGTCGCCCGCCCGATCCGTTGCGGCTCGGTCGGGCTCTTGTTCGCCTGTTCGCTCCGGTTTTTTGCGAGTACACTTATCGTGTCTCAAACCGCCGCGCCTCGGCGGTCACGGCTTTGCCTGCCGGGCGCTCGTATCCCGGCGCTCATTTCCTGCATGATCGCCGCATGGCGCGTAGCAGTCCGGGCGGGCAGTCCTCTCCGCGCATTGCGGCATTTTTCCGCGAGCCTGCGCGAATGCGCCCGAAAACTTTCCCGTGCTATCAAAATGCCTCTCCCGCGCCGTACAACACCTATCGTGTTTCGCGGTGTTTTCTCGCCGCAACACTTTTCGTGTTCCGACCTTCGCCGAGCAGACCGCACCCGGCACATAAGCGAGCGCACATAAGAATGTCCGCTCCGTCGCGCAGATCGAGAAGGACATCGAAGCTCAAAAGGAAAGGACGAAGGAAATGCGCAAGCTGCGCAGACAGCAAAAAGCCGCGCAGAGCGCTGACGGGGAGGATCAAAACTAAGTCCCCGTCCGCCGCCGCCCGCCGCGCCGAACGCGCCCGCGAGTGACGGCGAACCCCATCCGACCACGCTACTCATCAAAAGGCAGTCGCCCGAAAGCGACTGCCTTTGCTTTTCTTCGCCTCGGCAAGATCCCGGAAGCTTGCATCGCAACGAGCGCATGGGCACAGTCTGCGCGGGCGGGGAGAAAGACGAGTTTTATACGCAACCGACCGATATCGAAAAGCAAATACGGGATTGAGATCGGCGCAAGTGCTTTAATAACACTGCGGCGTTTTGTAGTTGCGAGGGCCAGTTCAAAAGCAAATTTTAAAATATTTTGTATTTAAATTTATAGCACTATATGCTGATCACATCGCACCATGCAGAAATGGCGTGTATTTACAAAATATTCTGTAGCGTGGATTTTTTGTGTCTTGACGCCGAAGCTGCTTTTTCATTACAATATAAAGAAGCAACATCTATGTTGTGATGTGGAAATGCGATGAGAAGAGGGAAGTTGTCGTCCGACTTTTATACAAAAACAAGAAAAGAAAATGGTGTAGTACAGGTATGCGTCCATACTTTGCCTGAATTGTACAAATATCAGCCTGTCAACGAATACAGTTTAAGCAACTTTGAACATGATGAGATATGGGGGACGGCTCCCATCGCTTTCAACGATCCGTATGATTGTGCCGTTTGCTATTCGCAATCAAAGTTAGATGAGGCGATACGCAATTGTCTTTCTCCCGAAAGAGAAAGGGCGTACAAAGCGTTGTTTTGTATGACAAGGAAGGATGAGCTTGTCAAAAATCTTGCGCGTTCCCTTGTTTTGCAAGACCTCCTAAAAAAGCAATATGTAGTGTCGTGTTTTTCGGTCAACAATGACAGCGAAATCATGTGGGCACACTATGCAGATGCAGCAAAAGGATTTTGTTTGGCATATGAGGGGAAATCATTGCTGGAGGTTGCAAGGGAGTCCTTTCAAAGTATGATTGATAATGTGGATGCATTATATCCATATAAAATAATTTTGCCGCAAGTTGATGATGCAGATAGCATAATGCCGGTAATATATGACGACCGAAAAACTAATATTACCGACCAAATTATTAAGGTATTGCCATATGGGTTGCGCCTTATTGACGCTCAATTGGGCGTGTGCCCTCCGGACGAAATGATGGACCTATATGCGCCAGACAATCTCCAAGAGCTAATAAATCTATCTATAGAGAATCACCATGTGTATCAGAATATGCTGTGCAGAAAAAATAAATGTTGGCAGTACGAACAAGAATGGCGAATAATTGCGCACAATATTAACATTTACACTGGCAATCCGAACGATAATCATATGCGGATAGGGAATGCACCGGCGAAGGCTGTGTACATCGGGGAGAGAATGCCGGATTACGCGCGAAGAGTCGTGATAGATATAGCGCGCAACAAAAACATCCCCGTATACGAAATGCGTTCAGTGATGCGCGCACATGATTTTAGATTAAAGGCCATTGAAATAAGCGTCTGACATATATAACCCAAAGCGCCTGTATGCTGTTTGGAAGGCGAACATGTAGCAGGTTTAGGCGAAGCGGTTTATGAAGAGGCTAAACCAGAGGTGTTGTCACAAGTGGACAATGGCACCGCAGAAATCTTTTTCAAAAAAATAATACGAACCTCGAATCGTCTTCTTGGTTCGTATTATTCCGGTCTGGTGCGCGGGACGGGACTTGAACCCACATGAGCGAACTGCTCACTAGAACCTGAATCTAGCGCGTCTGCCAATTCCGCCACCCACGCAAGGTTGCTAAGGAATTATATGCCATTCGCGGGCGGCTGTCAAATGTTTTTGAGGCGGAAGGCGCGAGGCGGGGCGGGGCGGACGAAGATAAAGAGTGCGCGGAGGCGCCGGCGCGGGTTTTGCGCGGGAGCCTCGGATGTGATAATATGATGGTATGGGCTTGCTTTCCGTCCTGACGGACAGAAAAAAGAGGTTCGCGGCGGCGGCGTATCTGTCGTCGGCGGGGAATGTGCTGCTTGCGGTCGGCAAATTTTGCGTAGGGCTGGTGACGGGCAGTTTTTTCTGGTGCGTGAGCGCGCTGTACGGGGCGGTGCTGGGGCTGTGCCGCGCGATCTGCGCGCGGGTGCACGGCAAATATTATTCCAAGGGCGCGCCAAGCAGGGAAGGGCAGTCCCGGGCGGGCGCTGCGTACACGCTCATCGGGTTGCTGCTATTTGTGGCGGGCGTGCTTTACGCCGTATATTCGGTGAGCATAGTGGGCTCGCCGGAGAGCTACGACATCGGGCGCATACCCGCGATAGCGGTCGCGGCGGTGACCTTTTTGGAGATCGCGCTGTCCTTCCGCGGGATGAGGCAGATGCGGCGGGACTACGACATCATGCTGGAAGCGTTGAAGACGGTGGGGCTGGCGGCGGCTCTCGACAACCTGATAGTCGTGCAGGCGGCGCTGACGGCTACGAGCGGGGGCGGCGGCTATGCCGATTGGATGGGCGTGACCTCGGCGGTCGTCATAGCGCCCGCGATGATCCTGGGGCTCTACATGACCGTGCGCATGGCGCGGGTGAGGAACGGCGGTTACGCGCGTTCCATGCTGCGCGAGGCGGAAAAGATCGCAGGGAAATGCGGCAGCGGCGTGCGCATTTTGGGATTCGACGACGATTTCGTGCTGCCGCTCAGACTGCTTTACGAGAGCGACGGCGCGCCCGAAGACGACTTGTTCGCGGAGCTTTGCGGCAGGCGGCTCAGGGTGGAGACCGAGTGCCTCGGGCGGATAAAGAGGCTTTGAGCGCCGGCGCATACGCGTACGCGCAAAACGCACGCGCGGAATATTGTTTGAAATTCGTTTGACAGAGCGGGCAAAGTTTGTTAGAGTAGGTGGCGAGCCGCTCGAAAGTGGTCATTTAAGCGTGCGACGCACCACCACCACGGCGAGACCGGTCAGAGGAGGTAAATATGTACGCTATCGTCAAGTGCGGCGGCAAGCAGTACAAGGTCGAGAAGGACATGCTGGTCAAGGTCGAGAAGATCGACGCGAAGGTCGGCGACAAGGTCGAACTCGAAGTGCTGCTCATTGCCGACGGCAAGGGCGGTGTGAAGGCGGGCGCGGACGCGCAGTCGGCAAAGGTCGAAGCGGTCGTCAACGCGCAGGGCAAGGCGCCCAAGATCCTGGTCTTCCACTACAAGCCCAAGAAGCAGATCAGAAAGCGTCAAGGTCATCGTCAGCCCTACACCGAGCTGAAGATCACGGCGATCAAGGGTTGAAATGACTTCGGTCGAGTTCAGGACGAAGGACGGCAAATTCGTCGGTGTGACCTGCAGCGGGCACAGCGACTATGCCGAAGAGGGCAGTGACATAGTCTGTGCGGCGGTGAGTTCCGTTGTGCAGACGGCGGTGCTCGGGCTGATGCAGAAGGCGGGGATCCCCGTCGTCTACGAAGTGAACGAGCGCGACGCGTATCTCTCGGCGCTCCTTCCCGACAAACTCACCGAAAGGCAGGCGCACGACGCGGATGTCATCCTCGCCACCGCCTGTCTCGGAGTGTCCGACCTGTACGAGCAGTATTCGGACTTCATACATCTGGAGGTAAAGTGACATGTTTATAAGGATCCAGCTTTTCGCGCATAAGAAAGGAACGGGCTCTTCTCACAACGGTCGCGAAAGCGCCGCGAAGCGTCTCGGGCCCAAGCGTGCCGACGGTCAGTTCGTGCTGGCGGGCAACATTCTCGTGCGTCAGCGCGGCACCAAATTCCACCCCGGCACCAATGTGGGCATAGGCAAGGACGACACCCTGTTTGCTCTCTCGGACGGCGTGGTGAGATTCGAGCGCCAGGGCAAGGACAAGAAACGCGTGTCGGTCTACGCCGACTGAACCCCAAAGCCGAGAGCGATCTCGGCTTTTTTGTTTTTATGGAGTTTTTCATTCAGAAGACGCCCACCTTCGACCTTGCCGCCACGCTGGACTCGGGACAGGTGTTCCGCTACAAGCTCACGGGCGGCGGGGCGACGCTCATCGCGGGCAGGCACAGGGCGGGATTCACCGCCTGCGAGGACGGCTGGAAGGTGGAATGCGACGACGCGCCGTTTTTCAAAAAATATCTTGATTTTGACACGAATTATGATATAATACAGTTGAAAACGCAGGATAAAGGGTTTGTTTCGTCGGCTATAGCCTTCGGCAGAGGCATCCACATCCTCAGGCAGGACGCCGCGGAAACCATCTTTTCCTTCCTGGTTTCGCAGAACAATCACATCCCTCGGATCAAGGGCATAATCGAACGCATCTGCGACGCGCTCGGAGAGGATATGGGCGGCTACCGCGCCTTCCCGACGATCGAGGCGCTCGCGGGCGCGGGCACGGAGTTCTTTGCTTCCGTGGGCGCGGGCTACCGGGCGGAATATCTCTCTCGGACGGCGGAGCGGCTCGCGGAGGAGGATCTCGACGAGTGGCGCGCGCTCCCGACGGAGGAGCTCCGCGCAAAGCTCACCTCGCTGCACGGGGTGGGGCGCAAGGTGGCGGACTGCGTGTTGCTGTTCGGGTTCGGAAGGACGGATGTCTTCCCGGTGGACACCTGGATAAGGAAGGCGTTTTCGGAGGAATACGGCGCGATGCCCGCGGACAAACTCGCGGTCAGGCTGGTGGAACGCTACGGCGACCTGTCGGGGTATGTGCAGCAATGGCTGTACTACTACAAGCGGGAGCAAAAAAATTCCGCCAAATTATAGACAAATCTATACTGTTATTATATAGTATAGGCAGATAAATCCCAACGGATTGCGGCACGCCGCAAAAAAGGAGAAGATTATGGCAGCAGCAAAGAAGTATGTGGTCCTCGCCGACATCGAGAGCATCCGCGTTCCTTTCGCCGTGTTTGCGGCGGCGCTCGAGGAGCTTTCCAATTTCGGTGAAGTCGCGGTGTGCAAGTTCTACGGTTATTCCGCAAAGCGTACCAAGGATTACGGCGAGTTCATCCAGGAGAACAGCTACGACGCGCTGTCCTCGCTCCCCAAGAAGAGGAAGGGCAAGCTCGACCTGCGTCAGGTCATCGACGCGGCGAGGCTCGCGCAGTACCCCAATGTGGACGGTTTCTTCCTCATGTACGGCAAGGGCGACATCACTCCGCTCATCGCGTACCTCAAAGGTTACGGCAAGGATGTCATCGCCGGCGTCATCGAGCCCGACAAGAACAGCGCTCTTTGCAACAAGGTCATCACCCTTGACATGAACGCGGCGATCCAGACCGTGCTCCCGAGCGGCTACAAGAAGGTCGTGCCCGGCGAAGTGGTGGAGCGTCCCAAGAGGGTCGCGGCCCCCAAGCCCGCCGCCCAGCCCGCAGCCGCCGCGCCCGCGCAGCCCGCTGCCCAGCCCGCCGCTGCGGCACCCGCCGGCAACAGCGCAGAGGACGCCCAGTTCGCGATGCTCATGGAGCAGTTCAACAAGATCATAGCCGGCGAATAAACCGCCGCTCAAAACCGAGAGACAATCCTTTTAGTGCACCGTGCTCTGCGGTGCACTAAAAACAATATTAGAGGTTTTTATGGCAAAACTCACGATCAACAAAGAGGCTTGCAAAGGTTGCGGCCTCTGCGTGACTGCGTGCCCCAAGAAGATACTCAGGGTGTCGCAGACGACGAGCAACAATCAGGGCTATTTCGTCGTGGAAGAGATCGCTCCCGAGCAGTGCATAGCTTGCGCGTTCTGCGCCACGATGTGCCCCGACTCGGTGATCACCGTGGAGAGATGATATGGCTGAAAGAAAACTCATGAAAGGCAACGAAGCGATAGCCGAAGCCGCCGTGCGCGGCGGTTGCAGGTTTTACGCCGGCTATCCCATCACTCCTCAGAACGAGATCCCGGAGTACATGAGCTGGCGTCTCCCCCAGGTCGGAGGACACTTCATCCAGGCGGAGAGCGAGATCGCGGCGATCAACATGGTCTACGGTTCCGCGGGCGCGGGCGGCAGGGCGATGACGAGCTCTTCCAGCCCCGGCGTCAGCCTCAAGCAGGAGGGCATCTCCTACATATGCGGCGCCGAGCTTCCCTGCGTCATCATCAACATGGTGCGTTCGGGGCCCGGTCTCGGCGGAATCCAGCCCGCGCAGGGGGACTACTTCCAGGCGGTCAAGGGCGGCGGCCACGGCGACTACAAGATGCTGGTGTACGGACCCTGCTCGGTGCAGGAGTGCGTCAACCTCGTCTATGACGCCTTCGACAAGGCGGAGAAGTACCGTCTGCCCGTCATGATCCTCGGCGACGGTATGCTGGGGCAGATCATGGAGGCGGTCACCCTTCCCGAGATGAAAGATCCCGCCACCTTCCCCAAGAAGCCCTGGGCGACCACCGGCGAAGGTTTCGGCGCGTCCCGCCGCATAGTCAACTCGCTCTACATCGTGCCCGACGAGCTCGAGGAGATGAACCTCAAGCTGCAGAAGGTCTATGACGATATGTGCGCGAACGAGACCATGTTCGAGTCCTATCTCACAGAGGATGCCGAAGTCGTGGTCACCGCGTACGGCACCGTGGCGCGCATCGCCAAGAGCGCCGTCGATCTGCTCCGCGCAGGGGGAGTCAAGGCGGGTCTGTTCCGTCCCATCACTCTCTATCCCTTCCCCAAGGACGCCCTTTCCGCCCTCGCGGATCAGGCGAGCGTCAAGGAGTTCGTTGCGGTCGAGCTGTCCATGGGACAGTATGTCGAGGATGTCCGCCTCGTCGTCGAGGGCAGGAAACCCGTCTCGTTCTTCAAGCGCACAGGCGGCAATGTTATGAGCCCCGAAGACATAGTGGATTTCGTGTGCAACGACCTTGCGCGCAAGGAGGCATGATATGGCAGTGGTATTCAAGAAAACCGAAATGCTCACCGATACCCCGCTGCATTACTGCCCGGGGTGCACTCACGGCATAGCGCACAGACTGGTCGCCGAAGCCATCGACGAACTCGGCCTCAAGGGCAGAGTGGTCGGCGTCGCGCCCGTCGGCTGCGCCGTGTTCGCTTACAAGTACTTCAACTGCGACATGCAGGAGGCGGCTCACGGCAGGGCTCCCGCGGTCGCGACGGGCATCAAGCTCACCGACCCCGACAACATCGTCTTCGCTTATCAGGGCGACGGCGATCTCGCGTCCATAGGTATGGCGGAGATCGTCCACGCGGCGGCTCGCGGCATGAACATCACCGTCATCTTCATCAACAACGC
>DVOE01000067.1 GCA_018713795.1 Candidatus Limadaptatus stercoripullorum
CTTAATACGGCTAATACGATTAAAATGAATTGCAGCCCATAGCATTAATCCAAAACTTACAAATGCGAGAACATATAGGATTATTTGAGCATGATTCGGTAAAGCTATTTTTCCTATGCCGTTTAATGACAATAAAAGGCAACTGACAATAATTATTATTGTGGAGAGCGTATATAGCAATGCGCGTAAAGGAGTTTTGTCTGTCCTTTCGATTTTTGAATTTGGTAATTTGCTCCCTTTTACGCTATATAGGAGTTGCTGCAAAATACCTCTTTCTACTTCATTTTCATTATATTCTTTACCCTGAAAACCCGCCAATTCTACTTTGACATACGAGTCCTTTTTATCTTTTCTGAAGTTTTCCAAATACGTTTGTATAGCGCTACTTTTACCGGCACCGTAAACGGCGGTTACAGCAATATTTTTTACATTCGAATCACTTATTTGACAATCCAATATTTCAGCTTCAAGCTTATATTCGTCAAACGAATTTGCCGCATTATTTTTTAGCAAATGCTTGATGTCGTTTATTCCTACAGTATCTTCCATTAATTTTCTCCCTTCGGTACAGATAATTAAACTTTCTGTAACATATTAAATTTTAAATTAAACATCAATATGTGTCAAGATATCATGTTACTGTACGATGAACTAATTCACATTTCTTAAGAAGTATGATAATTTCCACCGGGCGCCTTATCTTCGCTTAAGACATATTCCGCAACAATATAATAAAAATAGAAAATGGCCAAAAAAAGTCTGACAGCCAAATGTAGCCAATGGGTGAAAAATAGGGGGTTTTAGGACGGTTTGGGCAGGTCGGGGAAGGGAGATGGATTTTTGAAAAAATCAATCGAATTTTGACAATATATCTGACAGCCAATGGGCACTTCTCTGACAGTCAATTGAATTTTATCAATTGATTTTTGAAGTTCTCGAAAATGAAAAAAGCCCTGTAAACAGCGGCTGAAAAACAGACGGAATTGCGTGAACTTATGGCGAGGAAAAAGTGATATTTGCGTGCGTGACGGGAACTCCGCGAGCGTTGGTAACGCATAGAATGCTACTATTTAGCGGGGTTTTCGGTTGCGGCGGAGCGCGTGACGCGAGCGGAAGCGGAGCCGCAGGCGTTAAAACAAACACCCTGCGGTTTGTGCAGGGTGTTACGGGGTTCGCCTTGCGGCGACGCTGGAGCTGATGGCGGGACTCGAACCCGCGACCTCTTCCTTACCAAGGAAGTGCTCTACCTCCTGAGCTACATCAGCATGGCGGATGACGCTGCGTTCCGCGCCGGGAGCCGGCGGAGAATGCTATATGATTATATGTTTTCGCCGCGGCTTTGTCAACGGAATTCGGGAAGTCGTCCGAGGTTTTTTGGAGGGCGGGGCGAGTGAGCGCGGACGGGAGGAAAAGAGCGATCGAGGACGGCGACGGCGCGCCCGGCGGGGACGGGAGCACGGTCAGGCGAGGATGAGGTCGTTGAGATAGCTCACGCCGATGAGTATGCCGAGGTAGAGGAAGTTGATCGCCGAGAAGAGGGCGAGGTATCGGAGGGTCTTGCCGGGTTCGCGGCGGCGGAATTCGCCGAGGGTTATGAGGCTGGCGAGGGAAGAGACGGGGGTGCCGAGCCCGCCGATATTGACGGCTACGAGCAGATGGCGGTAGTCGGTGGTGAAGCGGGAGAGGAGGACTGCAGAGGGGACATTGCTTATGACCTGGCAGGAGGCGGCGGATACGAGCAGCGGCGAGAGAGCCACCAGCGAGCCGAGGGCGCTCCTGACGGCGGGGATGCGCGCGAGGTTTCCCGAGAACACGAAGAAGGCGCAGAATGTGAGGAGCAGCGCGTAGTCCACCCTGAGCAGCGATCGCGGTTCCAGGATGAGCAGGGCGAGCGTGACCGCGATGAGCGCGACATAAAAGGGGAAGACGCGGAAGACGATGAGCACGGACAGCGCGAACAGCACGAAGTAGACGGCGACGCGCCACGCGGGCGGCGCGGGGACTTCCGGGGTCACGAGTTTGACGGGGACGGGCTTCACGAAGAGGCAGGTCACCGCGATGAGCACGAAGGCGGCGGCGAAAGGCAGCGCCATGATCGTGAAGAACTCCCCTGCCGGGATGGCGTAATAGGAATAGAGATAGAGGTTTTGGGGATTGCCGAAGGGGGTGAGCATACCGCCGAGGTTGGCGGCGACATTCTGCATTACGAAGACGAAGGCGGTGTGCTCGCGTCTGCCGCAGGAGGACAGCGCGTAGTAGCCGAGTGGCAGGAAGGTGACGAGCGCCATGTCGTTCGCCATGATCATCGAGCCGAAGTAAGTGACGAACACCAGCGCGAACGCCACCCTGCGCATATTGCCGAAAGCGGTCACGATCTTGCCCGCCATCCATTCGAAGAACCTGCGCTCCTTGAGGGCGCTGACCACCGCGAGGGTGCAGAACAGGCAGGAGAGGGTGTCAAGGTCGAAATAGTCCGCGTAGCCGGCGTCCGGGGGCACGAAAACGCAGGTCACAGCCGCCGCGATCACCGCGACGATGAGCACGACATGGCTCTTCGCGAGCCCGATGACCGTGTGCACACGCTCGGAGAGCGTCCTGTGATGTCCGCTTGCCAACACTCCCATACCGAGCGAATATTTAGTACTTTTCACGGCAAAAAGCAAGCGAATGCGACAAGTTGCGCAAAAATTTTTTGCGCGCGCTCCCGCGTGCGCCGCGGAGCGGGGCGCGTGCGCGCGTTATCGTGCGTCATTCGGTGCGGCGTACGGCAAAGATCGGGCGGGCGAGAGTCAGTCCTCCCTCTCCTCTCCCCTCGGGACGCGGACATACGGCTCCGCCCCGAGCCGCGTGCGCGCGGGCAGATATGCGCAACCCTGTTTTCTCACCGCGTACGCCACGGGCGGCGAAAGCAGCGGGAAGACGATCACTTCGATGACGAAATTCAGCGAGACCATGCCCATGACGAACTCGGGCGAGACATACGCCGAGCCCACTTCGCGTCCGCCGTAGACCAGCCAGATCATGCCGAGCACGAAGGCGGTGTTGGTCACCACCCCGAGCGCCGCGGAGACCGCATCCCCGAACGCCGAGAACGCCTTTTCGCCGCGGGCGGAAAGTTTTCCCGCCCTTTTCAGCGCGCGCTCCGCCCTCGTGAACGCCGCCCTCGCCCCGAAGGCGACGAGGGGCACCGCCATGCGCGGGAGCACGGATATCAGCGGATTTTGGAACATGGGGGCGGTCAGGGTGCCCGCATTCACGGTGTACGCCATGACGAGGGAGGCGAGCCCCATGATGAGTCCCGCCGCCAAAGAGGTCGCGATGTCCTGCGTGAGCGCGGTGACGAGCACAGGAAGAAGGGTGAGCGCCAGCACCGCCGCTCCGAGATTGAGCGGGGTGAAACTCAGCACCACCACGAGCGCAAGCAAAACGGCGAGCAACGCCACGCGGCGAGTGCCGCCCGGTACTCCGTCTCTTCTTCCCATGCGGCGATTATACCACGGACGCGCGGGCGTGGCAACCGCAGAAGCGGCGGGCGTGCCTCTCCTCTCGTCCTGAGAAGCGCCGGGGGAAGGTTAAATCAAGATGAAGAAAAATTTTTTGATTTTCAATGCTCCTTTAAGCATCATGGGCGACAATGCACTTGCAAGAGCAAGAGAATTGTTCTTCAGAATATCCTCCCTTGTGCACGAAAGTGCAAAAAAATCCTCCCTAATCGGCGAAAGCCGAACAACCCTCCCCCCCGTTGAGAAGATCCCCTCTTCTTGACAAAAGAAAAACGGCGGACCCCCATCCGCCGTTTTTTCTTCATGCCGCCTCTCCCCTTCCGCCGCTCTCCGCCGCGGCGAGGGGCTTCTCCCCCGGGACGGGCTCAGAAGTAAGTCTTCTTCCCCTCGGTCTCCAGGGCATCGTGCAACTTGTCGTAGTAGTTGCCGAGATAGTAGCGCATATTGGGCGACGCTTCGAGAGCCGCCGCCGCGATGTCCGGTGAGAGCGAGGAATAGAACTCGTAGGCTATCTCGTAGCGCTTGGCGTAATTCTTCTGTTTTTCGCCCGTGTAGCCGTACTTCGCCTCCTCTTCGCGCGTCTTTTGCTCGCGCTCCAGCCTCTCTTTTTCGCGGTCGGCGAGGAACTCGGCTATGTCCTCCTCCCTCGAAAGGGCGTACTCACGCTCCTTTTCGGCGATCTTGTTGTTGTACTCGGCGATCTTTTTCGCCTCGGCGTCCCGCTCGGACTTAAGCTCGGCTATCCGGGACTCCAGCTCCGCCGCATATTCGAGCTCCGTCTGAGCGAGAGCCGCGTCCCTCTCCTCCGAAAGCCGCGTGAGCTCCTCGTCCAGCTCGCGGACGCGCAGAGCGTAGTCGCGCTCCGCCTCCTCCCTGCCCGCGGTCTCAGCTTCCCCCAGCGACTGCACGGCGGATGAGAGCACGCTGCTCCTTGCAAGTCCGCGCGCGGTGGCGCTGTTCTCCGCCTCTTTCATAAGCTCGTCGTAGGTGCGGGTCAGGGTGTCCACCGCCTCCGCCTTTTTAGCCTCGGCTTCCCTCGCCTGCTCGCTCACCTTAGCGACAGCCTCGTCGTAGGCGGAAGTGAGATCGAGAATGTCCCCCGCCTTCTTGCTGCCTATCTCGGCGCCCGCGAGCTCGGCGAGCTCCTCGTCGGTGGCGGGGGTGTAGTCCACCTTTTGATAGCCGGGATCCTCGGGAAAGAGCGCGTCGAGATCGGGCTCGGGCTCCTCGGGCAGAGTGTCGCGGTAAGCCCTGTCGAGGTTCTCGAGCTGCTCGGTGACCGCCTTTTCCGCCTCGAGGGCGGCGGCGATCTCCTGCTGCCTCTCCTCGTCCTTTCGCGACTGTGTCTTGAAAAGGTCTTTGAATTCCTCCCAGAATGATGCCATTATCCTTCCTCCTGTCCCGCCGCGGTGAGCGCGGCGAGTTTGCTCTCGATGATCGCCACGCGGACGAGCAATTCTTCGAGCTGCGCTGCCATTTCCTTTATGTTCATGTTCACCTCACAAGATCCACGCGCACCGCCGGCGGGGTCATGCTCGGCAGCGCGGCGTCGGATGTGACGGTCAGCGCAAGCTGCCGTCCGCTCCTTCCCACGAAGGCGGTGACGGGAAGCCCCGTCGGCTCGAACGACCTCGAATACACCCTCTTCCCGTCCGCGTCCAGCGAGACGGTGACCTCGCCGCCCGTGAGGGTGAAGGTCAGCTCCCTCACCACCTTTATCCCGTCGTAGCCGAGATCGCTCGCCGGCGAACGGTAGATCTTGTGCGAGGGAGTGCCGTAGAACTTGCCCGACTCGGACAGCCGCCCGAGCTTGCATTTGTGCGTGCTGCTCCCCGACGCCACGAACAGCCCCGAGCAGCCCATCGACGCCACCGCCGCGATATGCCTGATGTCCCAGCCCGCGAGCACGGCGACATCCTTTTCGGCGAGACGGTAGCGCACCAGCGTGCTGCAATAGTACAGCGGTTCCATGTCGTACTTGCCCGAATAGTTGATGTGGAAGGTGAGGTGATACGCCCCGCCCGAGTACGCCCCGACCGAGTACTTCCGATAGACGATATCCCCGGGAAGCTGCACGCCGGGATCGGTCACATCATAGCCGTCGAAGCTCTTGACGCCCTCGTCGTCGAGAAACATTATTCTGTCGCCACACAGCGCTATCGTATCTTTATATATGCAACCAGTGCTCGTAAACAGCTTTTTCAGCATGAACTCGCCCTGATCGCCGTAAGCGGTGAGACGGTAGATCCCCCTCTCGCGGAAGATGTAGAGATAGCCGAGGAAGGACACGAGCCCTATCGCGTCGCCGCAGTCGTCGCCGAAGGCGATGTAACCGCCTGCGTCCGCGGACACCGTCCAGTCGGTGGGGTCGAGGTTGTCCGAGAACCACACGCTGCCACGCTTTCCGTTGTACACTCCGAACACCCTCTCGCCGTGCACCTCCAGCGCCGCGAATTTGAGCCCGTTGGTGACGGGGGTGACGGTGGCGCCGTCGTAGACGGTGATCGCAAGATCGGGCGCGCTGACTATGAGGATGTTCTTGCCGTCGTACTTGTAGTTGACGGCGACGGCGTCCTCGTCCGCGTGCAGTCCCTCTATCGCCGACCAGGCGCTGCTCGCCGTGAAGAGGTCTATCTCGTAAAAGTCGCCGCCTATCGTCTGAACGACAAGTCTGTCCGCGTCCGCGGCGAGATCGCGGCGGAAGTGGAATATGCGGCGGATGCCCGAGCTGTCCGGGAGGTCGGGGATGTTCCAGTACGCTTCGGGCATGTTTTTGACAAATCCCCTCGCCGCGTCTATGCCCAGCTTCCCGGTCAGCACGCCGCCGTCCACGGCGAAGTTCAGCGTCTCGGGGGAATATTCCCAGCCGAGCACGCGCTCGTCGCGGTCGGAGACGAATCCCTTGAAGCCCACCTGCACTTTGCGGCGGGAAACGCCTACCTTCTTCATGTCACCGCCTCCCCGCGCCCAGGCGCATTTCCCTGCCCTTGTAGCGCAGCGCGCCGAGCGCCGCACGGAAGTCCGAATCGTAGGACTCCGCGATGTCGAACACCTTGTCGCGGTAGTACAGTTCGGCGAGGGCGCCGTCGGACAGCACGGAGACGGTGAGGCGCATGTCCTCGATCTCTCCGCTCTCGTCCGCGTCCTCGGGCAGATAGGCGTAGCGCAGCACGCCCGTCCCGTTAAGGTCGGTCGCCACGCCGTCGGGTGCCGAACGCAGGCGGCGCTTCTCCCCCGCCGCCGTCACCAGCGACACGGGATAGACTATCGCCCGCGCGAGCGAGGACGCGGGGATGTACCCGTCCGTCGCCGTGACGGTCTCCTCGGCGATGAGGGGCAGATAGCCGGTCACCGCCTCGCGGTAGGCGGTGTTGAGCGCCGAGACGAGTTTTGCCGCAAGCGCCTTTTCGGCGTCCGTGCGGTCGGCGGCGGGCTTGTCCGTGAAGTCCTCCTCTCCCATTTTCGCGAGACACTCGCGAAGTATGTCTTTCACAAGCATACGCTCTCCTCCCCCGCCGCTCTCAGCCGCTCCGCGAGCGCGCGTTTTGCGATACGCTCGGCGCGGGCGTTGGCGGCGTCTATCTCGCCGACTATCCTGTCCGTCCGCTCTATCCTCGTCCTGCGCACGAGTTCGACCGTGCGCGCGTCCAGGCGGGCGAAGGGCACTGCGACCTGCAGTGCCCCGTCGGCGTAAATGCCGTAGCTCCCGAGGGCGGGATCGTACCACACCTCGTAACGGCTGTCTATCTCGCTGAGCCTGTCCGCGATGTCGAACAGGTCGCCCGCGATCCTGATCTTGCCCCTGCGCTCGTCCTTATTCATAGACGGCGACGAGCTCTATATCGCCCGTCACGGGCTCGGTGAAGTCATACGCCTCGCCGTTCAGCGTCCAGCCGGAGAACTCGTACCCCGTCTTGAAGGGCTCCTTGGGCTCCACAGCTTTCATGCCCGACACCACGGACTGCGAAGGGATGTCCCCGCCGCCCTGAGAGTCGAAGGAGACGGTGTGGAAGACGATGTCCGCGCCCGAACTCTCCTTGCCCGTGAAGGTGAGTTTCGCCTGACCCATGGGACGCGAACAGAGCAGATCCGCGTACTTGACCAAAGTGGCGCTGTAAGACGCTCTGCCGGGGATCTGGTGCAGCACCGTGCCGCCCTCCCCTTCCAGCCAGCGCCAGTCGCAGAGCTGATGCAGCTTGAAGTCCGCGCTGTTGAGGATATACATCGTGCCGTCCGCGACGAATCTGTCCGCCACCAGCGGGATGCCGCCGTAAGAGAGCGCCTTGTAGCCGCCGTCGAGGTTCATGTAGTCGAGGTTGGTGCGGGAGGCGGAGAGATGATCGACATACTGCCTTCTGACATCGAAGGAGCAGACGATGAAGTCCACGCTGCCGCCCGCGACTTCCTCGATGCTGTCTATCGCCGACTGTATGGCGGCGGGAGTCGCCTTGCCGTCCACCTCGTCCGTGTAGGGGGTGAGGAAGCTGTAGTCGGCGCGGGCGAGTCCGTAGAGGGTGTCCGAATTGCCGAAGACGGCTTCGAGACCGGTGAGCTCGTTGCCCTTGCTGCCCTGCACATAGAGTTTGCAGCCCGCGCCCGCGGGAGCGGAGGCGGAGGCGGAGAGCCTGACCGTCTTTGCGCCGCGGTCGATGGCGACTATGCGCGCGCCCGAGAGAGTGGCGTCCTTGGTGCCGGACGCGGAGTAGACATCCACGGTCATCCCCTCCATCAGCGCTTTGACGCTGTCCACGGTGAGGGTGTCGGCGGAGGAGGAAGCGTTCTCCACGGTGGTGGCGAGAAGTCCGCTGCCGTCGCCGTAAAGCATCCTGCCGAAGTTGAACTTGCCCGCTTTGAGCAGCCCTTCCATCTCGGCGTTGAGCAGGTTGACGAACGCGCCTGCGCTGCTCGCGGAGGCGCGCACCGCCTTGTCAGAGATCTCGATCTTGCCGAAGAGGTTCTTGAGGGTCAGCGTGAACTGCGCGTAGTTGTTGCCGCCGCTCGCGGGCAGGGGGTCGGTCTCCAGCCCCGAGCCTATGCCGCCGTTGATGCCGTAGGGCGCGAGCTTCTTGATCTCCTTGCCCCACACATCCGCGCCCGTCTGCCCTATCTTGGCGAGCAGCGGGTTGACGCCGACATTGAGCTGATCGGCGAGCACGCCGAGATAGAATGTTTTGAGTGCCTTGTCTGCATTCGAAATGGTTACCATATCCTTCTCCTATGAATTTTGTTTGAGAAACAGCCTTCCCGCCTCTTCGATGCTCGCGGGAGTCCTCGGCGGCAGCACGCAGGACAGACCGCCGCTCCCCAGCACGGCGGGCGGCGCGCCCTTTCTCAGCTCACCGAGATATTCCCCTATGACCGCCGCCTTTACGGCGGTTGAGGTCAACACATGATCTTTCAGGAATTGTCCGTCCGCCATGAGCTGTTCGGGCGTGCGCAGCGCTCCCGCGGCGTAGCGGGCGAACGCTTTGTAAAGGCAGTCCGGCTCGCGCATGAGCTCGGGATGCTCTTTGAGACAGTTCGCGATGTCCGCTGCGTGCGCGCAGGCGGCGGGAAGGGCGGAAAAGAACTCCTCCGTCTCCCGCTTCAGCTTCTCCTCCCCCTCTTCGGGAGCGGGCTGCTCCGCCCTGAGCTCTGAGAGGGCGCGTTCCGCCTCCGCCAGCCTCTGCGACTTGCGGGTGAACTCCTTCTCCAGCTCGAGATATGCCCCGTAAAGGGCGTCCGGGTCTCTGAATTTTCCGTACGGTCTTGCCGTTTGCTCCTTGGTCTCGTCCGCTTTCGCGGAGCCCGCCGCGCTCGGCGCGGCGTCCTTTTCCTCGCGGAGCTCGCCGTGAGGCGCGGCGAGAGCCGCCGCCTCCGCGGGATCTTCGGGTCTTTTTTTCTTGTCTTTCACTTCACATCTCCCATCTCTTTTTGAAGGGCGGCGACGCCGCTCGCGAGCGAGCCGAGCTGCTTGTGCAGCCCGATATGCTCCTCCACCCTCGCCTTCAGCGCGCCGCTCTTGTCGCACTTTGCCGACACGAGCAGCTTTGTGTGCTCGGCGATATGCAGGGCGTGATCGTCCATGACATTGGGCACCACGCTCCCGCTCTCGAGAAGCAGGTTCTCGCGGGTGGCTTTGTCGATATGCGCCTCGTCGATGTCGCGGGACTGTTCCCAGTTGCCGAACCCCAACACCTCGAGCAGTTTGGTCTTGGTGCGGGCGCTCATGCCGCCGTTTTCGTCGGTGAACAGTCCGAGCTTCAGCAGATCGTAGATCATGGCGCGGCGGGCGGACAGAGTGTCCTCGATCTCGTTGACCGTGTCGAAGACCACATCTTCCGAGCTCAGCTCCCCCGCCGAGAAGGCCATCATCTCCACCTCGCCGCCCTCGCCGACCACGCGTTTCATGCGCTCCTCGGCGGCGAATTGCTTGTAAAGGCGGATGATATGTTTGCCTATGAGCTTGACCGCCTCGCGCAGGCTCTCCGCCGTCAGCGATATGCGGGTGTCGTCCTGCTCGAGCAGCAGCGATATCGCCGTGCCCGACGAGACATTGGCGGGCACCTGCGAATAGGTCGTGACCTCGCTGACGCCGCTTATCATGACGAATTCGTTGAGGAGCTTGTCCTCCTCCGCCCCGAACTCCGACGGCACGCTGCCGGGGTTGAGCATGACGGGCGGGGTGCTCCCGGGGCGGTAGACAAGTATCTTGCCGGGCGGGAGCCCCTCCTCTTCGAGAGCGTCGGTGTCCACGCTGCCGTCCTCCACCGCGAGCACGCCCATGGCGATGCGGTCCATGAACTCGTGCTTGCGGTTCTTGACCGCGTTGAACGCCCGCTGCACGGGGATTATCCTCTCCACCACCGACGAGCCGAAAAAGCTGCCGAGGTTGCTGAGACATGTCTGCCGCGCGAAAGGATATCCGCGCCTGCCGCTCTCGCCGTTGATGTAGGGAAGAGGTCCGTCGTGCACCAGCCTGCCCCCCGCCGCGATGAGCAGCCTCCCGTCAGGGCGCTCCGCCGTCGGGAGTTCGTACTTCTCGATGACGACGACTCCGTCGCTTATTTTGCGGCTGACCACGCCGGGCACAGTCGCGCGGTAACCCGCTCCGCCCGCCACATCCGCGTTTTCGAAGGAGAAGACATTGATCTCCTGCCCTTCCGCGTCCACGCCCCACACGCGCTTGACCTCGGAAGCGTCCGCCACGCGGGCGTGTATGACGGACGGTTGCGCGTCGAGATCGGCGACGGCGAGGTTTTCGGGGAATATCTCGAAGGGCGACACCACCGTGATCCGGACATCGCCTTCGCGCACCTTGCCGTCCGCTGCGAGCACCATGCCCTTCCCCTTGTCCCACACGATCTTGTAAAAAGCCGTGCCCGTCACTTCGCTCCACGCGTTCGCCTCGCCGATGAGCTCGGAAAGCCCGTTCTCGGCGGTCACCGCCGCGATGAGCTTCGCCGCAGTCTCCGCCGCCGCCGTGTCGTCGTCCTCCGCCGTCGCGGGACGCACGCTGACCTTCGCCTTCACCCGCGAAAGTTTGGCGAGCCTCGTCTCCACGATGGGCGCGATGTGGTTGTACACCTCGCGGCACTGCCAGAAGTACTGCCTGCCGCCGTCCTCGATGTCCCCGCGCGGGGATATCTCGGCGAATTGGTTGCCGACGACGAAGTTCATGTTCAGCCGCCAATTGAGTTCGAGCGGCCGCCTCGCCTCGCGCCTGGCGTCGAAGTCCGCGCGGAGCTCGCTCACCGTCTGCTTTTCCCTTTCGGAAATCTCTTTGTTCATCTCTCTCTCCTTTGCGAGCCGCCTGCACCCGCCGAACGGGCGAGTTCGCCGAGCAGCCTCTCCCGCTCCGCGGCGAGCTCCTCGTCCGACATCTCCTCCGCCTTCTTTTCGGGCAGCAGCTCGAGATAGGTCTTGAGCGCCGCGCTGTCGGGAGGATAGTACTTGCCCGTCACCTTGCGCTTGACGAGAGTCATCTCCCCTTCCGCCGACACGGCGTACTCCTCCTGCACCTCGTCGCGGGAGTAGCCCGTGGCTTTCATGTGCAGGATGTTCAGAATTTCTTCATCCATGGTCGCTCCCTTGCCGCGGCGCGCTCCAGCCTTTCGCGGTCGCGCTGCACGGCGGTCTTGAGAGGCGGGGCGGGCGAAGAGGGCGGCTGCCGCGACATGACGAAATACCTGAGTTCGTCGAGAGCGTGATCCTCGCTCTTGCGCGGTCTGTCCCCGCCGCCCCACCTGTACGCTTTGAGTTCACGGATGAGATTGACGCAGCTCCGGAAAATGAATATCCTCGGCGGATCTTGCGCAAACAGGGACTTTACGCGTTGGATACCGCTGTACAAGTCCTTGTTCACGCGGGTGTTGACGGCGATCCCCCTCTCGTAGAACAGCTCCGCGACGCTCTTTTCGGAGGCGAGAGTGCGCTGCCCCGCGGCGCTGTCTATGAGCGCTCTGAGCCGTCCCGAGCCGTCCCGTTTCCATCCCAGCGAGTCGGCGAGGGCGAGGATACGCTCGGCGTGGTGGTCGATGTTGCGTCCGCTCTCGTAGTGCTCGCCCGCGACGAATATCCGCCCGTCGTAGTCCACCGCGTAGAAGTGGCAGCTCGTCGGATTGACGAACCCGGGGTCGATGGACGCCGCCGCCTGCCATTCCTCGGGGATGCGGAAGGGGTCGATGACATGGCGCTCGGGGTCGAACTCCGGATAGACGGGACCCTCCCCCTGAAAGAACCGTCCGAACCTGCGCGACTGCTGCTCGTCCTCGGAGGTCACGGCGAGCATATGCAGCGTCTCCGCCTCTCCGAGGAAGGGGTTGTCCAGCCACTCCATGTGCTCGCACCACACCTCGGGGTCGCCGCCCGAATTGAGTTCTATCTCGTCGTACACCCAGGTGAAGCCTTTGAGCGGAGTCATGGTGCCGTAGATGTACCCGCCGCGGTCGAACACTCTCATACGGCACTCGTCGTAGATGTCCTCGGGAGGCTCCTCGTCAAACCACACGAAATCGAGCGAGGCGCCCTGGAACTTCTCCCTCCCCTGATCGCAGGACTTGAACCCTATCCTGGACAGCCCGCCGAAGGCGTTCCTGACCGTGATATGGTCTATCATCCCGCTTTCGGGGGCGCCCTTCCTGCCGCTGACCATGACTATGTCCTCGATACGGCGGCGGGGGAGATAGCGAAGCACCTTCTCCTGTGCGACATCCCTCTGCACCTGCCTCGAAACGCTGACCACCCAGCCCTGCACATCGGGGCGGTTGGGCTTGAAGGGGTGCTCCCCGAGGGCGAGCCACACCGTCTCCACCGCGCCGCATTCCGTCTTGCCCGAGCGGTTGCCTCCGAACACCCACCTGTTCTTCAGCGGACAGCGATGGAACTGCATCTGCTTGACATGCACCCTGCCCCGGTTGTAGCAGGCGAGCGGCTCGGCTCTGCGCCGCGCCATCTCCCGCTCTATGCCGAGTATCTTCCTCACCGCGTCCTTCTCATCCATACCCGGAGGCTACAACGCGGACAGCCCGATCTTCAAGGTTTTATGCCACAAAAAAAACCGCCCGCGGGCTGCCTTCCGAGGGGCGCGCGGTTTTTCGCGCTCTTTCCCGAGAAATGTAATTAAGTACTTTATTTTTGGGTATATTTATTGTAAAATCATGGCTGTGAGGACATTGAGACAAAAATCCCGGTTTTGGACGGCGGTCGCCGCGGCGGCGCTCATCGCGCTCGTCGTTACGGCGGCGGTCTTGGTCTGCCTTGCACCTTCGGTCGCGCTGGCGGCAGGCGGCACGGCGGACGGCGATGTCGTCTGCATCCATATCCCCATCTCCGACGAGGAGCTGCTCGCCGGCGCGCGTCCCGCGCCCGTCTCGGCGGAGGCGTCCCCCATCTTCGGCGACTCCTTCCTCCTCATGTCCGGCTGCTACTACACCGCGACGACGGTGGTCGAGGACGACGGCACGGTGAGCTACGAGCTCGACTACGCGGGGCTGAAGTTCTATGTCTACCGCTCGGCGCTTTCGGACGCCGCGTGGATCCTTGACCCCGCGACGGCGGATATCCCGAGCGACCCCTCTCCCTCGCTCGTCCTCACCCCCGACGGGGACAGCGGCGTATGGAACGACGCCGACAGCTGGACGCTCGGCGATCCTGCGGACTACACCTTCGAGTTCATCGGCTATTCGGACACCGTGCGCACCCGAGTGATTTGCTCCGCCGAGCCCGAAAACGGTTCGAGGACCATGCTGGTCAGCCTGCCCGCGTCCGCGTTCGAGGCGTTCGAAGTGCCCCTTCATCCCGCCGACGAGGCGCGCCTTGAAGCTCTCACCGAGAGCGCAGCGCAGCCCGAACAGGGCGGCGGGAACAACATTGCGCCTCCCGATCTCGGCTCGCGCGGCATACGCATCGCGCTCATCATAGGCATGGCTGTGCCCGTGCTGCTCGTCACCTGCCTGCTCTTCAAACCTTCGCGCGCAAAGGGCGGCGACAGGAAGGAGCTCGCGCGTTCCTCCCGCGGCGGTTCGCCCGTCGACTACGACAGAGACAGGGACTACCGCGACGACAGGGAGCGCTTCGAGCGCGGCTACCGCGACTACGAGAGACGAGACTATTACAGGGACGACCGCGGGAGCCGTTACGACGATCGGGGCGGCTATCCCGACGACAGAAGATAAATCGCGCCAAGGCGCGGAAGGAGACATATGCGTCTTTTCATCGCATCCGATATCCACGGTTCGGCGGCGTGGCTGGAAAAGTTTTTCGCCATCGTCGACGCCGCTCTTCCCGAAAACCCCGAGACCAAGGTCATCCTGCTCGGCGACACCTACAACCACGGTCCCCGCAATCCCCTGCCCGAGGGTTACGCTCCCATGCGCGTCGCGCGGCTGCTCAACGACGCCATGAGTTTCGTCACCGTCATCAAGGGCAACTGCGACAGCGAAGTGGATCAGATGATCTCCGATTTCCCGATCATCGGCGATTTCGCCATGGAATGGGCGGGGCGCACCGTCTTTTTCACGCACGGGCACAAGTTCAACGCGGACACGCTGCCCACCGGCGCAAAGAGCGGCGACCTCGTCTTCTTCGGGCATTTCCACGCCCCTTCCGTCACCGAGAAGGACGGCGTGATATGCGTGTGCGTGGGCGCGGTGGGTATGCCCGCCGAGGGCGCTCCGCGCAGCTATGCGGTGCTCACCGAGCACGATGTCAAAGTTCAGGACTTCGAGGGCAACACCCTCTTCTCGCTGACGCTCTGAGCGCGGCGAACCACATAAGCGGGAGAAAACATGAACACCATCAGACTCAAGACCCCCTTCGAGGTGGGCGACAAACCCCTTTCCGAGTATCCGCGTCCGCAATTCGCGCGCGACAGCTATCTCAATCTTAACGGCTGGTGGGACTACGCCATCTGCGACCGCGCCGAAGCCTTCCCGGGCTGGCAGGGCAAGATACTCGTGCCCTTCTCCCCCGAGAGTCTGCTTTCGGGGCTGCCCGAGGGCACCGAGGTCACCCCTTCGGATGTGCTCTACTACCGCCTCAAATTCACCGTGCCCGAAGGTTTTCTGAAGGCGCACACCTTCCTGCATTTCGGAGCGGTGGACTGCGCCTGCCGCGTCTACCTCAACGAGAAGGAACTCGGCACGCATGTGGGCGGCTACACCCCCTTCTCCTTTGATATCACCGCCGCCGTCAGGGAGGGCGCGAACACCCTCGAGCTCGCCGTCACCGACCCCTCGGACACCGAGTGGCACTCCCGCGGCAAACAGCGCATCAAGCACGGCGGGATATGGTACACCCCGCAGTCGGGCATATGGCAGACGGTGTGGATGGAGAGCGTCCCCGAGACCTACCTCAAAGACCTGACCATCCTCCCCGATATCGACCGCGACAGGCTGGTGCTCGAGCTGGATATCGCGGGCAGCGCGGACAGCGTCAATGTCATCGTCTCAGACGGCGTCAACGCCCTCGTCAATCAGAAGGCGGAAGGCGACCGCGTCGTCATCGCCATGCCCGAATACGAGCTCTGGACGCCCGAGAACCCCAAGCTCTACGACCTCTACATAAAGGTCGGCGAGGATGTCGTCCGCTCCTACTTCGGGATGCGCAAATTCTCGGTCGTGACGGACAGGAAAGGCTTCAAGCGCCTCGCGCTCAACAATGTACCCTACTTCCAGACGGGCGTGCTCGATCAGGGCTATTGGTCGGACGGGATGCTCACTCCGCCCTCCAACGCCGCCCTCGAATACGATGTCAAACTCGTCAAGTCCATGGGCTTCAACATGATAAGGAAACATATCAAGATCGAGCCCCTGAGGTGGTACTACCACTGCGACCGCGAAGGCATCATCGTGTGGCAGGATATGGTGTCCGGCGGCACCGCCTACAAGTTCGCCGCGATAGGCGTGCTGCCCTTCATCGGCATACACCTCAAGGACGACCGCTACAAGTTCTTCTCCCGCGCCGACGAGGAGGGACGCCGCGAGTTCGTCTCCGAAATGGAAGACACCGTGCGTTACCTCAAGAACTGCGTCTCCCTCGGCATGTGGGTCATCTTCAACGAGGGCTGGGGGCAGTTCGATTCCGTCGAGATGACAAAGAAGCTCGCCGCCATGGACAGCACCCGCGTCATAGACAGCGTCAGCGGCTGGCACGATCAGGGCGAGGACAGCAGTCAGCTCAAGAGCCTGCATGTCTACTTCAAGCCCGTCCGCATCCCCGACGACAAGCGCTGTATAGTGCTCAGCGAGTTCGGCGGCTACTCTCTCCCCACCGAGGGACATATGTTCAGCCCCGACAAGCTGTTCGGCTACAAGAAGTACAAGAGCACGGACGCCTTTGCCGCCGCCTTCAAAAAACTTTACGAGAAGCAGATCATCCCCGGCATCGACAAGGGATTGTCCGCCACCGTCTACACGCAGGTGAGCGATGTGGAGGAGGAGATCAACGGGCTCGTGACCTACGACCGCCGCGTCATAAAGATGCCGAAAGAGGTCGCCCGCGAGGTCAACTCCAAACTCAAATATTGACGCGAAACGGGGTTTGAACGCCGAAAACGCGCGTTTTATCCCCGCGTTTCGCTCGCCGGGCTGCCCGGCGAAGACGAGGGAACCATGAGCTTTGCAGACAAGATCTTCAAGGATATGTGCCGTTCCATACTCGACGAAGGAGTGTGGGACACCGATCGCGATGTCCGTCCCCGCTGGGCGGACGGCACTCCCGCGCACACCGTAAAAAAGTTCTGCGTGGTCAACCGTTACGATCTCTCGAAGGAGTTCCCCATCATCACTCTCCGCCGCACCGCGTTCAAGTCGGCGGTGGACGAGCTGCTTTGGATATGGCAGAAGAAGTCCAACAATGTGAAGGACCTCTCTTCGCATATCTGGGACAGCTGGGCGGACGAGAACGGTTCCATAGGCAAGGCGTACGGCTATCAGCTCGGCGTCAAACATGTCTACCCCGAGGGCGAGTTCGATCAGGTGGACAGGGTGCTCTTCGACCTCAGGCACAATCCCGCGTCGCGAAGGATAATGACCAATATCTACAACTTCGCCGATCTCCACGAGATGCACCTCTATCCCTGCGCCTACTCCATGACTTTCAATGTCACCGGGGACAGGCTGAACGCCATCCTCAATCAGCGCAGTCAGGATACCCTCACCGCCAATAACTGGAATGTCGTGCAATATGCCGTGCTCGTGCACATGATGGCGCAGGTCAGCGGGCTGGTGCCCGGGGAATTCGTGCATGTCATCGCCGACGCGCATATCTACGACCGCCATGTCCCCATCGTCGAAAAGCTGCTCGAAAATCCCGAGTATCCCGCGCCAAAGTTCGTCATGAACCCCGATGTCAAGGATTTCTACGCTTTCACGACGGACGACTTCGCGCTCGAGGACTACCGCTACACGCCGCTCACGGACAAGATCGAAGTCGCGGTCTGACCGCAAAAGGGAAGAACAATGATATCCATCGTCGCCGTTGACAAAAATTGGGGCATAGGCAAAAACAACGGGCTGCTCTTTGACATCAAGGCGGATATGCGCCACTTCGTCGAGCATACCCGCGGCAAAGTCGTCGTGATGGGCTCCAATACCCTGCGCTCGCTCCCCGGAGGTATGCCCCTCAAAAACCGCGTCAACATCGTCCTCGACCCCGAGGGCAGCGAGAAAGACGCCTCCGCCAAGGGCTATACCCTCGTCCGCTCGCCGGAAGAGCTCCTGCACGCGGCGGCGAATTACCCTAAGGACGAGGTCTATGTCATAGGCGGCGGCATGATGTACCGCACCCTTTTGCCTTACTGCGACGAAGCAATCGTCACCAAGGTGCGCGCGGACGGCGACGCCGAGGTCTTCTACGAAAACCTCGACGCCCGCCCCGAATGGACGCTCGCGGAAGAATCCGCCCCCGTCTCGGACAGCGGATATACGATCTCTTTCTGCACCTACCGGAACTCCTCGCCGCTCCCGCTTGTCTGAAACAAGGCAACAAAAAAAACGGGATCGCTCCCGTTTTTTTTTATTTTGTGGTTTTATTCGGACTCGGCGCAAGGCAGTCCCTACCCGCGCGAACCTCAGCTCTTATAGCACGCGGGATAACCGCTTATCACGCCCGCAAAGCTGATGAACGGAGTGCCGTGTATGTTGACCATAATCTCGCATGTGAATGCGCGACCTTGGTTCGGAATGAATTTCACGATGCTTTCGTTCGAGCCGAGCAATTCGAAAGTCCCTTCAACGATGGTTTGCCTGCCGGAACGGATACTAGTCTCTTTTATGCTAAAAGTCTTGTTGCGCTTGAGTTCTATCACCACATCCCAGTCCGTGTTGGTGCCGACATAAGTGCCGTAGATGCCGCCGGTCAGCGTCGCCGCAAGGACGATCACGACGATCACGACCACCGCGACGGCGACAGCGATACCGATGATCCTCTTCTTTTTTAGGTTCGCATCCGAGTCGCCCATGTATGAATCGGTCGAGGCAAGTGCCGCAGAGCTGCCGGCAGGCGCGGAGGTGCCGTTCGCCGCGGGACGAGGCGGAGCGGACTGCGCGCCGGATGAGGCAAGCCTTATCGCGGCAGCAGTCTTGAACTTGTTTCGACAGGCGGGACACATCATGGTCTCCGAGCGCGCGTCCACCATGAGACTCTTGCCGCAATGCGGGCACTCCCCTTTCCGCATATCGGGACCTACCGGCGCGGCACCCTGCCCCTGCGGCGCGTGAGACGCGGGAGAGGGCTGTCCCGCGGAAGCGCCCGCCGGGACATCCGCCGCGGCGAGTTTCAGCGCCGCCCAGGTCTCCACTATGTTGCCGCAATACGGACAACGGGACGCCTTGAACGCGTCATCCAACTTGATAGCCTCGCCGCAATGCGAACATATCCCCCTCTTCACCGCCATAAGCGCCTCCTCATTTGCGCTTTCAGCATAACTAACCAACGGTTAGATGTCAAGTGAAAATACTAACCGACGGTTATAAAAGGCTTATGGATGTCAATAAGCTCTCGGGTAGCATAAAGTCGCGCCTGCGCGAGGAGATAAGGAACAGCTCGATGACCACCGCCGAGCTCGCCGAAAAGACGGGGGTCTCGCCCGAAATGATCACGCAATATTGCACCACCGAAAAACTCCCCCGCCTCGACACTTTCGCCGCGCTCTGCCGCGCGCTCGGCACTTCCGCCGACTACATTTTGGGTCTGAAGGACTATTGACCGCCCAAAGCCGCGGAGACAGAGTGCCCCGAGCGTGGGAATACAAACCCCCTCCTTCCCGTCGGGGTCCCCCGCGAAGTACCGGAAGGAAGCGTAAGCGAACTGAGGACACTTCGCGGGGCACTCACTCCGGGCTTTCCTCCCCCACGCGGAATAGAGGACAGTCCTCGTATCATGCACGACAAACGCGGGTGTGATACTCGCGCTTATCGTGGCGCACTTACTAATTTCAATCGGCGGGCACTACTTGCTGAGATCCCCGCGTGGGGCGAGGAATTCGGTCTCGCGCACGACGCCCGTGTCTACTTAGAGTTTCGTTAGCGCTCGACGCTCAAAGAGCGCGCCGCGACTTTCAAGCGGCGGCTTTGCCGCCTGTGAAAGTTTGGCTGAGCGGCGCGTTATTCCGTCTTCGAAAAAAATGTAGTGCGTATTTAAGAACACTTCGAATAAGTTTTGTGCTTCTGAGGGCGATACTCGGATGAAGAACAAGGAAGAGCCCGCCCGGCGGACGCGCCGTGCATTACCCCGCAAAATCCCTACGGCGATGTTTGCGGGGACCCCGGATGACACTCTATCATATGTTGTGCGAGTTCAAGGCGGGGCTGACAAAGCAGATCGCCGGATAGCAAACTGCGGGCGCGATGCGCGCCAAGTACTTCGCACTACTTCTGAGGGCGATATTTCGATGAAGAGCGCGAAAAGCGCCTTGACCCGGACGCGTGCCAGGTACTTCGCACAGCTTCTGAGGGCGATATTCGGATGAAGAACAAGGAAGAGCCCTCCCGGCGGGCGCGCCGTGTACTCCTTGTACACAAGCGGTCGCCGGGAGGGCTCTGACACAGTTATTCGCCGAATAGCGCCCTCAGAAGAGGTGGTAGCCTGCCTCAAAACAAGCCTGATTTGATGGGATGAATTGCGGCTTGGCTGCAAAGACCTTGGCGATGGTGTTCATCATGACATCTTTGGGGAAGACGCCGGAGAGTTTGATGTAAGCGCCGAGGATGACGAGGTTGGACGCCTTGTCGTTGCCGACCTCGTGGGCGATCTTGTTCGCCTCGACATAGTAGACGCTGACATCGTCGCGGTCGCACTTCTCGGAGATGAGCGAGCTGTTTATGATGATCAAACCGCCCTTTTTGACCTTATCCTGGAATTTGAAAAGGCTGGGGGTGTTCATGGCGATGAGGCAGTCGGGCACGGCGATGATGGGAGAGGCGACCTCTTTCTCGTCGATGACGACGGAGCAGTTGGCGGTGCCTCCGCGCATTTCGGGACCGTAGGACGGCAGCCAGGTGGCAGCCATGTTTTCGTACATTGCGGCGTAGGCGAGCATCTGCCCGAGGGAGAGCACGCCCTGTCCGCCGAAGCCTGCGACTATGACTTTTTCCATTACTCGACCTCCTTGAACACACCGAGAGGATATTGAGCGGTCATCTCGTTCT
Organism: Candidatus Limadaptatus stercoripullorum; assembly: GCA_018713795.1. GTDB lineage: Bacteria > Bacillota > Clostridia > Christensenellales > CAG-917 > Limadaptatus > Limadaptatus stercoripullorum. The sequence goes on from DVOE01000067.1 coordinate 20,633, forward strand.
TGACGAATTCGAGCGCTTTGACGGGGCTCATGTGCCAGTTGGTGGGGCAGGTGGACAGCAGCTCGACGAAAGAGAAGCCCTTGCCTTCCATCTGATTGGTGAAGGCTTTGAGGATGGCTTTTTTCGCCTTTCTGATGTTCGGGACATCGGCGAGCGAGCAGCGGGCGATATAGCTCGGTCCGTCGAGGGTGGCGAGCATCTCGCTGACGCGGATGGGATTGCCGTTGACCTTGGGATCCCTGCCGGCGGGGCAGGTGGTCGCCTTCTGTCCGAGCAGCGTGGTGGGCGCCATCTGACCGCCCGTCATGCCGTAGATCGCGTTGTTGA
>DVOE01000068.1 GCA_018713795.1 Candidatus Limadaptatus stercoripullorum
CCGAAGGCTCGCCCGTCTATGTCATCCCGCACGGCGAGGCGTCCAAGAACTGGGCGGAGGCGGGCAGGATCGTGGAATGGCTGGCGGGCGCGGGGCTCACCCGCAGCGACGCGGTCATAGCTCTCGGCGGCGGCGTGGTCGGCGATATCGCGGGGTTCGCCGCAAGCGTGTACATGCGCGGCATAAGTTACATCCAGGTGCCCACCACCCTGCTCGCCGGCATAGATTCCTCGGTGGGCGGCAAGACGGCGGTGGACCTTACGGCGGGCAAAAATCTCGCGGGGAGGATATACCCTCCCTCGGCGGTGATCTTCGATCCCGACGCGCTCTCCACCCTTCCCCCCGCCGAATGGAAGTGCGGGCTGGGCGAAGCCGTCAAATACGCCGTGCTCGCGGGCGGAGAGATCTTCGACATCATGGAAAAGGGGGACGCGACCGGCGCCGATCTCGAGCGTCTCGCCGCCGCCTGCATAGACTACAAGCGCAGGATAGTCGAGGAGGACGAGAACGAGAGCGGCTGCCGCCGTCTGCTCAACCTCGGACACACCGTCGGACACGCCATAGAGGCGGAGAGCGGGCTGGGGTTCCCGCACGGGGTGTGCGTCGCCATGGGCATAGGCGTCATAGCGCGGGCGTGCATATCCCACGGCATACTCGGGAGGGAGGACTATGTCCGCATATCCGCCCTGCTGCAAAAGTACGGGTTCCCCGAGTGCCCCTATTCGGTGCGCGCCATGCTCCCGCGGCTCGCGCACGACAAAAAACTCACCGACGGCACTCTCAAGCTGGTCGTCATCCGCGGCATAGGCAACTGCGGCATACTCGAGCTCGCTCCCGAAGAGGCGGAGGGATTCCTGCTGTGAAACTCACGGTGCAAAAAAGCGAAGTGTGCGGCGTCGTGCAGGCGCCGCCCTCAAAATCGCATCTGCACAGGCTGCTGACCGCAGCCGCCCTTGCCCGCGGCGAATGTTTTGTGCGCGCGGGCGAGCCCTCCGAGGACATACTGCGCACGGCGGACTGCCTCACCGCGCTCGGCGCACGCGTTGAGCGGACCGAGGACGGATTTTTGGTGCGCCCCGCCGGCGAGATCGTGCGCGGCGCCGTGCTGGACGCGGGCGAGAGCGGCACCACGCTCAGGTTCATGCTGCCCGTCTCCTGCGCGCTGGGCGCGGACGCGCGTCTCACGGGCAGAGGCAGACTGCCCTCCCGTCCCTTGGGCGGACTGCTCGGCACCCTCGGAGCGGCGGGCATAGAGTTCTCTTCGGACAGGCTCCCCCTCCGCGCGACGGGCAGGCTCGTCCCCGGCGACTACCGGGTGGACGCGAGCGTGAGCTCGCAGTATGTCAGCGGTATGCTGCTCGCGCTCGGCAGTCTCGACGGGGTCTCCACCCTCACCGCAGAGGGCAGGCAGGTGTCGCGCGGATATATCGACATGACCCTCGAAGTCATGCGGCTGTTCGGGGCGCGCGCCGAGGAAAAGGGCGGCGTTTTCACGGTGGGCGGCGGCTATGTCTCCCCCGGCGAGACCGCGGCAGAAGGCGACTGGTCGGGAGCGGCGTTCATGCTCGCGGCGGGCGCGCTCGCGGGTGATGTGACGGTGACGGGGCTGGATCCCGAAAGCCGTCAGCGCGACCGCGCGATAGCGGATATACTCCGCGAGATGGGTTGCGACATGACCTTCACCGAAATGGGCTGCCGCGCCGTAAAAAGCAGGCTCCGCGGCGTCAGGACGGATGTCACGGATATCCCCGACCTCGCGCCCGTGCTGTCCGTGCTCATGGCGGCGGCGGAGGGCGAGAGCGTGATGACGGGCGTCCTGCGGCTCAGAGACAAGGAGAGCGACAGGCTTTCCGCGATAATAAAAAACCTCGAAGCGATGGGTGTGACCGTCCGCGCGGCGGGGGATTCTCTCACCATATGCGGCGGCGGGATACGCCGCGGATTCGAGGCGGAAGGCTTCGCCGATCACCGCATGGTCATGTCGGCGGCGGTGGCTGCTTTGGCTGCGGGAGGCAGCGTCACGGACGCGGAAGCGGTCGCGAAGTCCTATCCCGCATTCGTCAAAGATCTCGCCGCGACGGGAGGTAAGGTATATGAGACCGTTTGATGTCCTCGACATAACTTTTTCGGGCGAGTCGCACTCTCCCGAGATCTCCGCGACCATGCGCGGACTGCCCGTCGGCACCGTGTTCTCGGCAGAGGCGGTGGAAGAGTGTATGGCGAGACGGCGCAGCGGGCGCTATCTCTTCTCCACTCCCCGCCGCGAGGCGGATGTTCCCGAATGGCGGAGCGGCATAGCCCGCGAAGGCGACGCCCTCACCGTGACAGGCGACATCACCGTCGCCATTGCCAACAACAATGTCCGTCCCGGCGACTATCCCTTCGCTCGCACTCCCCGCCCCTCGCACGCCGATTATGTCGCCTATGTCAAAGACGGCGAGCGCGCGGCAAAGTCGGGCGGCGGCAGGTTCTCGGGCAGGATGACCGCCCTCCTCACAGCGCTCGGCGGCGCGGCAAAAGATATCCTCGCAAAGCGGGGCGTCACGGTGGACGCCTATATCTCGCGCATGGCGGGCGTGGACACTTCGGCGGGGCGGCTGCCCTCTCCCGAGGAGATACGCGCCTGCCACGAGCTCCCTCTCCCCGTGCTCTCCCGTCTCGAGGAGGCAAAGGACGCGGCGGCAGAGGCGGCAAAGCGCGGCGACAGCACGGGCGGCGTGGTGGAATGCGTCATACGCGGACTGCCCGCAGGGCTCGGCGACGCCCTCTGGCGGGGGCTCGAGAGCAAACTCGCCGCCGCCGTCTACGGTATCCCCGCCGTCAAGTGCGTGGAGTTCGGCGCGGGAGCGCTCATCGCCGACATGACGGGCAGCACGGCGAACGATCCTTTCTCGGTGGAGGACGGCAAAGTGGTGACCCTCACCAACAACGCCGGCGGGCTCAACGGCGGCGTGACCAACGGTATGCCCGTGGTGTTGCGAGCCGCCTTCCGTCCCACCCCCACCATCTCGCTGCCCCAGCGCACGGTCGACCTCGAGCTCATGCGTGAGACCACGCTGACGGCGGGCGGACGGCACGACGCCACGGTGGTGCCCCGCGCGGTGGTGGTCACCGAATGTACGGCGGCGCTTGCCGTGCTGGACGAGCTGCTCTTTGACTCATACCTCAAAAGACCTTGAAGGAGCGACAACAATGCTTGAAGAACTCAGAAAACAAATCGACACGATCGACGACAAGATCGCAGCCCTCTATCTCGAGCGGCAGAACATCGTGAGGCAGATAGGCGAGGAAAAGGCGGCAAACCGCACCGCTCTCGCCGACCCGTCCCGCGAGAAGAAGATCATCGCGCGAGTGACAAAACAGGCTGATGACAGTCAAAAAATGTATCTTAAACGCGTGTTTGAGACGATAATGGAGACTTCGCGGTCATATCAGCGGCAGATCGTCACGCCGTCCACTCCTCTCACCGACGCGCTGCACCGCGTGCTCATGGAAGGCAAGAAGTACTTCCCCGTGAGCAGCAGCGTCGCCTGCCAGGGCGTCGAGGGGAGCTACTCTTCCATCGCAGCGGACAAGCTGTTCGAGATCGCGGACATCACCTATTTCAGGAACTTCGAAGGGGTGTTCCAGGCGGTGGAGAAGGGGCTTTGCGATTACGGCGTGCTGCCTATCGAGAACAGCGCGGCGGGCAGCGTCGGCGCGGTGTACGATCTCATGAAGAAGCATAACTTCTATATCGTCCGCAGCGTCAAGCTCCGCGTGTGTCACTATCTCCTCGCGAGAAAGGGCGCGACGCTCGCGGGCATAAGAGAGGTCTACTCGCACGAGCAGGCGATCTCGCAATGCTCGGAGTTTTTGCAGAGCCTCGGGGCGAATGTCAAAGTCATCCCCTGCGCCAACACCGCCGTCGCGGCGGAGAAGGTGGCGTCCTCGGACAGGACGGACATCGCCTGCATCTCTTCCCGCGACTGCGCGGATATCTACGGGCTGGGCATTTTGCAGGGCAATGTGCAAAACAACGCTTCCAATTACACCCGGTTCATCTGCATAAGCAAAAACCTCGAGATATTCGCTCCCGCGGGCAGGATAAGCATCATGATGACGCTGCCCCACGAGTCGGGTTCGCTCAACCGCGTGCTCAACAAGTTCTCCACGCTCGGGCTCAATCTCACCAAGCTCGAGTCCCGCCCCCTTCCCGGGACGGACTTCGAGTTCCTGTTCTATTTCGATTTCGAAGGAAGGATAGAGGACGCGGACACCCTCGCGCTCATCGCCGAGCTCGATCAGGGCAGCGATCAGTTCACCTTCCTCGGCAGTTACGCAGAGGTCACGCAATGAGATACGGGCTCATCGGCAGTCCGCTCGGGCACAGCCACTCCCCTTTCCTGCACGAGCGCATGGGCGGGGAGGGTTACGCCCTTCTCGAGCTCCCCGAAAGCGCGCTCGCGGGCTTTTTCGCGGCAAAGGAGTTCGACGGCGTGAACGTCACCATCCCCTACAAGCGGGCGGTCATCCCCCTCCTCGACGAGGTGGACGACACCGCGCGGGAGTGCGGCGCGGTCAACACCGTGATAAACCGCGGCGGCAGGCTGGTCGGCTACAACACCGACCTCTACGGCATGAGGTTCGCGCTGGATGCGGCGGGGATCTCCCTCGCAGGCAAACGCGTGGTCGTCCTCGGCAGCGGCGGGACTTCGCATACCGCGCGCGCCCTCGCCGCGCGGGAAGGCGCGGCGTCCGTCCGCGTGGTCAGCCGCTCGGGCGAGTACGGTTACTCCGACCTCTCCCCCCTTGCGAACGCCGAGATACTCCTCAACACCACCCCCGTCGGGATGTTCCCGCATATGGACGCCGAGCCCCTCTCCCTCTCCGCCTTCCCCGCCCTCGAAGGGTTCTTCGACGCGGTCTATAACCCCCTGCGCACCCGCCTCGCGCTCGCCGCGGATGAGCGAGGTATAAAACGCGCGGACGGACTGCTCATGCTGGCGGCGCAGGCAAAAGCGTCCCGCGAGCTGTTCACGGGCAGAGAGATCCCGGAGCGCAGCGACCGCCAAGCCGCAGCCGTCATCACCGACGCCTACCGCGCGCTTTTCCTTTCGCTTACGAACATCGTCCTCATCGGTATGCCCGGCTCGGGCAAAACGACGGTGGGCGGCGAGCTCGCCGCTCTCCTCGGGCGCGATCTCGTTGACACCGACGAGTTCGTCGAACGGAACGCCGGACGAAGCATCCCCGATATCTTCGCCGTCTCCGGCGAAACCGCGTTCCGCGACCTCGAACAAAAGGCCGTCTTCAACGCGGGGTCCATGCAGGGAAAAGTGATCGCGACCGGCGGAGGCGCGGTGCTCCGCCTCGAAAACCGACTCTCCCTCGCCGCAAACGGGTTCGTCGTCTATCTCAGGCGGGATACCGACTGCCTGGCTCGCGAAGGCAGACCGCTTTCGCTCTCGGGAGATCTCGCGGCAATGCTTGCCGCACGCGATCCCGTCTATTCGGCTTTTGCCGATCTCATCACCGTAAACTCAGGCGACCCGAAAACCGTCGCCACTAAAATCGCGGAGGCGTTCCATGAAGATCCTCGTCATAAACGGTCCTAATCTCAATATGCTCGGCATTCGCGAGCCGGAGATCTACGGCAGGCGCGATTACGCCGCTCTCGTCGCTTTCATCAGGGAAGAAGCCGCAAAACGCGGGCTCGAGGTCGAATGCCGGCAGTCCAACAGCGAGGGCGAGATCGTCACTCTCATCCAGCAAGCCTATAAGGTGTTCGACGGTATCGTCATCAACCCCGCCGCCTATACTCATACCTCCGTCGCCATACTCGACGCCCTCAAAACGGTCGCTATCCCCACCGTCGAGGTCCACCTCTCCGATATAAACGCCCGCGAAGAGTTCAGACGCTTCAGCTTCGTCTCGCTCGCCGCCAAAAAAACCATTTGCGGCAAAGGCTTCGACGGCTACGCCGAAGCCCTCGACTTCTTCGCCTCACCCGGCGAGTAATGTCATGGGGCTGCGCCCCATACCCCCGCGGGGGTATGATACCCCCACACCCCCATCCTTTTTATAATAAAATCGCGTCCGTGGGAGCAGGCTTTGCCGCCCCCCTCGGGCGCGTTATTATATTAAAAACAGGGGTGCGGGGAAGCCTTCCCCGCCGGGGTGCAGGGCGGCGAGAAATAAATGCTTTGAGCGGGCGCATACTAAGGGCGGAGGTGAGTATGAAAACCAAAAAGACTCTTAGCAAATCACGGCGTCCGCTGCTCGCGCACGGAGGAGAGAGCATGAACGAAGTCCTCGGCGCGCTCAAAGATCCCAATGTCTATCGTCCCGGAATGCCCGACGATCCCCTCGGGATCTCGACAAAGAGGGAAAAATAAAACAGTCGGCGAACAGCCATGGGCTGTGCCCCATACCCCCGTGGGGGTATGATACCCCCACACCCCCATCCTTTTTATAATAAAATCGCGCCCGAGGGAGCAGACTTTGCCGCTCCCTCGGGCGCGTTATTATATTAAAAACAGGGGTGCGGGGAAGTCTTTCCCGCCGGGGTGCAGGGGCGGCGCCCCTGCGCATTCGTTTTCAGGCGCAATATTCGGCGAGGACCATGACGGCGATGGCGCTGAGCTGTTTTCTGATATCCTCGAGGGAATAATTCGGCTCGTCGAGCAGCCACCATTTGATGAGCGAGATTATCCCGCCGGCGAAGAACTCGGCGATGATATCGGACGGTATCGCGCCTTTCCCTTCGCGGGGGCGGGCGCCGCTCAGGCGGTTGACGATGTTATGTGTGAGGATGGAATGCACGCGGTCGAACACCAGCGCGCTGTCCGCTTTCACGATTATGGTGCGTATACGACGGCGGTTCGCGGCGAGAAAAGATATGCCGAGATCCATCACTTCGTTGTAATAAGTGATGAGATCGCTGTCGCCGTGGGCGCGTTTGACCTGCTCGTGCAATCCGTACATGATGTCGCTTATACACTTGTCGAGCAGGCTGTACTTATCCTCGAAATGGGTGTAGAAAGTGCCGCGGTTGATGAGCGCGCGCTCGCAGATGTCGATGACGGTGATGGACCCGAACGACTTCTCGTCGAGCAACTCGTAGAACGCGTCGATGATAGCTTTCTGTGTGCGCTGGATACGCAGGTCGATCTTGCCGCCGTTTTTCATATTTTCCTCCCCTCTCCCCCGACGGGAAGCCGGTCCATATCGCCCCGAGCCGCGCGGTAAGACGCGGGATCGAGTCGTCTTGCCACCGCGTCCGCCGCCTTGAAAGCGAGCAGGACGGACAGCAGATCTTTCGCGAGATAAGGCGCGGACACGGCGAGCGCCGCCGCACCCCAGTCGTTGCCCGTGATGAGGGCGTATTGCACAATGCCCACGGCATGACAAGCGAGCGCACCGAGCATCCCCGCCGCGACGCGGCACACCGTCTTTGCGCCGGGCGAGAACGCCCCCGCGAGCGCCACAAACGGCAGAAATCCCCAGACGAACCCGCCCGTCAACCCGATAAGATGCGGCGCTCCGCCCGTGAACCCCGAGAAGACAGGCGCGCCTGCCGCCCCGAGAAGTATATAGATCCCGACGGCGGCGAGACCGCACTTCCATCCGAGGAAAAAACCCGCGAACGCCACCGCGAAAGTCTGAAGAGTGATGGGCACCCCGGACGGCATCGGGATGGTGATTTGCGCAAGACAAGCGGTTATTGCGGCGAAAACAGCCGTGTAAACCAGCTTTTTCGTGCGTTCCGTCCGTTTTTCGGCGTTCGGGCGACCGCTCATGCGAGCGCCCTCCTTATCCTTTCGGCGGCGTCCTCAAGCTGCTCGCTCGGCATATTGAGCGGAGGCGCGAAACGCACGGTGGTCTCGTGGGTCTCCTTTGCGAGCACGCCGCTTCCTATGAGCCGCGCGACATAGGGAGCCGCTTCGGAACGGAATTCCACGCCTATGAGCAGTCCCCTGCCTCTGACCTCTTTGATGTCGGGATTGGGGACGGAGCGGATGGCTTCTTGCAGGAACTTCCCTTTCTCGCGGGCGAGGGCGGGATAGTCGTCGCGGACGGCGATCTCCATGGCTTTGAGCCCCACGGCGCAGGCGAGCGGATTGCCGCCGAAAGTGGAACCGTGCGACCCCGGCTCGAACACGCCGAGGATATCCCTCGTCGACGCGACCGCGCTGACCGGCATTATGCCGCCGCCGAGCGCTTTGCCGAGGATGTAGATATCGGGCTGCACGCCCTCGTGCATACACGCGAACATATCGCCCGTTCTGCCGAAACCTGTCTGCACCTCGTCGGCGAGCATAAGTACGCCCTTTCTCGAGCAGATCTCGCGCACTGCGGAGAGATAACCCTCGGGCGGCACGATGACGCCCGCCTCGCCCTGTATGGGCTCGAGCAGCACCGCCGCCGTGTTTTGGTCGATCGCCTCTTCGATCGCGCGCGCGTCGCCGTACTCCACCGCCCTGAATCCCGGGGTGAAGGGACCGTAGCCAGCCCGCGCGGTGGGATCGGTGCTCATGGACACCACGGTCACCGTCCTGCCGTGGAAATTGCCGCGGCAGCAGACAATGTTCTGTTTGCCTTCGGGCACTCCGCGGACGAACGCGGCATAACGCCTGGCGGTCTTGATCGCGGTCTCCACCGCCTCGGCGCCCGTGTTCATGGGCAGCACCGCCTGCATACCGGTGAGCGCGGCGAGCCGCTCCGCGAACGCTCCGAGCAGTTCGCTGTGGAAGGCGCGGGAAGTGAGCGTCACTTTGTCGAGCTGCTCCTTTGCCGCCGCCACGAGTTCGGGATGACGGTGCCCGAAATTCAGCGCGCTGTACGCCGAGAGCATGTCGTAGTACTCTCTCCCCTCGGGATCGCGCACCACCGCGCCCTCTCCCTCCGAGATGACCACTTCCTTGGGTTTGTAGTTATGCGCGCAATACCTTTCGGTCAGCGCGATGATCTCTTTGCTCGTCACGGATCCTCCGCAGCCTTCCCGCCGGCGGCGGGCTATCCGCCCGCATTCCCGCCGATGTCGCGGAAGGCGACACTTGTTCGCTTATATGATAACTCCGCCTCGAACTTTCGTCAACCGCTCATGTGTATGCAATGGCGCGCGAGCGCGCGAGTGCGCGCGAGAGTTGCCTTGCGGCGGGGGGATGGTGTATAATCATGGGAGCCCGCGGATATCATGCGGGTGCGGAGGCACTATGACCGATCTTCGTGGGAAAGTCGCGGTGGTGACGGGCGCAAGCTCGGGCATCGGAGCCGCGGCGGCAAAACTTCTCAAAGAAAAGGGCGCGACCGTGATCGCGCTCAACCGTCGCGAGACGCCGGACTTCGAGTGCATACGCACGGATGTCACGGACGCGGCGGCGGTGAACGCCGCGTTCGACGAGATCATCCGCCGTCACGGCAGGGCGGATATCCTCGTGTGCAACGCGGGCATGGGCATATCGGGAGCGGCGGAGAGCACCCCCGAAGAGAATGTCCGCGCCATATTCGAGCTGAATTTCTTCGGCGCGCTGAACTGTATGCGCGCGGCGGCGCCGCATATGCGCGAAGCGGGCGGCGGCAGGATGGTCGTGGTGAGTTCGGTGGCTGCCGAGATCGCCATCCCCTTCCAATCCTTCTACTCGGCGACCAAAGCGGCGGTGAGTTCGCTCGCCGACGCGATGAGGATAGAGCTCGCGCCCTTCGGCATAACCGTCACGCAGGTGCTCCCCGGCGATGTACGCACGGGTTTCACCGCGGCGCGCACCAAAAACGCCGAGGACGATCCCGCCTACGGCGACAGGGTGGCGAAATCGGTCGCGGTCATGGAACGCGACGAAAAGGGCGGGATGTCCCCCGAGGTCATCGCCGCGGACATAGTCCGTCTCGCCGCCGTCAAAAATCCTCCCCCGAGGGTCATAGGCGGCGGGAAATATAAACTGCTCGTCGCGCTGACGCGGGTGCTGCCCCGCCGCGCCGTATCGTACATCGTCTCAAAAATGTACGGATAACCACGGAGCGCGCGCCGTCAGAACGAAATGCGCGCATTCGCGCGTTTAATGTCCTTTTAATCAAGCGGGCATACCATTTGACGGCAAACCGAGCAAAGGAGTTAGATATGCGACTGCTGCTTGTGGAAGACGAAAAGGAACTCTCCCGCGCCCTCGCCAAGATGCTGGGCAAGGAAGGCTACGATGTGGACTGCGTCTACGACGGACTTGACGGGCTGAACTTCTCGCTGTCCGGGCTGTACGACCTCATCATCCTCGATGTCATCATGCCCAAAATGAACGGCTTCGAGGTGCTTGCCGAACTCCGCCGCAAAAAGGTGGAGACCCCCATACTCATACTCACCGCCCTCAGCGACGAGCACGACAAAGTGGCGGGGCTCGACCGCGGCGCCGACGACTATGTGTCCAAGCCTTTCTCGGTGGAGGAACTCTCCGCCCGTATACGCGCCCTCTTGAGACGCCGGGGCAAACTCGTCACAGACAACAAACTCGAATACGCCGAAGCCACCCTCGACCTCATGACCTTCACCCTCTCCACCCCCAAGGGCGAGATAGGGCTGACGGCAAAGGAATTCGAGCTGCTCCGCTACCTGTTCGAGTACCCCAACTTCGTGGCGGCAAAGGAAGACCTCATCGTCAAGGCGTGGGGACTGGAGTGCGACTTCGAGTCCAACAACCTCGAGGTCTACATGTCCTTCATCCGCAAAAAATTGCACCACCTCGGCGCGTCGTTCACCATAGAAGCGGTGCGCGGAGTGGGCTACAAACTGGCGCCCGCGCGGCGCTGAACGGAGGGAGCGCAGCGGCGCTCTCTTTTCATAAACGAGGCTTTAACGACAGAAACGATGCCGTAAACTGCGGATAACGCGAAATGAACAAGGCTCTGCAAGAATTACGCAAGAAGTTCACCATCTCCACGACGCTGCTCGCGGCGGCGATACTTTTTGTGCTTTTCGGGCTGTTCGTCGGCGTCATCTTCGTGTCCATGACCGCGACGGCGTACGGCACTCTCGACTCCGTCATCGACGACTTCGGGGGTCCTGCCGACGACATCATGGGCAGGAGGTGTTTCGCCTTCGTCTACTCCCCCGAGACGGGCAACGCCAATGTCCCCGCCGTCTATATCGAGGAGTTCGCTGCCTACGGCGAGACGCTGTCGCGCGAGATCGCGGAAGCTGCCGTGGCGACCAAAGAGGGCAAGTTCACCTGCGGCGAGATGAGTTTCATCGTCACCTCGCGCACGGTGTCCCGCGACGGCGTCGGCGCGAGTTACACCATCTACGCCGTCATGGACACCACGCCCGACAGCCGCACGCTGGCGTCGGTCGGGATGCTGAGCGCGCTCATCTACCTCGCGGCGGTGGCGGTCACGGGACTGGCGGCGTATCTGTTCTCCTCGCGTGCGCTCGCGCCCGTCGGCGAGGCGTTCAGAAAGCAGCGCGACCTCATCGCGAACGCCTCTCACGAACTCAAAACTCCCCTCACGGTCATTTCCACCAACCTCTCGGTCATGAAATCCGAGCCCGATTCCACGGTGGCGGAAAACGCCCGCTGGATGGACGCCATCGACGCGCAGATACAGCGCATGAACAGCCTCATCGTCAGCATGTTGCAGCTGTCCAAAATGGAGCACGATTCCCTGCCCATGGTCGAGGTGGACTTCAGCGAGATCGCGGAGGGCGCCTGCCTGGCGTTCGACGCGGTGTGTTTTGAAAAGGGGCTGACCTTCGAGAGCCGTATCTCGCCGGATATCCGCGTCATGGGCGACCGCGACGCGCTCGACAGGCTGATCACGGGACTGCTCGACAACGCCACCAAGTACTGCAGCGGAGAGAACAGGATAGGGCTGGATCTCACCTCGGACGGCAAGCACGCCGTGCTCGCAGTCATGAACACCGGCGAAGCGGTGTCCGAAGAGGACGCCAAACATATCTTCGAGAGGTTCTACCGCACGGACGGCGCGCGCGCGAACCGTGACGGCAACAGTTTCGGGCTGGGGCTCGCCATCGCGCAGGCGACGGTCGCCATGCACGGCGGCGACATAAAGTGCCACGGCTTGGCGGGAAAGGGCACGGTGTTCGTGGTGCGCATCCCGCTCGCAAAGCCCGACCGCAAATCCCGTCGCCGCGTCCGCGGAGACGCTCCCGCCGCTCTCACCGGGAAAGTCCCCGGCGAAGACGAGGATACGGCCGATTAGATGACGGATTTCTCCCGCTCGCCGGCGGCGCGGGGACAAAACCCCCGAGTGACACCCCTCTTTTCGTGAACGCCCGCTCCGCGCGGGCTTTTTTCTCACCCTCAAAACGCTTGACAGCGGGCGGCGCGCGCATTAGTATGTGTGCGACCGTACGGTTAGATGGCGGAAAATCATACGAAAGAGGTGGCATTATGTCAGATCGCCGCGAGCTGCAACACAAGATGGATGTCGAGAAGTGGCTGGAGTCCGAGACCCGGCACTTCGATATGTGCGGGAGCTACGACTACTGCGCCTACTGCGACAAGTCGGAGGAGAACCCCTGCGCAAACGCGCTCATCAGGATGACGGGCGAGGACGAGCCCGCCCCCGCCGAAGAGGAGACGCTCGGCAAAAAGGTGGACGCGGAAAAGATAAGCCGCAAGCGCGCGGCGAGAAAGAGCCTTTCCTTCGCGGAAAAGTACTCCCTCCAGTCCGACGAGGTCAAGGCGCGTTACGCAGTGCTCCGCACCGCCCTCACCGACACTCCCAAGGGCGCGCCGCGCATCAAGAGCCGCATAAGCAGGCAGTGCGACACTTACAGGCGCAGCGGCATTATCGTCGCCAAGATCACCATCATCGGCACTTCGCTGCGCATAAATCTCCCCCTCGATCCCGCCGCTCCCGAGTTTTCGGACGGCAAGACGCCGCACACGGACACCGGCAACAAAAAAGCTTACGAGTGCGTGCCCTTCCAGTTCAAAGTCAACAGCCGCCTGGGGCTCAAACGGGCGCTCAGGCTCATCGAGCTCGTAAAGAGCACGCCGACGGAAGCATTATTTTGTCCCGCCGTTGATTGACTTGTCACGCGCGGGCGAGTATAATCGCAAATAGCAAACCCGCGCGGGCACGCCTACGCGGGCGACAACTTTCAAAAACCAGACAACAGAAATACGGAGGTCTCTATGAAGAAAATGACGATCGACGGTAATACCGCTGCGGCGCATGTCGCATACGCATTCTCGGATGTCGCGGCGATTTACCCCATCACGCCCTCCTCTCCCATGGCGGAAAACTGCGACGAATGGGCGGGTCAAGGCAGAAAGAACATCCTCGGCAATGTGCTGAAGATCGCCGAGATGCAGTCCGAAGCGGGCGCTGCCGGCGCGGTGCACGGCTCTCTTGCCGCGGGCGCGCTGACCACCACCTTCACCGCCAGCCAGGGCTTGCTGCTCATGATCCCCAACATGTACAAGATCGCGGGCGAGCTGCTCCCCTGCGTCTTCCATGTTTCGGCGAGGGCTCTCGCGGCGCACGCGCTCAGCATATTCGGCGACCACGCGGATGTCATGGCGTGCCGTCAGACGGGCTTTGCCATGCTCGCGTCCAACTCCGTGCAGGAGGTCATGGACCTGAGCCTCGTGGCGCATCTCGCCACGCTGAGATCCTCCGTCCCCTTCATCAGCTTCTTTGACGGTTTCAGGACCTCTCACGAAGTCAGCAAGATCGATGTCATCGAGTACGACGAGATCAAGTCGCTCGTCGACTTCTCGGATATCGACCGTTTCCGCGCCCGTTCGCTCAACCCCGAGCATCCTCATCAGGCGGGCACGGCTCAGAACCCCGACATCTACTTCCAGAACCGCGAAGCCGCGAATAAGTACTATCTCGCGGTGCCCGCGATCGTCCAGGAGATGATGGACAAGGTCGCCGCTCTCACGGGCAGGCAGTATCACCTCGTCGACTACTACGGCGCCAAGGACGCCGACCGCGTCATAGTCATCATGGGCAGCGGCGCGGAAGCCGCCGAAGAGACCGTCGATTACCTCAACGCCAAGGGCGAGAAGGTCGGCGTGGTCAAGATCAGGCTGTACCGCCCCTTCCCCACCGAAGCGTTCGTCGCGGCGCTCCCCAAGACCGCGAAGAAGATCACCGTCCTCGACCGCACCAAGGAAGCCGGCTCCCTCGGCGAGCCCCTCTACCTCGATGTCGTCGCGGCTCTCGACGAGATGAAGATCAAGGCGGAAGTCCTCTGCGGCAGGTACGGCCTCGGCAGCAAGGAATTCAATCCCACCATGGTCAACGCCGTGTACGAGAACATGAACGAGGGCAAGAAGAACCACTTCACCGTCGGCATCGTGGACGACGTGACCGGCACCTCCCTCGAGATCAAGGAAAAGATCGACGTTGCCGATCCTTCCACCATCTCCTG
>DVOE01000069.1 GCA_018713795.1 Candidatus Limadaptatus stercoripullorum
TACGGTTGGGTATTAGCTTCGCCGACTTCCTTGCTCAGCCAAAAATCGGCAGGCGCGGAACTGCTCGCACCTCAGAGCAAGAGATTTTCGGATGATTTTGCTCTGGCGGAACGCAGGCAATAGTATACATATTGGCAAGTTACGGCTGTGCAAAAGCGCCGAAAAGAATTGCTCCGAGGCTGGTTCGTATTATTCCTGTCTGGCATCCCTCTCTGCGGTGAGAATATTCTCACGCGGTGCGGACTAAACTCTCATCGGAGGCGTATATATGAAAGATTTTGCCGGAAGTTACATCAAATGGTACGACGGGCTCGGCAAGGTGGCGAAACTGCTGCTCTGCCTGCTTTGGGACATCCCGTCCAATCTCCGTCGTTTTTCGGAGAGCGCGCTGAGGAGCAGCACGCTCGGCATGATCCTCGCGGTCGTGCTCGCCATCTTCGGCGGCTGGCTGCTCTTTGTCATCGACATAGTCTGCATCGCGGTCAAGGACAAGGTCTATTGGCTCGGCGATCTCGGCATAAACGACGGCGGCAGCGATCCCGCGTCTCCCGAGGATAAGGACGCGGACAAAGGCGAAAACGACGAGAACGCGTAAGGTAAAGCGCAAAGAGACCGGGACATACGCCCCGGTCTTTTTATATCTCGCCTTCGGGCTCGCCCTCGGGCGCTCCCCTTCTTTTAGCCCACGCGGCGGGAGTGACGCCGAAGCGCTTTTTGAAGAGGGCGATGAAATGGCTCTCCGACGAAAAGCCGAGCGCGTAAGCCGTTTCGCCCATTTTGCCGCCCCTCTCCACGAGGCTCTTTGCCGCTTCCAGCTTGCGCCCCAGGATATATCCGTGCACGCTCTCGCCCGTGTCCGCCCTGAACAAGCGCGAGAGATACCCCGGCGAAAGCCCGGTGTGCCTCGACAGGTCGGCGAGGGTGATCTTATCGTGCAGGTTGCGGGCGATATACGCCATGCATTTTCTGACAGGCGGGGAATACGCGGCGGCGCTCCTGCTCTCGCCGACCATGGCGGCGAGCCTCTGAGCCTCGCGGGAGAGGAACCCTACGATCTCCCCGCCGTCCGTCATGGCGTCTATGCGCGCGATGCATTTGTCGCTGAAATTGAACGCCTCCTGCTCGCCGAGCCCGCCGGCGATGGCGTAGCGGCAGGCGAGAGCCACGCAACACACCGCGAAATACTTCATCTGCGTCAGGGGATCGTGCGACATCCGCCCCACGACTATGCCGCCCGAAAGATAACTTTCGAGCAGCCTTCTCACCCCTTCGGGGTCGCCCGCGCGTATGCGGGAGTAGAACGCCCGCTCGGTGTCGTAAGGCGTGTGCGATATGCCCTCTTCGCGCTGGGCGAACACCGGATCGTCGCCGGCGGGAGCTATGAGTATGCGGTAGCCGTCGTCTTTCATGGGTCTCCTCCGCGTTTATTTTAGCTCATCCCGCCGAAAATGTCATGAAAATGATAAAAAGTGGCGATTTGTGATATTACTTCGCGGCTTACGGGGTTACCATTCGGTCGTAAGGAGCGCGCGAGACGCGTGCCCGAAGGGGGAAGAATGAAAAGCAGAAGCAAGACGGAAGTAACGCCCGAGCTCGCGAGCCGGATGACAAGGAAGGCGGGGCTGGGCATGGCGACGGAGATCGAGCCGCTGGGCGCGGGCGAGTTCAACACCGTGCTCGCCGTCACCACCGAGGACGGGAAGAGGTACGCCCTCAAAGTCGCGCCGTCCGACGAGTCGCGCATACTCACCTACGAAAAGGACATGATGCGCGCGGAGGTATATTGGTACGGCGTGCTTCGCGACCGCACGGACATCCCCGTGCCCGAGATATTTTTCTCCGACTTTTCGCGCGAACTTCTCCCCGCCGACTGGTTCATAATGCAGCTCATCGAGGGCACGCACCCCGAGGGGAGCACTTCGCCAAGCGGCAACTCCCTCACCCGCGATCTCACGCGCATGGCGGCGAAGATGCATTCCGTGCGCGGAGACCGCTTCGGATATGTTCAGGGCGAGCATTACGACGACTGGTACTCCGCGGTGCGCGGCATGACCGCCGCTCTGCTCGAAGACGGCAAAAGAAAGGGCGTGCGTTCAAGGCGCGGCGAAAAGCTGCTCGCGCTCATAGACAGGCACAGGGAAACGCTTGAAAAGGCGGAGTGCTGCGCTGTCAACTACGACCTCTGGACGCCCAATATCATCGTTCAGGGAGAGGGGGAAGATCGCAAACTTTGGTGGATAGATCCCGAGCGCACTTTCTACGGCGACCGCGTGGCGGATTTCGTCTGCTTCGATTTCTTCAAACCTTATGCGGAAAAGACCGCCGCCATCGACGCGTACAACTCCGTAGCAGAACTTCCCGTAGGCAAAAGCCGCGAGTTCGAGGTGCGCTGGGCGGTCATGATGGCGTATATGGGACTGCTGCAAGAGGTGGAGAAACACTACCGCTACACTCCTTTCATGTTCGGCTGGTGGCGGAATGTGATAAGCAGCGGGATGTGTTACAGGATGGCTTTCAAAGTGCTCGAAGCAAAATGAGCCGCGCTACCCTCCGCAAAAAGGAGCTCCCGCTCGCAACGGCGCCCGTGCATAAACTCGTCCTGAGTTTCATGCTGACGGCGCTCGCGGGACTGCTTCTCAACACCGTCTACTCGCTGACCGACGCGCTGTTCGTGGCGCACGCCGTAGGCGACGACGCCATGGGCGGGATCTCCGCCGTCTACCCTTTCGTCATTCTCCAAAGCGCGCTCGCGACCGCGGTCGGCAGCGGAGCCGCCGTGCTCGTCGCGCTGCGCCTCGGCGAAGGCGACAAAAAGGGCGCGGGCTCGGCTACGCTCAGCGCCATGACGGTGTTCTACGCCGTCTCGGGCGGCGCGACGATCGTAGGTTTTTGCGTCCTCGACGAGTTGCTCGCCGCAATGGGCGCAACGGGCGTGCTCTACGAACACGCAAAAGACTACTTTGTCGTCATCCTCGCGGGCAATGTGTTCTCCACCGGCTTTTCCTCCGTCATCCGCGCGGAAGGCGCAAATCTCTACTCGCTGCTCATCTGGGTGATACCCATACTCCTCAACATAGTCCTCGACGCCGTGTTCATACTCGCGCTTGATCTCGGAGTGACCGGCTCGGCTCTCGCGACCGTCATAGCGCAGATGACCAGCTTTTCGATGAGCGTATTCTTCTTCGCGAGGCTGTCCGTTCAGGACTTCAAAGGGGCGCGCCCGAGCCTCGCCGCGGCGGCACGCGTAGCGCTCACCGGACTGCCCGCTCTCATCCAAACAGGCGGTTTATCCGTCATGATCGCGCTCGTAAACTCCCGTCTTGCCGAAAACCCCTCCGCGCTCACCGCTTTCGGCTACGCCTCCCGCCTGCTCACTTACGCGATCATCCCGGTGACGGCTGCGGCGCAGGCTCTCCCGCCCGTGCTGGGCTATAATTTCGGCGCGGGACTGGGGCGGCGCGCGGCGCACTCGGTCTCGGCGGCGTTCGTACTCGCGATGGCGGGAGCCGCCTTAATGCTCATCCTCGCCGAGGCGGCTGCGGAGCCTTTGATCGGGATATTCACGCGG
The DNA here is from genome assembly GCA_018713795.1 of Candidatus Limadaptatus stercoripullorum. GTDB lineage: Bacteria > Bacillota > Clostridia > Christensenellales > CAG-917 > Limadaptatus > Limadaptatus stercoripullorum. Next base: position 3,569 of record DVOE01000069.1, read on the forward strand.
GACAAGGAGTTGGTGGAGGCGGGAGCGGACTGCCTTCGCGTGATCGCCGCCGCCCTTCCCCTCGTGCCCGCGGCGCTCATCCCGGGAGCCGCTCTGCAAGCCACGGGACGAAAGAGCGCGGCAGCACTTCTTTATGCCGCCGCGCCCGTGTCATTCCTCGTATTTTTTGCGCTGTTCGGACTGCTTCCCGAAAACTCCTCTGTGCTTTGGGCGTTCCCCGCGGCGTACGCCTTCTCTGCGCTCGCCTCCGCAGCCGTGTTCGCCGTCCGCGGTCGGAGCCTGTTCCTCTGCGCCCTGCCCTATGAGCGCATGAACGGTTCGCCCGTCAATCAATGACCTCGATATAAAAACTGACGGGACGGAAGCCGTCGTTGCAGGAGACCATGGCGGAGAAAGGATCGCGCATCCAATCGCCGTAGAATTTCCCGCCGCCCGCAGCAAGAGAGCGAACAAAGGGCTCCATCGCCTGCCACGCGCCGTCGCAAAGCCCTGCGGGACGCTCGCCGCCACGGGAGACAAAACTATCGCCGACCGCGACCGTGCACTCCTCTTCGAGGGGGAGTTCGTAGCGTTCGATGAGCTCGTCGTGCCGCACTTTCGCGACTGCGGTTATCCTTACATCTTTCATATCACGCACTCATGAGCCCGTCGTGACCGCCCTTTCCGTGTCCGAAGGGCAAAAAGCGGTGCCTTTTATGACTTTCCGGGGTCTCGTTTGCCGCGCACTCCCGTATCGCGGGTTCGGGGTCGGACTGTTTCCCGGAAACCGCCTCCGCCGCTGCCGAGCTTTCACCCGCCGCCGCGAGAGCGGCGAATCTCGCCTTTGCGTGAGCGGACTTATACCACCTTCCCGAGAAGTACAGCGCCGCGGACACAGCCGTCGCCACGCCCCAGCCTATCGGCCACGACCACCATACGCCTTCAACTCCGAGCACGGGGTCGAGGGCGAAACACAGCGCCACGCGGATGACGAGGTCAATGAGCGTCGCGAACATGAACGACGCCATGCTCTGCGCGCCGCGGAGCACCGAATCGAACATGACTTTGCTGCCCACGAGCATATAGAACGGCGGGACTATGGTCAAAAATCCGACGCCCGTCGCGACCGCCGCCGCGCTGCTCTCTTCGAGGAAGAGGGCGAGCATGGTCTCGGGCGCGAGCGAATAGGCGAGAGTGAACGGCAGCGTCATCACCGCCGCCATTACAAGCCCCGCGTAGGTCCCCGATCTCGCGCGGGAGACATTGCCCGCACCGAGGTTCTGCGCCGCGAAGTTGGTGAGCCCGCCGGCGACAGTGGTCAGCGAAGTGACGATGAAGGTGTTGAGTTTTATCGCCGCCGAATAGCCCGCGACCACGGACGCGCCGTAGCCGTTGATCAGCCATTGTATGAGCAGGTTCCCGACCGAGACCACGCATTGCTGCACCACGCTCGGAAGGGCGACATAGAACATCTGCCCGAGCAGTTTCTTTGAGAACACGGGGACTTTTTCCGCCGCGCCGAGCTTTTTCACCCTGGCGAGCACGGTGAACATACAGGCTATCCCCGCCACGCCCTGGCATATGAAAGTCGCCCACGCGAGCCCCGCCACACCGAGCGGCACCGCCATGGTCAGCACGAGGTCCAATCCCACATTCGCGAGGCTGGACGCCACGAGGAAGATGAGCGGCGTGCGGCTGTCGCCGAGCGCGGAGAAGACGCCCGTCGAAACATTGTAGACGAGGACGAACAGGAAGCCGCCGACATAAATGTAGAGGTACATCATGGCGTCTTCCATGATCTCGGCGGGGGTGTCGAGCGCCTGCATGAGCGCGCGCCCCGCACCAACGCCCACGGCGGTGAGCGCCGCGCCGAGCACGAGAGAAGCGATGAGCACCGTGTACACGCCGGTCTTCAGGGCGCGGTAGTCCTTCTCGCCGAAAAATTTGGAGGTGACCGCCGAACAGCCGAGGTTGAACCCGAACGCGACGGCGGTGAAGATCATGGTGATGGGATAGGACGCGCCGACGGCGGCGAGAGCGGACTCGCCGAGCACTTTGCCCGCGATGATGCTGTCCGCCATATTGTAAAATTGCTGAAAGACCGCGCTCACCAGAATGGGCAAACAGAACAGCCACAGCACTTTTACGGGTCTACCCTGAGTCAGATCCTTGTTCATCAAAAAACTCCGTTCCCTTACCAACGCGGTATTATACTACTTAACGCGCGCGGGAGTATCGGAAAAAACGGAGTTTTCGGAAAAATTTTTTGTTTATCGCCTCAGACGAAGCGCATTATGTCCTTTTTACCGGCAAAAGGCTTCCAGCCGCCGTAGCGCCCGGTGTTGGGCTCGCCGCTCGCCGCGAACGCGGCTATCCTGTCCACGAGTTCGTCCGAGAGCGCGCGGTCGGAGTCCGTGAACGGACGCGAGGAATTCCCGAGAGACCCGAGCATATACCACAGATCGCAGGAGTGGAAGGAGCTTTGATCGGGCGGGAGCAGACGGTCGAGTTCGTAGACATACGCCTTCGCGCCCTTTTTCGCCTGAGCGCGCGCGAACGCCCTCGCCATATGTTTGAGCACAGGGGTGAGAAGATCCTTTTTGACCGTGCCGATGACGACGGGCACCCGGGTGTCGTAGGCGCTCGAAGTCACGAGTTCGCCGTCGATGACGGGCTTTGTCTGAAGCACTTTGCCGACGGGATGCGTCTTTTTCCACACCGTCCAGATATGCTCTGCCGGCATCTCTTTGAACTCCTCGAAGGTGCGGGCGCCGCTCGCTTTTACGAGACTGTTCCAGTAGCGCGTCGAGGGCTTCGCGATCGGGAGCATGGCTCCCCTCTTGCCGCCGCCCGAGAGCATGACCGCGCCGTGGATGACATCGCGGAAGGCGTCCGTGCAGACGAGTGTCTGCACGCTCATCGCGCCCGCGCTCTGTCCCATAAGCGTGATACGGTCGGGATCGCCGCCGAACGCGGAGATGTTCGCCCTCACCCAATTTATCGCCGCCGCCTGATCGAGCAGCCCGAGACTGCCCGCGGAATGCTCGCCGTCGGCGAAGAACCCGAAGATGTTGAGACGGTAGTTTATCGCGACATACACCACTCCCCGTCGCGCATAAGCCGAGCCGTCGAATTGCTTTTCGTCGGCGCTGCCGCCCGTGAAACTGCCGCCGTGGATGAACACGATGACAGGGGCGTCCTTCGCGCCTTCCGGGGCGTAGATGTCCAGCACCTGACAGTCCTCTCCGTAGCGGAAGGTCTGCCCCTGCCTGAACTCGCGGTAATAGAAGCGGTGTTCCTCGTCCCAAAACGCGCGCATTTGATAGCAGCAGGGACCGGGAGCGGTCGCGTCGATGTCGCGCGCGGGGACGGGACGGGGCTTGCCGAACCGCTCCGCCTCGGCGTAGGGAACGCCGCGGAAGAGCGCACCGTAATCGGTCACGACGCCCGTGATGTTGCCTGCGGGAGAAGCTACGGTCTTAGTCTGCACCGAGCAGCCTCCTTATCTCCGAAAGCGAATATTCCGCGCTCGCGAAGGGACGCGGAGACATGTCGAGCTCGGCGACGGCGTAGCGCACGCCGCATTCCTTTGCCGCGGCGAGGATGGGAACGAAATCGATGCTCCCCTTGCCGACGGCGCGGAAGAGCTTGCATTTGTAGTCCTTGAGGTGGAGAGTGTCCACCCTGCCGGCGAGTTTTTTGAGGTAGGAGACGGTGTCCCGCCCCGCGAACCTTATCCAATAGGTGTCGGGGATAAAGCGCACGGAGGGAAGGGTGTTTTCGATGAGGTAGTCGTAGATAACATGCCCTTCCACCTCGTCGAACTCGAACCAATGATTGTGATAGGCGATGGTCATGCCCTCGCCCGCAAGGCTTTCGGCGAGCGAATTGAGCACCCCCGCGAACGCGTCTATATCTGCGAGTTTGCCCGTCCTGAACTTCCCGGGCATCATGCCAATGCCGAGCGCGTCGCAGCCGTAGGTCCTGTGCTCTTTGACCAGCCCCGCAAGGTCGTTTTGCAGCCTGTCGAAGTTGTCGTGAGTGACGCATACGGGCAGCGAGTACTTCTCGGTCAGTCCGCGGATGAACTCTGCGGGCACGGGTTTACCGCCCGAGAGCTGCACCACCTCGGCGCCCATCTCGTGCACGCGCGAAAACACGCGCTCGTAACCCGCCTCGTCTTTGAGATATTTCCTCAGCGAAAACAGCTGTACTCCCGCAAGCATTTCGCCCTCCGTCACTTTGCCCCGCCGGTCTTAGCCGCTTCTTCCGCCTTTCTCTTCTCGAGTTCGGCGATGAACTTCTCCTCGTCGAGAGGCAGCCTGACCTCGGAATGCGTCCACCCCGCGAGATGGATGGCGTTGGAGAAGGTCAGCCCCGTGATGCCCTGCTCGCCGGGCGCGATGAACTTGTCCGTCTTTTTGAGCAGGAAGTCGGTGTAGTTCTTGATTATGCCGATGTGCTGGGGCGGATACTTCGTTAAAGCGAGATAGTGCCCTATGCCGCGGTAGGTGTGCTTCTTGGTCTTGGGCTTGCCCATGAACACGGTGTTATGTTCGGAGAAGACGGGTTCGAGCTCGCTGTTCTCGGTGAAGGTGAGCTTGCCCTTTTCTATGACTATCTTGCCGCCCTCGCCCGTGATCTCGAGGCGGTTGGTGCCGGGAGCGTCGTGGGTGGAAGTGATGAACACGCCCGTCGCGCCGCTTTCAAACTTGCAATAGGCGGTGACATCGTTCTCGACGCTGATATCGCGCCCGACGGTCGAGAGCGTCGCCGTCACGCTGACGGGAAGCCCCGCGAGCCATGTGAACAGATCAAGCTGATGGGGGCACTGATTGAGCAGCACGCCGCCGCCCTCGCCCCACCAGGTGCCGCGCCAGCCGCCCTGCGCGTAATACGCCTTCGGGCGGTACCAGTTGGTGATTATCCATACTATGCGGGTGAGCTTGCCGAGCTTTCCGCTCTCGATGATCTCTTTCGCCTTGATGTAGAGGGGATTTGTGCGCTGATTGAACATCATGCCGAACAGCAGTTCGGGGTGCTTTTTCGCCTCCTCATTCATCTCGCGCACCTGCTTGGTGTACACGCCGGCGGGCTTGTCGCACAGCACATTTATGCCAGCGCGCATGGCGGCTATGGCTATCTCGGGATGGAAATAGTGCGGCGTGTCTATCATCACCACATCGATGAGCCCCGAGGACAGCATGTCGCGGTAGTCCTCGAACACCTTCACGCCCTTGAGATTTTCCTCGGCGTACTTCCTCCTTTTGGGATCGATGTCGCACACCGCGGTGAGCTCGGCGCCCTTGACCAGCCATCCGAGCTTGGTGAATATCCTCGTGTAAGCGGTGCCCTGCTTGCCTATGCCGACAATGCCGTACCTGACCTTCTTCGCGTCCATAACTTCCTCCGTCCTATATTGTGTTCCGCGCAGCCGCGCTTTTTTACCTCTGCACTCTGCCGCTGGCGTTGCCGCGCGCAAGAGCCCTGACTTCCTCGGCGGAGACCATGTTGTAGTCGCCTTCCACCGAATGCTTGAGACAGCTCGCCGCCACCGCGAATTCGAGGGCGTCCGAGGGCGAGTCGCCCGAAAGCAGCGCGTAGATGAGCCCCGCGCCGAAGCTGTCTCCGCCGCCCACTCTGTCCACGATGTGCACGGCGTACTTTTTGCTGAAATGCGGCGTCCCGTCCATGTAGAGCATGGCGGACCAGTTGTTGTCGCTGGCGCTCAGGCTCTCGCGGAGAGTTATCGCCACAGCCTTGAACCCGAACTTGTTCGAGAACTGCTCGGCGACCGAAACATAGCCCTCGCGGCTGAGTTTGCCCGACTCGATGTCGCTGCCCGCCGCCTCGATGCCGAACACATCTTTGGCGTCCTCTTCGTTGGCGATGAGCACATCCACATAGCCGCATATCGCGGTCATGGCGTCGCGCGCCTGGTCCCGGCTCCAAAGTTTCTTTCTGAAATTGAGATCGCAAGAGACCGTGAGTCCCATCTCCTTTGCCGCTTTCGCCGCCTCGAGAGTGATCCCCGAGAGCGCGGGCGATAGGGCGGGCGTGATGCCCGTGAAATGCAGCCATTCGGCTCCGCGAAGCAGCTCCTGCCAATCGAAGTCGGCAGCCGTCGCCTCGGCGATCGCGGATGCGCGCCTGTCGTAGATGACCTTGCTCGGACGCTGGCTGGCGCCTTTTTCGCAATAGTAGATGCCGACCCTGTCCCCGCCGCGCACGATGAGGCTCGTGTCCACTCCGAACCTGCGCAGCGAATTGACGGCGCTCTGCCCTATCTCGTGGGCGGGAAGTTTGGTGACGAACGCCGCGTCCGCGCCGAAGTTCGCGAGCGACACCGCCACATTCGCCTCAGCTCCGCCGAAGGTCGCCTCCAGACGGTCGCTCTGCACGAATCTGAGGTAGCCTTCGGGCTGAAGGCGCAGCATGATCTCTCCGAATGTCACGACTCGCATATCCTGACTATCTCCTTGCAATTTGCGGTTATGTCGCCCTTCATCATGAACGACCCTCCGACGGCGTACACCTTGTCGCAGTCGAGGAATTCTTTGAGGTTGTTAAGATCCACCCCGCCCGTCGGGATGAAGGTCACCTGCGGGAAGGGAGCGCCGAGCGCTTTGAGCGCCTTGACGCCGCCGTACACCCCCGCGGGGAAGAATTTTATGACCGTTAGCCCGTAGGAGAGCGCGCGCATTATCTCGGTCGGCGTGACGCAGCCGGGATAGTAGGTCACGCCTTCGTCGCGGCAGAACTCCGCCACTTCGTCCGAAAACCCGGGGGAGACGATGAACCTCGCTCCCGCCCTCACGGCGCGGCGCGCCTGATCGGCGTTGATGACCGTGCCCGCGCCTATGTCCATGTCGGGGAAGGCTTTGACGCCGATCTTGATCGCCTCTTCGGCGCAGGCGGTGCGGAAAGTGATCTCCGCGCGGTTTATGCCGCCGGCTCTGAGGGCGGCGAGGGTCGCCTCGGTGTCCGCGGCGTCTTTGATGACAACGACGGGGATGACGCTCTTCATATCACACCCCGCTGTACGCCGAGAACCCGCCGTCCACGGGTATGACGGCGCCCGTCACGAACCCGCTCGCCGAGTCGTCCGCGAGCCACAGCAGACACCCCACGAGGTCGCTTATCTCCCCGAACTTCTTCATGGGAGTGGCGGCGAGGATCTTGCCCGTGCGCGCCGTCGGAGTGCCGTCCGCGTTGAACAGCAGTCCCCTGTTCTGATTGGTGACGAAAAATCCGGGCGCGATGGCGTTGCAGCGTATGCCGCAGGGTGCGAAATGCACCGCGAGCCACTCGGTGAAATTGGATATGCCCGCCTTCGCCGCGCTGTACGCCGGGATCTTGGTCAGCGGCGTGAACGCGTTCATGGACGAGATGTTGATGATGTTCCCGCCCGTCTTCACCATGTCCGCCGCAAACACCTGCGTCGCGAGGAACGCCGTGATTATGTTGAGGTCGAACACGAACTTCAAACCGCTCTCCTCGAGTGCGAAAAAGTCCTTGATCCCCTTGGTGTCCGGGGTCATGTACTCGTTGTCGGTGGTGGCTTTGGGATTGTTGCCGCCCGCGCCGTTGATGAGGAAATTCACCGCGCCGAACGCCGCGTTTATCTCCTCTTTGGCGCGCTCGAGGTCTGACTTGTCAAGGCAGTTGCACTTCAACGCAAGGGCGTTTCCCCCTATCTCGTCCGCGACTTTTTTCGCCGCCTCCCCGTTTATGTCGAGGAGCGCGACCTTCGCCCCGCACTCCGCGAGCGCACGCGCGAACTCCGAACAGATCACGCCGCCCGCGCCCGTCACCGCGACCACTTTGCCGCTTAGATCCACTTTGAACGGAAGTTTCATTTTTCCTCCTTTTGGACGGCTTCGAAAAGCCCGGTGAGATAGCAAGCGCCCATCGCTCTGTCATAAAGCCCGTAGCCGGGTTTGGCGTTTTCGCCCCAGACATTCCTGCCGTGATCGGGACGGACATAGCCCTTGAACCCGCCCTTCACGAGCGCCTTCACTATCGCGTAGACATCCACATCGCCTTCCGCCGTCTGATGACCGTTTTCGTAGAAATTGATCTCGCCGTCATACTTGAGCTGACGCAGATGCGCGAAATGTATGCGCTTTGCGTACTTCCCCGCGAGCTTCGGGAGATCGTTCTCCCTGCCCGCCCCAAGGCTGCCCGTGCAGAAAGTGATGCCGTTGTGCATGTTCGGGACGGCGGCGAACAGCCTCTCGTAGTCCGCCTCCGAGGAGACTATGCGCGGCAGACCGAACACATCCCACGGCGGATCGTCGGGGTGTATGGCGAGATCGACGCCGCACTCGTCGCAGGCGGGCATCACCCCGCGCAGGAAGTAGACGAGATTTTCAAAGAGCTGCTCGTGCGTCATGCCCTCGTACTCCGCGAGCAACGCGCGCAGCTCATCGGGGGTGTAGCTCTCGTCCCAGCCGGGAAGATGCAGATCCTTGGGATCCAGCGCGAGCAGCGCCGCATGGTCGTACGCGAGCGAAGTCGAACCGTCCGCGTGACGGAAGCACAGATCCGTCCTCAGCCAGTCGAAGACGGGCATGAAATTGTAGCATATGCACTTGACGCCCACGCTCGCACACGCGCGGATGTTCTCGGCGTACGCCGCGATATACTTGTCGCGGGTGGGCTTTCCGAGCTTGATATCCTCGTGGACGGGCACGGACTCGATGACTTCCGCCTCCAGCCCCGCTGCCGCCGCGAGATCGCGTAGCCGCCTTAGTTTCTCCACCGGCCAGACCTCGCCGACCGGGATGTCGTAGACGGCGGTGACCACGCCCGTCATCCCCTGTATCTGTTTGATATAAGAGAGAGGGATGCAGTCGTTCTCGCCGTACCACCTGAATGTCATTTTCATACGCCGAACACCTCCTTGGCATTGCGGTAAGCGACGGCCTCCGCAAGCGCCGCCGCGCTCTTTTCGGGATATTCGCCGCGCTCGACCTTGTCCCCGATGAAGGAGGCGAGAATGCGGCGGTAGAAGTCGAAACGGACATACGAGCTGAACGAGCGGCTGTCCGTCAGCATTCCGAGATTTGTGCCGAGAACGGCGTATTCGGAGACGGTCTCGAGCTGGCGCTTTATGCCGGCGACGGTGTCGTTGAACCACCACGCCGCCCCGACGCGCACATTCGGGAAAGCGCCCGAGATCGCACAAACCGACCTTAAGTACACATCATTGAGGGGATAAAGTACGATAAGCGGCAGATCGCCAAGCTCGGAGTACATCTTGTCGAGCAGGCGCGCGAGGGCGTCGGTCGCGATATGGTCGCGGAAGACATCGTAACCCGCGTCGCGCCCCACCGCCGCGAAGGCGCGGGAGTTTATGTTGCGGAAAGTGCCGAAGTGGAGTTGCAGCGCCACTCCCCTTTCGTAGCAGGCGCGGATCAGCCATTCGAGATCTGTCGTGTCGCCGAAGGCGTCGAACCCGTGATCGGCGAGACGGCAGCCCTTTTTCATGAAATAGTCCAGGCGCTCTTCGAGCTCGCTTTTAGAAACGCCCTCCACAAAGCACCTGTCGGGGCGGAAGGTCGGACGGACTTTTATGCCGTCGATGTCGCCGTGCGCGGAAAGATCGGAGAAAGGGTCGTCCGTGGTGGCGATATACTCCACCTTGAACTTTTTGAGCAGAGAGCGGACGCTCATCTCGGGGAGCATCTCCGAGGTCTTGTCCCAGATCTCCTCCGCGCTGTCCGAGTCGAGGGGCTGCGTTATGCCGAAGAGAGACTTCAGCTCCATATGCGTCCAGTAGTAGAGCGGATTGCCGATGAGCCCCGGCATTATCGAGGCGTAGGCAAAGAACTTCTCTTTGAAGGACTTTCCGCCGGTTATGCGATCCTCGTCTATCCCCATGAGCCGCATGGCGCGCCACTTGTAATGGTCGCCCGCAAGCCAAAGCTCGCCGATGTCGGTGAACTTCTTGTCCGCGGCGATATCCTTCTCGTTGAGATGGCAGTGGTAGTCGATTACGGGCAGGTCGGCGACGGCGGAATACACGCGCTTCGCCGCGCCCGAGGAAAGCAGAAGATCGTCGTCAAAAAATGTCATGGCATCCCTCCTCATACGGTTTTATTGTACCACCTCGCGCGCGCACGGTAAACAGCCGATTTTTGCGCGGGACTTGCAAATCTTGCCGTATTCGGGAAAGACGGGCTCAGACGGGGACGCGTGCTCCGCCGCTCGCGTAGACGGCGAGCACCGCGCGCACCGATCTCGCTCCTTCCGCGCCGTCCACGGGGAACTTCTCTCCCCTCGCCAGCGAATCGTAAAAATGCGCGATGAGCCGGGCGTGTCCGCTGCCGTACTGCCGTTTGCCGTACCAGCCGCCCGCAGCGTCGAGAGCGACCGGCTTCCCGTCCACGGTCACGGCGTCGGGGAGCAGCGTTATCCTCTCCCCTTCCGACAAAAAAACTATCTCGACGGGCATATCCGCCGCCGCGGTGTTGGTCGCGAATATCTCGAAGGGGACTTCTCCGCCGAACATGGCGTAGGCGGTGTCCTCGACCTCTATGACGCCCTCGAGCGAATGATTGAAGATCCTGCCCTCCACGCTGTTAGGTTCGCCGCATATCCATTCCAGAAGATCGACGGTGTGTATCGCCTGATTGATGAGCACTCCGCCGCCCTCGGTCGCCCATTTGCCGCGCCAGTCGCCGCTCGCGTAATAGGCGGCGTCGCGGTGCCAGAGGAGAGAGCCGAACGCGAAGTCTATCCTGCGCCCCGAGAGGTGCTCTTTCACGAACACCGAAGAGGCGTTGTAGCGGTTTTGCAGACACACGCCGAGCTGCGCGGAGGACTTTCTTTCGGCTTCGAGCACGCGCGCTATATCTTCCTTCCTTATGCACAGCGGCTTTTCGCAAAGCACATTTATGCCCAGCTCGAGCGCCCGCACGACCATGTCCGCGTGGAGGTAATGCGGCGTGCAGATATGCACGGCGTCGGGTTTTTCGGCTGCGAGCATCTCCTCGTAGTCGGTGTAGACGGCGGCTCCCGCCCCTTCGCACCTTTCGGGGAGAATGTCGCACACGGCGACTATATCCGCGCCGAGTTCTTTGAGGACGGCAAGATGCACCTTGCCTATCACCCCGAGACCAACGAGAGCAACTTTCATATTCTTCCTCCCGGCGCCGCCGCGCCGTTTCCGCAGACCTTTGCCTCGCGGACATACTCAGGCAGCGCGAAACTCCGCGCCACCGACTTTTCGTTTATGAATATCATGAGCCGCCCTATCCCCGCAAAGAGCAGCATCCCCGCCGCGAGCACCGACGCCATCAGCGCGTACGCTCCCGCCGCGTTCATTTCGCTCCCGCCGCCGAACAGCTCCCATATGAACTCCGGGCGGTAAAAGGGATAAGGATAAAAGTGCATGTTGCCCACGGCTCCGCGCACTATGCTGAACAGCGAGTAGACCAAGGGATAGACCGCGAAGATCCACAGCCTCCCCCGCCCCGCCGTCCTGTCCGTGAACGGGAAAAACCACAACACCAGCATGACGGGCGGTATTATCATGTGATAGAACACCTGATTGAAACTGCTCATCGCGTGGTAGGCGTCGTACCACTCAAAGGGCGGCGTGAAGCCCATGGGTATGCCCGCGGTGTAGACCACGCCGGTGACGAGTATGTAGGTGGTGGCAAGCGCCCCTATCAGCGGATCGTGTCCCACCTTCTCCGCGCCCTTCACCCCGAACGCAGCGAGCCCCGCGCATATCAGATAGATGTAAACGAAGATGTTGGACTGGATTGTGAAGAAGGAGAGGATGTTGAACCTGCCGTAGTCGACGGGGCTGAACTCGGCGTCGTACTCGAACCTGTAGCAGCAAAGGCGGTGCAATATCGTGAGAAAACCGAACGCCCCGAGCACGATCAGCACGGTCGCGAGCAATTTATTCTCCGCCACTTTGCTTCGCTGCATACATCCCCCTTCGCGCGGCATCCGCCGCACAATTTATGATACCGCCCCCGCGCCCCAAAATCAAGCCCGAGTCGCACGCACCCGCCGCCCTCCCCGTTCGTTTGAGACACTTCAAGACCGTCCCTCACTTTTTCGAAAACGGAATAACGCGCTTGAGCTCGTACTAAACTTGTGCGGGGTGTTCCTGTTTAACCGCCAATTAGGGACGGGGCAGCCCTGTCATGGCAAGCATGCCAGTCATACCCCCGTCCCTATTTGGCTGATGGGGGTGGGCATCAAGCGTTTAGGCGGCGAAATACACTCCTTCGGAGCGTATTTGAACACGCACTCACTTATTCGGGGCGTACTTGAACACGCACTAAATTTTTTCGAAGACGGAATACCGCACTCGTCTTCGCACTCACTTATTCGAAGCGTTCTTAGACACGACGGGCGTCCTTTCGGAGTGCGAGCCGCAACAGGCGGCGAGAATGTGAGTGCCGAGCGGGGCTCTCAAAGTACGCAGCCGCGCGCCCGCTGTTCGCCCTTCGGGCGGGGCGCATGGCGGCAAGTGGCATAATCTGCCGAGGAATCTTCCTCGGCAGCGATGTCGCTCTTACGCGAGCGCCGAAGGTGCCCCCTAAAATCGTGGGGCCCCTCCGGGGGGAATGATTTTTGGG
>DVOE01000070.1 GCA_018713795.1 Candidatus Limadaptatus stercoripullorum
CTTTGAGCAGCGTGAGCATGTCCGGGTCTCCGGACTCGTCGCCCTGCACGGGCACGCCCATAGGCTTGACCACCACTAGGATGTGGTTGTCTTCAAAGAGTATCGGTATGTCCTTGTAGTTCATAACTCGCTGTTCACTCATCGTTTTTACTTCTTAAAGTGCGCTTTCGGTCATTCAGTCGAATGTCGCGAAGGCGGTGCACCCCGCGGGCAGCACAAGTCCTTCCTCGGTGGGAAGCCCTATCTCGTCGGCGTCTATCCGCGCCCTCTTCCCGAGCGCCAGACGCAGTATGTTCGACATCACTCCGGGCTGGAGCCCGGTGGTGTAGGAGTTGAGGCAGACAAAGAGCGGACGGGGTCCGAGCAGCCGGGCGACCAGATCCATGAGCCCGCTTATGCCCTCCTCTATCTTCCACTTTTCGCCGCCCGGTCCCCTGCCGAAACTCGGGGGATCGAGTATGACGGCGTCGTAGCGCCTGCCTCTCCTCAGCTCGCGCTGCACGAACTTGAAACAGTCGTCCACGATATAGCGCATACGCGAGGAGTCGAGCCCGTTCAGTCGCACATTCTCGCCCGCGCGCTCCACCATGGCTTTGGCGCCGTCCACATGACAAACCGACGCGCCCGCGCCGAGACATATCACCGACGCCGCGCCCGTGTAACCGAAGAGGTTGAGCACGCTTATCTCCCTGCCCGCTCCGCGTATGAGCTCGGACATCCTGTCCCAATTCACCGCCTGTTCGGGGAAGAGACCGGTGTGCTTGAAGCCCATGAGTTTGAGCAGGAAGGAGTAGCCTCCGCGACTCACCGAGAACTCCTCGGGCACGGGGCGGAGATAGTGCCATCTGCCGCCGCCGTCGCGGCTCCTTTCGTACACCGCGTCGGGAGAAGCTATCTCTCTGAGCGGCCGGCGAGGGTGCCAGATGACCTGCGGATCGGGGCGGATGAGCGTGATATCCCCCCAGCGCTCCAGCTTTTCGCCGTCGCCGGTGGCTATCACGGAATATTCGGTCCACCCTTCCGCGACGCGCATCCTACTTCCCTGCCTTGCTGACGGCGATGGTGACCTTGTCGCCGTTGATATCCCAGTCTTTGGCGTAGCCGTCAAGGCTGTCCGTCACCGCGTCGCAGAGCACATCGCGGCGGAAAGTGCCGGCGTCCAGCACCTTTTTCGCCATACCCTCCGCGCGGTAGCCCACCACGATATGGTCGGTGACCTCGAAGCCGGCTTCTTTGCGCATGGTCTGTATCTTGCTGACGATCTCGCGCTCTGCGCCCTCGTAGACGAGCTCCTCGTCGAGAGCGGTGTCGAGCACGACGGTCATGCCGCCGTCCGTCTCCGAAGAGAAACCTTCGCGGTTGATGACCGAGATGAGAAGGTCGCTTTCGCAAAGTTCGACGGGCGAGCCGTTCACCTCGGCGGTGTACACGCCGCCGTTCCTAACCGCGGCGACTATCTCTTCGGGACGCTCGGCAAGCATCGTGCGGATGCCTCCGAGCAGTTTGCCGTACTTCGGTCCCAGCGTCTTGAGCTGCGGCTTGAGTTCGTAGCTGACGAACTTGTCGCTGCCCTCGCTGAAGAGCGCCTCTTTGACATTGAGTTCGTCCTCGACGAGCGCCGCGAGGTCGTCCGAGAGTTTGCTGCCGCCGGCGTAGTACAGCCTGCGGAGGGGCTGACGGTTCTTGATATTCGCCTTGCTCCTCGCCGCCCTGCCCAGCACGACGACATCCAGCACTTCTTCCATGCCCTTCTCGAGCTCGCGGTCGATCATGCTCTCATCCGCGACGGGGAAATCGCAGAGGTGCACGCTCTCGGGAGCGTCCTTGAAGAAGGGAACGACCAGATTGCGGTACATGCTCTCCGCCATGAACGGGACATAGGGCGCGATGACCTTGGAGAGAGTGACGAGCACGGTGTAGAGAGTGGTGTACGCCGCCTCTTTTGTGGCGTCCATGCCGCTGCCCCAGAACCTGCCGCGGCACCTTCTGACATACCAGTTGGACAGTTTGTCCGTAAACTCGCCTATCGCGCGGGCGGTCTCGGTGATCTTGTAATCCGCGAGCCCCTCGTCCACGAACTTCACGAGGCTGTTGAGTTCGCTGAGTATCCACCTGTCTATGAGGGTGAGCTCGCAGGCGGCGATATCGTGCGCCGCGGGATCGAACTTGTCTATCTCGGCATAGAGCACGAAGAAAGCGTAGGTGTTCCACAGCGTGCCCATGAACTTGCGCTGAGCTTCGCTGACATTCTCGGCGGAGAAGCGCGACGGCAGCCAGGGGGCGGAAGAGGTGTAGAAATACCATCTCGTGGCGTCCGCGCCCTGCTTGTCGAGGACGGTGAACGGCTCCACGACATTGCCCTTGTGCTTGCTCATCTTGACGCCGTCCTTGTCGTTGACATGGCCGAGGACTATGCAGTTGCGGAAGGGAGCGCGCCCGAAGAGCAGCGTGCCCACCGCGAGCAGCGTGTAGAACCAGCCGCGCGTCTGATCGACGGCTTCGGAGATGAAGTCCGCGGGGAAGGTCTCCTCGAAGACATCCTTGTTCTCAAAGGGATAGTGCCACTGCGCGAAGGGCATGGAACCGCTGTCGAACCAGCAGTCCAGCACCTCGGGAGTGCGGTGCATCTCGCCGCCGCAGTCGCACTTCCAGGTGACGGCGTCGATGTAGGGACGATGCAGTTCGATGTCGCCCTCCACTCCCCCGAGGCGTTTGAGTTCCTCTTTGGAGCCGACGACATGGATCTTGCCGCACTTGTCGCACACCCAGATGGGCAGCGGAGTGCCCCAATAGCGTTCGCGGGAGATGCCCCAATCTATGACATTTTCGAGGAAGTTGCCCATCCTGCCCGTGCCGATGGAGGGGGGCATCCAGTTGACGGACGCGCCCGAAGCGACGAGTTCGTCGCGGACGGCGGTGACCTTCACGAACCAGGAACTGCGCGCATAGTAAAGCAGCGGGGTGTCGCAGCGCCAGCAGAAGGGATAGCTGTGGGTGAACATGAGCTCGCGGAAGAGCTTACCTTCCTTTTTCAGGCGTTCGACGATGAGTTTGTCCGCGTCCTTCGCGAACACGCCGACGAGGTCGTAAGCCGCGGGGATGAACTTGCCCGCGCCGTCCACCATCTGCACGAAAGGCAGCCCGTAGCGCTTGCCGACATTGCTGTCGTCCTCGCCGAACGCGGGAGCGATGTGGACCACGCCCGTGCCGTCGGTGAGAGTGACATAGCCGTCGCAGGTGACATAATACGCCTTTTCCTTGGCGCCGGTCTCGTAATCGAAGAGGGGCTCGTACTCCGCGTACTCGTACTCCCTGCCCTTTTTGACGGAGAGTTTCTTGACGGGCTCGCCCTCAAACACGCTCGCGACGAGGGCGTCAGCCATGATATAAGTCTCGCCGCCGACTTCGATCTCCGCGTAATCCTCCTCGGGATTGACGCAGAGCGCGACATTGCTCGGGAGCGTCCAGGGAGTGGTCGTCCAGGCGAGGAAGTAAGTGTTCTCGCGACCCTTCGCCGCGAACTTCACGAACACCGACTTCTCCTCGACATCGCGGTAGCCCTGCGCCACCTCGTGAGAGGAAAGCGCCGTCCCGCAGCGGGGGCAGTAAGGCACGATCTTGTAGCCCTTGTAAAGCAGCCCTTTGTCGGCGATCTGCCTGAGCGCCCACCACACCGACTCGATATACTTGTCGTCGTAGGTGATGTAGGGGTCCTTCATGTCCGCCCAATATCCTATGCGGTCGGACATGACCTCCCACTCGTGCTTATATTTCCACACGGATTCCTTGCACTTCTTGATGAAAGGCTCGATGCCGTAGCGCTCGATGTCCTGCTTGCCGTCCATGCCGAGCTGCTTTTCCACCTCGAGTTCGACGGGGAGCCCGTGGGTATCCCAGCCCGCCTTCCTGCGGACATAGAACCCCTTCATGGTCTTGTAGCGGGGGATGATGTCCT
>DVOE01000071.1 GCA_018713795.1 Candidatus Limadaptatus stercoripullorum
CGTGCAGGACTACCTCACCAAGGAAGTGCAGTCCGCCTACCGTCTGTCCGGCGTCGAGATCAACGACAAGCACATCGAAGTCATCGTGCGTCAGATGCTGCGCAAGGTCAGGATCGAGGATCAGGGCGACACCGAGATGCTCCCGGGATCGCTCGTCGACATCTTCACCTATGAGGACGAGAACGAGAAGGCGCTCGAGAACGGCGGCGCGCCCGCAAGCGCCAAGCGTACGCTGCTCGGCATCACCAAGGCGGCTCTCGCCACCGAGTCCTTCCTGTCCGCGGCTTCCTTCCAGGAGACTGCGCGCGTGCTCACCGAGGCTGCCATCAAGAACAAGATCGACCCGCTCATCGGACTCAAAGAGAATGTCATCATAGGCAAGCTCATCCCCGCCGGTACGGGCATGAAGATCTACAAGAACATCACCACCGTGCCCGCCGAGAGCGGCGACGCGGCGTCCGCGGAGTGACGCTATGAGCGCGCCCGCGGGAAAACTCTTCACATCCGAGAGCGTCACCGAGGGGCATCCCGATAAGGTCTGCGACCAGATCGCGGATGCCGTCCTCGACGACATACTCGAGAAAGACCCCGCCGCCCGCGTGGCGGTCGAGGTGTGCGCCACCACCGGTATGGTGATGGTGTTCGGCGAGATGACCACCGCGCATTATTGCGATATCCCCGCCATCGCGAGGGCGGTCATCAAGGATGTGGGCTACGACGACAGTTCGCTGGGATTCGACTACAAGACCTGCGCCGTGCTCACCTCCATCAAAGAGCAGTCTCCCGACATAGCCCGCGGCGTGAACGAAGCCTCCGACTATGTCGGCTGCGACGAGTTCGACAAGCAGGGCGCGGGAGATCAGGGCATGATGTTCGGTTACGCGACCGACGAGACGCCCGAGCTCATGCCGCTGCCCATAGTGCTCGCCCATGCCGTGACCATGCGGCTGACCGAGGCGCGCAAGTCCGGCGAGATAAGTTGGCTGCGCCCCGACGGCAAGAGCCAGGTCACCGTGGAGTACGAGGGCGATGTCCCGAAGCGCGTTGACACCGTCGTGGTGTCCGCCCAGCATTCGGACAGCGTGGATCAGGCGACCATCGAGCGCGAGATAGTCGAAAAGGTGATCAAAAAGGCGATCCCCGCCCGCTATCTCGACAAAAAGACCCGTTTCTTCGTCAATCCCACCGGGAGATTCGTGGTCGGCGGACCCGCCGGCGACAGCGGTCTCACGGGCAGGAAGATCATCGTGGACACCTACGGCGGCTACTGCCCCCACGGCGGCGGCGCGCTGTCCGGCAAGGATCCCTCCAAGGTGGACAGGAGCGGGCTGTATATGGCGAGGTACATCTGCAAGAACCTAGTCGCGGCGGGCGTGTGCAAGCGCGTCGAGCTCGAGGTGGCTTACGCCATAGGCAGGGCGCGTCCCGTGTCCGTCTATGTGGACACCTTCGGCACCGGAGTCGTCGGCGACGACTCGGTGGCGAAGATAGTCTCCGAGGTGTTCGACCTGCGCCCCGGTGCGGTCATCAAAAACCTGCGTCTCGCGCGCCCCATCTACCGCGCGGCGGCAAACTACGGACACCTCGGCAGAGGCGACTTCCCCTGGGAGAAGACGGACAAGATCGACGAGATCGCAAAGGAACTCGCAAAATACACCATTTGAAAAAGGAAAGCAAGGCGCGCCTTGCTTTTCTCTTTAAGAAGGACGCGCGGTGAGGTATGCCGGAGCTTGAAGGTGAAATAAAAAATGTCATCTTCCGCAGCGAAGACACGGGCTACACCGTCCTCGACCTCAAGGTCGGGGACGCGCTTTTCACCGTGGTCGGGACCATGCCGCCCGTGTGCGAAGGGCAGCAGCTCAAGGTGGAGGGCGACTTCAAGACGCGCAGCATGTACGGTAGGCAGTTCAACGCCGAGCGCGTGTTCGTCGGCGCGCCCTCGCGGGTGGACGCCATCGCGCGTTTTCTCGGCAGCGGGCTGATAAAGGGGCTGGGACCCGTCACCGCCGCCGCCATAGTGGACAGGTACGGCGCGGGCACCCTCGAAGCCATGAAATATCCCATCGAGATCGCGAAGGTGCGCGGGATCTCTTTGAGGAAAGCCACCGACTTCTGCCTCGCCTATTCGGGGCTGCAAAAACTGCAGTCGGCGGTCATGTTCCTGCAGGGGCTTGGGCTGACGGTGGGGCTCGCGCTCAAGATCTACCGCGCTTACGGCGACGCGACCGAAAGCAGGGTGCGCGCCAACCCCTACACACTTGTCGACGATATCGACGGCGTGGGCTTCGCCACCGCCGACAAGATCGCCGCCGAAGTCGGCATCGCGCGGGACAGCGATTTCAGGATATGCGCCGCGGTGAACTATGTGCTCGAGGAAGCCTCGCGCAAGTTCGGGCACAACTATCTTCCCGAAAACGACCTTTTATCGCAAGCGATCGAGCTGTTAAAGCTGGATTTGGAGGAACCCGCCCGCAGGATCAAGGATAACATAGAGGACATGGTGCTGCTCGGCGAGCTGGTCAGATACGACACCGGCGAGTGCGTCGCGCTGCTCACGAGGAAGAGCTACAACACCGAAGTCGGGATAGCAAAGCGCCTTGTAAGGCTCGCCGCCGAAGCCGCGGATTTCCGCGTGGATGTGGAGAGCGAAGTCGCGCGCTTCGAGCGGGAGACGGGGATAGAACTGCATCCCACGCAGACCGAAGCGGTGCGCGCCGCCGTCGAGAACGGCGTGCAGATCGTCACCGGCGGTCCCGGCACGGGCAAGACCACCATAGTCAAGTGCATCCTGCGTATGCTGGACGACCTGGGGCTCAAGGCGGCGCTGTGCGCCCCCACGGGCAGGGCGGCAAAGAGACTGACCGCCGCCACGGGCGTCGAGGCTAAGACCATACACCGTATGCTCGAGCTCGATTGGCGGGAGGGCGCGGGACATTTCACTTACAACGAGAACAAGCCCCTCGAACTCGACGCCGTCATAGTCGACGAGGTAAGCATGGTGGACGAGTTCGTCTTTTACGCGCTGCTCAAAGCGCTCAAGAGGGGGAGCAGGCTGGTGCTGGTCGGCGACCGCGATCAGCTGGCGTCGGTGGGCGCGGGCAATGTGCTCAGCGATCTCATACATTGCGGGCATTTCCCGGTCATCGAGCTGACGCACATCTACAGGCAGTCCGAGGACAGCAAGATAGTCACCAACGCGCACAGGATAAACCGCGGCGAGATGCCCGATCTCGACAACCGCAGCCGAGATTTCTTCTTTGAAGAGAAGGAGGATCCCGAGGCGATCGCGCGGACGGCGGTGGAGCTGGTCACGAGGAGGCTGCCGGAATATCTTTCGGCGGATCCCTTGGACATCCAGCTGCTCTGTCCCATGAAACGGGGGAGCGCGGGCACGATCGCGCTCAACCGCGCGTTGCAGGCGCGCCTCAATCCGCCTTCGCCCGCCAAGCGCGAACTCAGGCAGGGCGACACCCTCTTCCGCACCGGCGACAAGGTCATGCAGACCCGCAACGATTACCGCCGCGAGTGGGTGCAGACGGGGGTGGGCACGGTGGAGCACGGCACCGGGGTTTTCAACGGAGACATCGGCATCGTGGAGGACATCAATCCGCAGATATCGGAGATGAGAGTGCGTTTTGATGACGATAAAGTGGCGGTTTATCAATATTCCGACATCGAACAGCTCACTCTCGCCTATGCCGTCACCATACACAAATCGCAGGGGAGCGAGTTTGACACCGTGGTCATCGCCTTGGACGCGAACTACATGCTACAGACCCGCAATCTGCTTTACACGGCGGTCACAAGGGCGAAGAAGATGGTGGTCATCACGGGGGCAAAGAAGACTGTCGCGCGGATGATAAGGAACAACGAGACCGCGCGGCGCTACTCGCTGCTCATCGAGCTCATAAACGACGAGATGGCGGGGAGGATATTCCCGTGAAAAAGCGGGAGAAGACGGGGAAGCTCGGGGAACTTATCGCCCGAGGAGCGAAGGCGCTGGTCTCCGCCGTCTATCCCGAGGACATCACCTGCGACTGCTGCGGGGCGGAACTCACCGCGGACACCCGTTACAGGCTGTGCGCGGCGTGCACGGAGAAGATGCCTTTCGTGAAGGGGCACATCTGCGCGTCCTGCGGGGTGCCGCTCGCGGGCGAATCCGACTGGTGCCCGAGGTGTCAGGACAGGGACTTCGCCTTTGAAAAGGCAAGGTCGCCGCTGGTCTACGAGGGGCTTGCGCGCACGCCGGTGTATGCGCTGAAATTCGGCGGGAAGAGATATATCGCTAAGCTGCTCGGCGCGATGATGAGCGACTGCTATCTGTCCTCGGACATGAGATGCGACATTATCGTGCCCGTCCCCATGAGCGAGTCCGAGCTTAAGAAGAGGGGGTTCAATCAGGCGGAACTGCTCGCCCGCGAAGTGGGCGGAAGGCTGGGGATGCCCGTGCTCCCCGCGCTCATCAAGCTGCGCGACACCCGTCCGCAGAAGGAGCTGACCGGAAAGGAGAGGGCAAAGAACCTCGAGGGCAGTTTCACGGCGGCGTTCACGGAGTATATCTCGGGGCGCAGGCTGTTGCTCGCGGACGATGTCCTGACCACGGGCGCGACGGCGGACGAATGCGCGAGGACGCTGCTCAAAGCGGGCGCCAAGAGCGTGTGCGTGCTCACCGCCGCGGCGACGAGGCAACGCCTCCCGTCCGAGAGCGCGGAGGACGCGGCGGAGACGGAGGGCTGAAAGGGCGGTCCGGTTGCAATCGCCGGACATATGGTATATGATATCGTTTAGGCGCTTCGCGCGCCCGCGAGGAGTTATGGCAAGCATTTTCAACGAAAACGAAAGAAAGCTGCGCAAAATAAAGAAGATCGCCCTCAAGGTGGACGCCCTCGGGGACAAGTACGCCGCCATGAGCGACGCCGAACTTGCCGCCTGCACCGGGCTGTTCAAGGAGAGGTATGCGGCGGGCGAGACTCTCGACGACCTGCTCCCCGACGCCTATGCCGCCGTGCGCGAAGCCGCGAGCCGCGTGCTCGGGATGCGTCCCTTCTTCGTGCAGGTGATGGGCGCGGTGGCGCTGCATCAGGGCAGGATAGCCGAGATGGGCACCGGCGAAGGCAAGACGCTGGTCGCGACCATGCCGTCCTATCTCAACGCGCTCGCGGGCAAAGGCGTGCATGTGGTCACCGTCAACGACTACCTCGCCGAACGCGACGCGGCGTGGATGGGCAAGGTGCACAGGTTCATGGGGCTCAGCGTCGGCGTCATCAAGCAGCGCGGGTCCATGGACGAGAAGCGCGCGGCGTACTCGGCGGACATCACCTACTGCACCAACAACGAACTCGGCTTTGATTTCCTGCGCGACAACATGGTGGTCAGAAAGGAGATGAAGGTGCAGCGCGAGCTCAACTTCGCCATAATCGACGAGGTGGACTCCATCCTCATCGACGAGGCGCGTACGCCGCTCATCATTTCGGGGAAGGGCGACAAGTCGGGCGACCTCTACGAGCGCGCCGACAAGCTCGCGAGGCAGATGAAAGAGGGCGTCGACTTCACCATCGAGGAAAAAGAGAAGACCATCATGCTCACCGATATCGGCATCGAGAAGGCGGAGCGGTTCTTCGGAGTGGTCAACCTCACCGACATCGAAAACACCACCCTCTATCATCATATCAGGCAGGCGCTCAGGGCGCACTACATGATGTTCAAAGACCGCGACTATATCGTGGAAGGCGGCGAGGTGCTCATCGTGGACGAGTTCACCGGCCGCGTCATGATAGGCCGCCGTTACAGCGAAGGGCTGCACCAGGCAATAGAGGCGAAGGAGGGCGTCACCGTCCGCAGCGAGGACAGGACGCTCGCCACCATAACTTTCCAGAATTTCTTCAGGATGTACTCCAAGCTCTCGGGCATGACGGGCACGGCGAAGACGGAAGAGGACGAGTTCAAGGGCATCTACGCCCTCGATGTCGTCACCATCCCGCCCAACAAGCCCTCCATGCGCCGCGACGAGCACGACAGGATCTACACCACGACGGAAGGCAAGCTGAACGCCATAATCGCGGATATCAAAGAGTGCTACGGCAGGGGACAGCCCGTGCTCGTCGGCACGGTCAGCGTCGAGAAGTCGGAGGAACTGTTCAAGCGGCTGACGAGACAGGGCGTGCGCGCCCGCGTGCTCAACGCCAAGCACCACAAGTCCGAGGCGGAGATCATCGCGCAGGCGGGCAGATCGGGCGCCGTCACCATCGCCACCAACATGGCGGGCAGAGGCACGGATATCATGCTGGGCGGCAACCCCGAGTTTATGGTGCGCGCCGCGCTCGAAAAGGACGGCTACCCCCTCGAGACCATAGAAATGGCACTCTCCCCCCACGACTACGAGGAGGAAGATGTCAAAAAGGCGAAGGATGAGTACAACAGGCTCTATCCTCGCTACAAAGCCGAGTGCGACGAGGACAAGGCGAAGGTCGTCGCGGCGGGCGGGCTCAGAGTCATCGGCACCGAACGCCACGAGAGCAGGAGGATAGACAACCAGCTCCGAGGCAGGAGCGGCCGTCAGGGCGATCCCGGCAGCACGGTGTTTTATATCTCCATGCAGGACGATGTGGCGCGCATATTCGGCGGCGACAGGCTCAAGGCCATCGCCGACGCCATGCATTTCCCCGACGACGAAGCCATCGCCAACGGCGCCATAAGCAGGCAGATAGAGCGGGCGCAGAAGAGCGTCGAGTCCCGCAATTTCTCGCTGCGCAAACAGGTGCTGAGCTACGACGATGTCATGAATGTGCAACGCGAGCTCATCTACAAGGAGCGCGGCAAGGTGTTGGACGGGCTGGATGTCCACGAGCAGGTGCTGGACATGATAGATTCGCTCGCCGAGGAGATAATCGGTTACTACGCCGACTACGGCACCGACTACCACGACTGGGACTACGAGGCGTTCAACAAGGCTCTCGCCGCGCGCATGGGCGTCGCGCCCGTGGGCGAAGACGGCGCGCCCAAGCCGCTCATGAACGCCGAACTCGCCGCCTGCTACGATGTCTACAAGCTCAAAAAAGCCGTGCTCGACATCGCGGTCAAGAACTACGAGGACAAGATCGCCCGCTACAAGGAAGAGGGCATCGACTTCGGCGAGGTGGAGCGCGTGGTGCTCCTCAAGACAGTGGACTCCAAGTGGATGGATCATGTGGACGCCATGGACGCCCTGCGCCGCGGCATAGGTCTGCGCGGATACGGTCAGCGCGACCCCATCCTCTCTTACCGCGAGGAAGGCAGGCAGATGTTCGAGGATATGGTGGAGCGCATCCACTCCGAGACCGCGAGCATACTCCTCAGGGTCACCCTGCAAAAGCGCGAAGACGGCGGAAAGCCGCAGATACGCCGCGATATAGCCGCCGCCAAGCGCAGCGTGCAGCGTGCCACGCCCAAGGTGGGACGCAACGATCCCTGCCCCTGCGGGAGCGGGAAAAAGTACAAGAACTGCTGCGGCAGGAATGTCTGATCATGCTGGATTATCAAGAGAAACGAAATCAGATCAAATCGCTGAAAGCCGACTTGACGCGCGCATATGAGGGGATAAACCCCGCGAAAGTGCGCGCACGCATCGCCGAGCTCGAAGCCGAACAGAACGGCGAAGGGTTTTGGAACGATGTCTCGCACGCCCAGCAGGTGTCCAAGGAACTCAGTCTCGCGACAAGCAAACTCGGCAAGTTCGAGAAGCTGCTCGGCGAGCTCGACGATCTTCTCGACACCGTGGACATAGTAGAGCTCGAAGGCAGCGAGACCGAGGACGAGAATCTCGTCAAGGCGATAGCGTCGCTGTCCGAGTCGGTGGAGAGACTGACCCTTTCCACGCTGCTCTCGGGCAAGTACGACGGGCTCAACGCCATCCTCACTCTGCACGCGGGAGCGGGCGGCACCGAGGCGCAGGACTGGTGCGAGATGCTTTACAGGATGTACACCCGCTTCGTGGAGCGCTCGGGTTGGAAGTACACCGAACTGGATTGTCTGCCCGGCGACGACGCGGGGCTCAAGAGCGTCACCTTCCGCGTGGAAGGCGAGAACGCGTACGGTTATCTCAAGGCGGAGAAGGGGGTGCACAGGCTGGTGCGCATATCTCCCTTCGACAGTCAGGCGCGCAGGCACACTTCCTTTGCCTCTCTCGAGGTCATGCCCGAGATCATCGACACCGGCGAGATAGAGATACGCCCCGAGGATCTCAAGGTGGACACCTACAGGAGCAGCGGCGCGGGCGGACAGCATGTCAACAAGACCGAATCCGCCATCCGCATAACCCACCTGCCCACCGGCATAATAGTCGCCTGCCAGAACGAGCGCAGCCAGATCCAGAACAGGGAAGTCGCCATGCAGATGCTGCGCAGCAAGCTCATCGAGCTCAAGGAGCGTGAGCGCGAGGAAGAGGCGGCGGCGATATCCGGCAAGCTCAAAAAGATAGAGTGGGGCAGCCAGATAAGGAGCTATGTCTTCTGTCCGTACACCATGGTCAAGGACCATCGCACGGGCTACGAGACGGGCAATGTCCAAGCCGTGATGGACGGCGACCTCGAGGCGTTCATAGACGAGTACCTCAAGATGAGCGTGTCCGAGGGCTGAGCGGCGCGGAAGAAAACACGCCGTTAGATGACGGAAAATGAAGATACTTGCGATAGAAACGAGCTGCGACGAGACCGCCGCCGCCGTCGTGGAAGACGGCAGGCGGGTCTTGTCGAATGCCGTCGCGTCGCAGATAGAGATACACCGCAGGTTCGGGGGAGTCGTCCCCGAGATCGCAAGCCGCAATCACACTCTCGCCATCGAGAGCACGGTGAGGAGCGCGCTCGACGAGGCGGGCGCGGGAAAGGACGACATCGACGCCGTGGCGGTGACTTACGGCGCGGGGCTGCTCGGCGCTTTGCTCGTCGGGGTCAATTTCGCGAAGGCGCTCGCGTACGCCTGGGATAAGCCTCTTTACGCAGTCTCTCACATCAGAGGACACATCGCGGCTAATTACATAGACAGCGACCTCGAGCCGCCCTATGTCTGCCTGCTCGCGAGCGGCGGACACACCGCGGTGCTCCGCGTGGACGACTACTCGCGCCTCACCTGCCTCGGGCAGACGGGCGACGACGCGGCGGGCGAGGCGTTCGACAAGGTCGCCCGCGTGCTCGGACTGCCTTATCCCGGCGGTCCGGAGATACAAAAACTCGCGGCGGAGGGCGCTCCGCGCTTTCATATGCCCCGTCCGGTGTTCAAGGACGGCGGCGCGATAAGGTTCTCTTACAGCGGGCTGAAGACCTATGTGGTCAATCTGGTGCACACCCTCTCGCAGCGCGGCGAAGACATCCCGCGCGCGGACATCGCGGCGTCCTTCCAGGCGGCGGCGGTGGGGCAGCTCACCGAGGGCGCGGCGGCGGCTCTTCGCTCCACGGGGCTCGGGAAACTGTCCATAGCGGGCGGCGTGGGCGCCAACGCGCTGCTCAGGGAAGAGGCGAAGAAAGTGGCGGAAAAGGCGGGCGCGAGCCTTCACTATCCCGCTCTCCGCTACTGCACGGACAACGCGGCGATGATAGGCGCGGCGGCTTATTTCGACATCGTGTCGGGCGCGGAGCCCGCTCCGCTCACCCTCGACGCCAAGGCGACCGTACGGCTCGCGTGAGCCGCGACGGGCGCGCACTTGTGTGCGGAGAGCGAGCGCGTACGCAATATCTTGTTATATATTTTTTAGTAGGATTTTTTTGGGCGAAAGCTCGTCAATTCGTTTGACATCCGTCCGGGGAGTTGATAATATGTATGAGCTTGCGGACAGCCGCAGGCGGTTTTTAGCTTAGAAAGAAAATGAGCGAAAACGAAAAGAAAGAGATGATCAAATTGCTGAAAGTCTCCCCGAAAGTTGTCGGTTCCAAACAAGTTTCGCGGGGGATCTCCGAGGGGACGATCGGGTGTGTGATCGTCGCCGAGGATGCCGAGCGCGGGCTCAAAAAACGGCTCGTGACGGCGGCGACGGAAGCCGGGCTCAGAGTGCTCACCGCTCCGAACATGGAGTGGCTGGGGCGAAATGCCGGGATAGAAGTCGGCGCCGCCGCCGTCGGGATAGAGCGCGCGGGAGGTCAGGATACAGATTGCACTTGCAAGGGTTGAGCAGGTACATTCAAAAAATACCACAGGAGGAGCTATGCCTACCATCAACCAGCTTATCAAAAAGGGACGCGAGAAGCAGACCAAGAAATCCATGACCCCGATCATGGGACAGTGCCCTCAGAAGAGGGGCATATGCCTCAGCGTGACCACCACCTCCCCCAAGAAGCCGAACTCCGCTCTTCGTAAGATAGCGAGGGTGCGCCTCGTCAACGGGCAGGAAGGCACCATCTACATCCCGGGCATCGGTCACAACCTTCAGGAGCACAGCGTCGTGCTCATCAGAGGCGGCAGGGTCAGGGATCTTCCCGGTGTCAGGTATCACATCATTCGCGGAACTTTGGATACGGCGGGCGTTGCCAAGCGCAAGCAGGCCAGATCCAAGTACGGCGCGAAGCGTCCCAAATAACACAGCATTTTTGAATGTCACTCAACTTTTAGGAGGTTACTATGCCAAGAAGAAGCGGCGTGCCCAAGAGAGAAGTGCTCCCCGATCCCGTGTTCGGCAGCCAGGTGGTGACCAAGCTCATCAACCAGGTCATGCTCGACGGCAAGAAGGGGACTGCTCAGACCATCGTTTACGGGGCACTCGAGATCGCATCAAAGAAACTCGGTGTCGAGGCTATAGAAGTCTTTAACAAGGCACTATCCAACATCATGCCTTCCCTCGAAGTCAAGGCGAGGAGAGTGGGCGGCTCGACCTATCAGGTCCCCATGGAGATCCGTCCCGAGCGCAGACAGACGCTCGCCATCCGCTGGATGGTCCAGTTTGCCCGCAAGCGCGGCGAGAAGACCATGCAGGAGAGGCTTGCCGGCGAGCTGATGGATGCCTACAACCTCAGCGGCGGCGCTGTCAAGAAGAAGGACGAGATGCACCGCATGGCGGAGGCGAACAAGGCGTTCGCGCATTACAGGTGGTAACCCATGCCGCGCGCTTTTGCACTTGACAAAGTCAGGAACATCGGCATCATGGCTCACATCGATGCCGGTAAGACCACGACTACCGAGCGTATCCTTTTCTACACGGGCATGACCCGCAAGCTCGGCGAGGTGCATGACGGCGCGGCGGTCATGGATTACATGGCGCAGGAGCGCGAGAGGGGGATAACCATCACCTCCGCAGCCACTACCACCGTGTGGAAGGGGCATCAGATCAACATAATCGACACGCCCGGGCATGTGGACTTCTCCGTGGAAGTCGAACGCAGCCTGCGCGTGCTGGACGGAGCGGTGGCGGTGTTTTGCGCCAAGGGCGGCGTCGAGCCCCAGTCGGAGAATGTCTGGAGGCAGGCGAACACCTACAAGGTGCCCCGCATCGCGTTCGTCAACAAGATGGACATCAACGGAGCGGACTTCCCGCGCGTCATAAAGATGATGCACGAGCGTCTGCACACCAACGCCGTTCCCGTCGTCCTCCCCATAGGCAGCGAGAGCAGCTTCGAGGGGATCATCGACCTCGTCAAGAACGAAGCGGTGTACTACTCGGCAGCCGACAACGGTATGCACGAGGAAGTGCGCGAGATCCCGGCGGAGTACCGCGAACAGGCGGCAGCCGCCCGCGCCAAGCTCATCGAGGAAGCCGCGTCCTTCGACGACGCGATCCTCGAGAAGGTGGTGCTCGAAGAGTCCGAAAGCATCAGCGAAGAGGAGCTCGTCGCGGCGATACGCAAGGGCACCGTGCAGATGGGCATGACGCCCGTCCTCTGCGGCAGCTCTTACCGCAACAAGGGCATACAGCGTCTGCTCGACGCCATAGTCGGCTATCTGCCCAGCCCCGTGGACATCCCCGCCATCACGGGCAAGAACCCCCGCGTGGACAGAGAGGAAGTCCGCCATCCCGGCGACGACCAGCCCTTCTCCGCGCTCGTGTTCAAGATACTCACCGACGAGTATGTGGGCAAGCTGGAGTTCATCAGGATCTACAGCGGGCAGATAAAGACGGGCATGATGGTGTACAACTCCGTCAAGAATGTCAACGAGCGCATAGGCCGCATCCTCAGGATGAACGCCGACGCGCGCGAGGACCTCACCGAAGCGTACGCGGGCGACATCGTGGCTCTCGTGGGGCTGAAGGTCAGCACCACCGGCGACACGCTGTGCGACAAGTCGCATCAGATAGTCCTCGAAAACATGGTCTTCCCCGATCCCGTCATCAAGGTGGCGATCGAGCCCAAGACCAAGGCAAGTCAGGAAAGGATGACTGCCGCGATACTCAAGCTGCAGGAAGAGGACCCCACCTTCAAGTCCTACACGGACAAGGACACGGGTCAGATCATCATCGCCGGTATGGGCGAGTTGCACCTCGAGATAATCGTGGACAGGATGCTGAGAGAGTTCAAGGTCGAAGCCAATGTCGGTAAGCCTCAGGTGAGCTACCGCGAGACCGTGACCAAGAGCGCGCACGCCGAGGGACGCTTTGTCAGACAGACGGGCGGCCACGGGCAGTACGGTCACTGCGTCATCGACCTCGAGCCCAATCCCGGCGGCGGCTACGAATTCAGCAACGAGACCGTAGGCGGCGTCGTGCCCAAGGAGTTCGCGAACGCGGTGTGCGAAGGCATCCGCGAGGCGGCGAAAGCGGGCGTCCTGGCAGGCTACGAAATGGTGGACTTCAAAGTCAGGCTTGTGGACGGCAGCACCCACGAAGTGGACAGCTCGGAAATGGCTTTCCGCATCGCAGGGTCGATGGCGTTCCGCGAGGCGGCGTCCAAGGCGGCGCCCGTCCTGCTCGAGCCCGTCATGAAAGTGGAGGTGGATGTCCCCGACGAGTATATCGGAGACGTCATGAGCAGCCTCAACTCCCGCCGCGGTTCGGTGCGCGGCATGGAGCTGCGCGGCGGCAATCAAGCCGTCGAGTGCGATGTGCCTCTTTCGGAGATGTTCGGTTACGCGACGACTCTGAGGAGCCTCACACAGGGAAGGGGGACCTTCACCATGCTCTTCGACCATTACGCGGAGGTGCCTCAGAGCATCGCCGAGAAGGTCACGGGCAGGAAATTCGCGAGATAATATATTCGGCATTGTATATCGCTTTACAATGTCTTAATATATTCTCTATAAAAACCCAAAACCAAATTGGAGGAAAAGAAAATGGCAAAAGCGAAGTTTGAAAGAACCAAACCCCATGTCAATATCGGCACCATCGGCCATGTTGACCACGGTAAGACCACTCTTACCGCCGCCATCACCATGTACTGCGCGTCCAAGGGTCAGGCCCAGGTCATGAAGTACGATGAGATCGACAAGGCTCCCGAAGAGAAGGCGAGAGGCA
>DVOE01000072.1 GCA_018713795.1 Candidatus Limadaptatus stercoripullorum
TCTTTTAATTCCGATTTAATTCTGTCAAAATACGCTTATAATGTTTCACGGGGGAAATCTACTTTCCCCGCAAGAGGAGAACGGAATGGACAGATTCGACGACTTCTTCGGCGGCGACACTCAAAACGACGGCGGCGGCTACACTCCCGTCTACCACACTCCCGACCCCGCTCCCGCGCCCGAACGCGGCATAAAGCGCTGGGTGGTGGTGCTCATGGTGGTCATCTCGGTCATAATGTGCCTTGCGCTCATCGTCAACATCGTCGTGCTGACGAGCCTCAAGAGCGAGATAGCCTCCGAGTACGCCGCGACCATCAAGCAGGCGATCTACGACGAATACTATCAGGCGATAAAGGATGTCGTCGACGACACGGGCATGGTGAGCGACGACCTCATCGACGCGGTCGTGGGCGCGGTCAACACCTCGGCGGCGAAGGTGGCGGGCGAGCAGACGACAAAGTCCGTGGTCAACATCATCGCGAGAAACTCCGGTGCGAACACCTACTCGAGCTCCAGCGGCTTCCTCATCACCGCAGAGGACTCCTCGGGCGGCCGCAAGCAGTATGTCGTCACCAACGCCCACTGCGTCCTCTATGCCAAGCAGTCCTCCACGGGCTTCTTCCCCGGCGGCATGGGCACGAGCGCGACTTTCGCCGAATACGAGACCATCACCTGCTACTTCGGCAACGACGATTCCGACTCCTACACCCTTTCGGTGGTGGGCTGCGGCAGCTACTACGACGAGGAAGTGAACTCCACCGACTACCAGCGCGAACCCGACCTTGCCGTGCTCGAATTCACCTCCGCGCAGCCCGACTCCTCCGAACATCCCTCCCTCGCCGTCGCAAAAAGCGACACCGCGACCTACGGCGACGACATCGCGATAGTCGGCTATCCCGTGTACGAAGGCGTCTCGGTGTCCGACGGCGTCATTTGCAGTCCCGCGCATTCCATGCTCGAACAGGGCTGGGGCTACGGGCAGTTCTACACCATCTCCGCAGCCGTCAACAGCGGCAACAGCGGCGGTCCCCTCGTCAACAACCGCAACGAGGTGCTCGGCGTGGTCGAGGCGAGCATGAATGTGGAAGTCGCCGAAAACATAGGCTACGCCGTGGCGGCGTCCACTCTCATCACCTTCCTCGAGGAATACGGGCTGACCGTCGTCGATCCCGTCTGACCCTCCCCTTCCGTCCCCTCCCCCGGGGCACGGAGCTCACATAAAAAACGAACGGAGCGCCGCATGATGCGGCGCTCCGTTCAATTTCTCCCCGAAGTTCAGTCGAGGATGTCTTCGATCTTTTTAAGGACTGCGCGTTTGGTGCGCTTGACGGCGCTCCCTCCGCCGCTCGCCGAGTATATCGCGGTGGCGGTGACCACGCCGAGCATCGCGCCTATGAGCAAAGAATTTTTCATAACGACCTCCTTGCCCGTAGTATGCCTCGGCGCGAGACTTTTATGCCTTCCTGATACGCCGGACGGCGGCGCGGAAGATCTCCGCCGCGCGGACGAGTTCCTCTTTTTGGGTCTCTCTTCCGAGCGAAAACCTCACGCATTCGTCCGCCTGCGTCTCGGTCAATCCGAGCGCCGTGAGCGAACGGTCGGGAAGGGCGAGCCTCGCCGAACAGGCGCTGCCCGCGGACGCCGCCACGCCTTCGAGATCGAGAGCGGCGAGCAGCTGCCCCGCTCTCACTCCCTCCACGCGCACGCAGGCGTTGCCGGGATGACGGCGGCTCATATCGGAAGCCCCGACGAGGGTCACCCCGTCCTCCGAGAGCAGTTCGCCGAGGAAAAAGTCCCTCAGTTCTCTCATGCGCGCCGCGTCCTCTGCCGCGCTCCCGCGCGTCGCCGCGAACGCCGCCGCGAACCCCGCCGCCGAATGCACGGCGGAAGTCCCGCCTCTCAGCCCCCGCTCCTGCTCTCCCCCCGCGATCAGCGGAAGGAATGGGGTGCCCCTGCGCACATACAGCGCGCCCGCCCCCTTGGGACCGTACATCTTATGCGCGGACACGGAGATGAGATCGGCGCCCGACGCCCCCGCGTCCACCTCGAGCGCTCCCGCCGCCTGCACGGCGTCGGTGTGGAAGAGCGCTCCCGCCGAATGCGCCGCACGCGCGAGCTCCGGGATATCCTCCAGCGTGCCGAAAACATTGTTCGCCCACATGACGCTGACGAGCAGCGTATCCTCGCGGATCGCGCCGAGGAGCGCCTCCGGGGTGACGAATCCTTCCCCGTCCGCGGGGATGACTCCGACCGAAAACCCAGCTTCGCGAAGCTGCTCCGCCGCGGCGTACACCGCGGGGTGCTCGACCGCTGAGATGAGGATATGCCGCCTTTTCCCCGCTGCCGCAGCCACGCCTTTGAGCGCGGCGTTGTCCGCCTCGGTGCCGCCCGAAGTGAAGACTATCTCGGAGGGGTCCGCTCCCATGAGCTCCGCCACCCTGTCCCGCGCGCCGCGCAGCACCTTCTCCGCCTCCCTTCCGAAGGAATGCACGGAATCGGGGTTGCCGAAACACCCGGAAAGACAGTCCGTAACGGCACAAAACGCCTCTTTGCAAAGAGGCGTCGTGGCTGCGTGATCGAGGTATATCCTTTTCATGGCTCTGAGTTCAGGAGCGGACCTGCCCGTCTCCCGTGATCACATACTTGACCGAAGTGAGCTCCCTGAGAGCGATGGGTCCGCGGACATGCAGCTTCTGAGTGGAGATGCCCATCTCCGCCCCCAGTCCGAACTGGAACCCGTCGGTGAAGCGGGTGGACGCGTTGACATACACCGCCGCCGAGTCCACATTGGTCGTGAAATAATTTGCCGCGCTCTCGTCGCGCGTCATGATCGCGTCGGAGTGAGAAGTGCTGTGCGCGTTGATGAAATCCACCGCCTCTTTCACGCCGTCAACGAGCATGATCGTGAGTTTATACGCCTGAAACTCGGTGAAAAAGTCCTCTTCCGTCGCTTTGCCGGCGTCGGGCAGGATGGCGCGCACCTCGTCCGTCCCGAGCATTTCCACTTTCTTTTCGCGGAGCGCCTCCGCAAGACGGGGAAGGAAACTCCCCGCTATCGCGCGGTCGACGATGACATGCTCGAGCGCGTTGCACACCGAGGGACGCTGGGTCTTGGCGTTGATGATGACGGCGACCGCTTTGTCCTCGTCCGCCGTCTTTTCGACATAGGTGTGGCAGTTGCCGCCCGCGGACGCTATGACGGGCATGGCGGCGTTTGCGAGCACGAACTTCTTGAGCCCCTCGCCTCCTCTCGGGATGAGGACATCTATGCTGCCCGCCTGACCGAGCATGAGCCGGCTCGCGTCACGGGAGGGGTCGTCCACGAACGCCACCGCGTCGGCGTTGACGCCGGCGGAAGCTATCGCCCCGCGCATGATCTCGTAGAGCGCGCGGTTGGAATTTATGGCGTCCTTGCCGCCTCGCAGCACCACCGCGTTGCCGGATTTGAGGCAGAGAGCGGCGGCGTCCACGGTGACATTGGGGCGCGCTTCGTAGATTATGCCTATGACGCCGAGCGGAGCGCGGACGCGCTTGATATCCAGCCCGTTCGGAAGGGTGCGGTGCTCCACCACCTCCCCCACGGGATCGGGCAGCGCGGCGATCTGCCTGACGCCTTCGATCATATCGTCTATGCGCGCGTCGGTGACGGTCAGCCTGTCGATGAACACTTCGCCGAGCCCGTTCGCGCGGGCGGCGGCGACATCGACGGCGTTTGCGCTCTTGACGCGCTCGCGGCTGTCCTCTCTGCCGAGCGCTTCCGCGACGGCGGAGAGCATGGCGTTCTTTTCGGCAGCGCCGAGCGCCGCAAGCGAATAGGACGCGGCTTTAGCCTTTTTGCAGATATCCGCAACATCGACCATATCAGTCCTCTTCCTCGTCTCCGATGGTGATGACGGCGTTGTGGTAGATATTCTGCACATCGTCGAGCTCTTCCATCTTCTCTATCATCTTGAGCAGCGTCGTCTGCTGCGCCTCGTCGGGGGTGACCTCGTTCTCGGGGATCATGGTGACCTCGGCGGACAGCATCTTGACGCCCGCGGCGTCCAGCGCCGAGCGCACGCCGTCAAAGTCGGCGGGAGAAGTCAGCACCTCGAAGACCTCGTCGTCATCGGAGAGGATATCTTCCGCGCCGGCGTCGAGCGCCGCCATCATGAGGTCGTCCTCGCCGATATCCGCCTTGGAGACGGTGATGACGCCCTTGCGCTTGAACATGAAGGACACGCAGCCGGTGGCGCCCATGGAACCGCCGTACTTGTCGAAGAGGTGCCTAACATCGCCGGCGGTGCGGTTCTTGTTGTCGGTCAGCGCCTCGACGATGAAGGCGGTGCCGCCCACGCCGTAACCCTCGTAGGTCATCTCCTCGTAGTTGATGGAACCGAGCTCGCCGCTCGCTTTTTTAATGCTCCTTGCGATGTTGTCGTTGGGCATATTGTTGCTCTTCGCCTTGGCGATGGCGTCGCGGAGCTTGCTGTTGCTGTCGGGATCGGCGCCGCCCTGCTTGACGGCGACGGCGATCTCACGCCCTATCTTGGTGAAGATGCTCGCCCTCGCGGCGTCGCTCTTGCCCTTTTTCTGCTGTATGTTGTGCCATTTGCTGTGACCGCTCATATGACCTCCGTTTACCTTACAAAATACATCGCCACCGCCGCAGCGATCGCGACATTCAGCGATTCCGTTTGATTTTTCATGGGGAGACTGCACGCCTCCGCCGCCGCGGCTTTGAGAGCCTCGCGGACGCCGTGCGCCTCGCTCCCCGCGATGAGAGTGACGGGGGCGGGAAGACCGTCTTTCGTGAGATCCCTGCCGCCCATGTCCAGCACGACCGAACGAGTGTCCGAAGCGAGCGACAGCGCCTCGGTCTCGCTCACCTCGGTGACGCGGACGCGGAATATCCCGCCCATGCTCGCCCTGACGACCTTGCCCGAATAGGGATCGGCGCAGCCGAGCAGATAGACATCTTCAAACCCCGCCGCGGCAGCCGTGCGCAGCAGCGTGCCGACATTGCCGGGATCGGACACCCCGTCGAGGAGCAACGCGTTGCCCGCGGGCAGGCGGAACTCCCTCTTCGGGATGACCACCGCAGCCGCGAGCCCGTAAGGCGTGACCGTGTCGGACACGCTCTTCATCACCGCGTCGGTGACATGATACACCTCCGCGCGCGCGAGCGCAAGCCCATCCGCCTCCTCCGCCCTGCTCTCGGACACGAGATAAAAGGCGATCTCGGCGCTCTCCGGGATATCGCGGGTGAGATTGCCGCCCTCCGCGAGGAAAAGCCCGCGCTCCTCCCTGCCCTTCTTGGTGGCGAGGGAGCGCGCGAGCCGGACTATCCTGTTGTCTTTGGACGAAATGACTTCCCGCATATTACAAAAGAGGCGCATTGCTGCGCCCCTCGTTTCAGGCAAGTTTTGCCTTAGCCTGCTCACACAACGCCGCAAACGCCTGCGGGTCGGAGATGGCGATCTCGCTCAGCACCTTGCGGTTGAGGTCGATGCCCGCGAGCTTGAGCCCGTGCATGAGACGGGAGTAGCTGAGGTCGTTGAGGCGTGCCGCCGCGTTGATACGGGCGATCCACAGCTTTCTGAAATCACGCTTGCGCTGCTTCCTGCCGACATAGGCATAGTAGCCGCTGCGCATGACCTGCTGTTTGGCTATACGGTAAAGACGATGCTTTCCGCCGTAGTAGCCCTTTGCCTGCTTCATTATCTTTCTGCGCTTCTTGACAGCGCTGACTGCTCTCTTGATCCTCATATGCCGCGCTCCTTACTTGTAGGGAAGCAGTCTCTTGAGTTCTGCTTCTTTGGTCTTGTCGATGTATTGATCCTTCCTGAGAGAACGCTTTCTCTTGGTGGTCTTCTTGGTCAGGATATGATCGTGACCGCTGTGATCGCACTTATAGTGACCGTTCGCGCTCTTTCTGAATCTCTTCTTTGCTCCGCTATGGGTCTTCTGTTTTGGCATATCGGTGCCTCCTTTACTTAGTTGCCGTTCGTGAGAACGAAGTTTACTTTTTGGTGCGGGGAGCGAGGATGGTGAATATCATCCTGCCCTCCTGGAAGGGCGCTTTTTCGACGACCGCGTCCTCGCCGACCATCTCGATGTAGTCCTTGATGATGCCGACGGCGATCTCGGGGTGCGCCTGCTGCCTGCCCTTGAGGCGGATGGACGCCTTGACCTTGTTGCCTTCGGAGATGAACTTCGCCGTCTGAGCCGCGATGCGCCTGGTGTCGCCGATGTCGATGGTGGCGGAGAGCCTGACTTCCTTGAGCTCGGCGACGCGCTGGTTCTTGCGCTGCTCCTTCTCGCGCTTCTGCTGGTCGTAGCGGTACTTGCCGTAGTTCATCAGCTTGCAGGTGGCGGGAGTAACATCGGGGGGAGAGACCTTGCAAAGATCCAGCCCCTTCTCGTCCGCTATCCTGCGCGCCTCGGCGATGGGGATGATGCCGTACTGCATCCCGTCCTCGCCGATCAGCCTGACTTCGCGGTCGCGTATTCGTTCGTTGATGATCAGCTCTTTCAAAAAGCGTCCTCCAAACAAAAATGTCGGCAGACAAAAGTCTCCGACATTTCTCCTCTCCCCCACGGGGAAACTCTTCTGAAACGACCGCTTTGCCTTCGCGCGCGGTGAAAGGAAACCTTTGCTTGCCCGTTCAATATACCAAACGCGGACGCGCCTGTCAAACATTTGCGCATCATTTTTGCGTTTTCGGCGCGCCCCGCCCTCTCAGACGAAAGATCCCGGCAGCCGTATGAGGGGCGGCAGCATGCGCCGTCTCCCGCCCATCCGCCGTCCGATGGCGAAAAATCCCGCCGCGAGCGCGAGGAAGACGAGCGTTATCGCGAGGATATACAAGGCGAGATACTCCGCCGTCACGCTCAGTCCGAGCACTCCCGCCACCAAAGAGCCGTCCACTATGCCGAATATCGCCGTCGCGAGGGAAGCGCTCCCGGGATCGAAGACCCAAAGCAGCCCGAGATAGGCAAGATACAGCGCGAGCGCCCCGAGCACCGCGGGCGCGTCCTTTTCCCTTTCCGGACGGCAGAGCGAGCACATCGCGAGCCCGCCGATGAAGAGTAGCGCGTGGTGGAACATCGCCATACCGGCGAGGAACTCGGTCGTATGTTCTCCGAAATGCTCCCCCGGGAAGAGGATCATGGTCACCGCGTAGACGCTCCCCGACAACAACGAAAAGAAGGAAGCCGCGCATTTGAGACGCCTGAGCGGCAAAAACGCCGCCGCCGCGAACACGAAATAGGAGACGGCGGAGAGGTCTGCGGGCAGCAGTTCGGGGAGCAGCTCGTAGCTCTTGTACATGATGAGATACGCCCCGATGACCATGGTCACCGCCCTGTCGAGGAGAGGTCTTTTGCCCGCAAGGAGCACCGCCGCCGCGATCGTCGCGGCGACGATGGCGAGTTCGATGACTCCGCAGTACCACCACTCGCTCGTAAAGATCACGCCCGTCTCCCGTCCGCTCCCGAGCCCCGCCCGGAAGCGGCGTTTTTTCTTAACGCTTTTAATTATATCACGCCGCCCGCCCAAATGAAAAGCGGCTCTCTTGCCGAGAGCCGCTCTTTGCCGCGAAATATCATTTTCTGATCTTGGACGCGATCTCCTCGAGGGCTATCGCCGCGAACTCGCTTTCGGTCATTATGCCGAGGTCGCCGCCCGAACGGTGACGGACGGACACCGTGCCCGCCTCCGCCTCCTTGTCGCCGATGACCAGCACATAAGGCACCTTTTCAAGCTGCGCTTCGCGTATCTTCTTGCCGAGCTTCTCGCTCCTGACATCCGCCTCCGCGCGTATGCCCTTCGCTTTGAGCGCCGCCGCGGTCTTCTTGGCGTTTTCGGCGGTGCGGTCGGTGAGCGAGAGCACCCTGACCTGCTCGGGAGCCAGCCACATGGGGAAGGCGCCGTTGTACTTCTCGATGAGCATGGCGAGCGTGCGCTCGTAGCAGCCGATGGAACTGCGGTGGATGATGAGCGGGCGCGCCTTCTCGCCGTTCTCGTCGATGTAGATCATGTCGAACCTTTCGGCGAGCGCGAAGTCGAGCTGCACGGTGAACAGCGTGTCTTCCTTGCCGTGCACATTGGTGCCCTGCACATCCAGCTTGGGACCGTAGAACGCCGCCTCGCCCCACGCTTCGGTGTAGTTTATGCCGAGGTCGTCGAGGATGGTTTTCATGGCGCTCTCCGAACGCTCCCAATCCGCCGCGCTGCCCACATACTTGGCGGGATCCTTGGGATCCCAGCGCGAGAAGCGGTAGGTCACATCGTCCGTGAGATCGAAGGTCGCGAGCATGTATTTGATGAGATCGACGGCTCCCGCGAACTCGTCCTCGAGCTGATCGGGGGTGCAGACGATATGCCCGTCGGCGAGGGTGAACTGCCTTATGCGGGTCAGCCCGTGCATCTCGCCGCTCGCCTCTTTCCTGAATTCCACGGCAGTCTCGGCGTAGCGCAGAGGCAACTCGCGGTAGGACTTCAGACCGTTCTTGTAGATGGTGAACTGGAAGGGGCAGGTCATGGGACGCAGGCAGAGGATCTCGTCGTCCACATCCTCTTCGCCTATGTAGAACATCTTGTCCTTGTAGTGATCCCAGTGCCCCGAGGTGATGAAGAGGTTGTTCTTGGACAT
>DVOE01000010.1 GCA_018713795.1 Candidatus Limadaptatus stercoripullorum
TGTTCGGCGCGCTGCTGGCGGGGTTTGCCGCGTACGCGTTTTCGGCGGAGCGCGGTGAGCTCGAGGACTCCGCCGAGGCGTATGCGGCGAGCCTCGCCGCTCTCGGGGGAGAGCATCTGCGCGCTGTATGTCAGGGCGACAGGGCTTATATCTCCTCCGATCCCGCCTTTATGTTCGCGTTGTACGAGGTGCGCGCGGACGGCAGCGTGGGCATGAGTTCGCCTTACGATTTCGTGCTCAGCGAGCTCCCGGCACTTGGGGGCAGAGCGGGCGAGGTGAGGACGGAACGCGTGGGCGGACACGAATTCGTGACCTACACCGCCGAAGTGGCGGCGGGTCTTTATGTCAAGGTGTTCGGCGCCTGCGACGCGCTCGTCCGGGCGGAGGACGCGGTTTCGATCGCCGCCGTGCCGTTCAGCATCGCGTTCGTGCTCATCGCGGCTGTGGCGAGACTGGTCTGGGGCTACACGGCGATCAAACCCATCATGGCGGGTTATGTCAAGCAGAAGAATTTCATCAACGACATGTCCCACGAGATAAGGACGCCGCTCGCCGTCATCAAGGGCAACCTCGAAAATATCCTCGCCGCGCCCGACAGCAAGGTGGAGGAAGTCGCGGATATGCTCGAGGCGAGCCTGCGCGAGGTGGACTACATGAACGACATGTCCACGGGACTGCTCAGCATAGTGCGCGGGCAGAGCAAACTCGCGGCGCACGACAGCGCGGAGGTCAGCGAAGTGGTGAGCGAAGTGGTGGACATGTTCGCGGACATGGCTGCGGTGGGCGGCAAAGCGCTGGTTTCCAACATAGAACATTGCGACATGCCCGCCGACCGCGAGAAGATCAGGCAGCTGCTTTCGGTGCTGCTCGAGAATTCCATGAAGTACACGAGCGAGGGCGACCGCATCACCGTCAGGCTGCGCAACAGCAAGGACGGCTGTGTGCTCACCGTGACCGACACCGGCATAGGCGTCCCCAAGGCGGATCTCGAACGCATATTCGACAGATTCTACCGCGCGGAAAACGCCAAAGACACTCCGGGCACCGGGCTGGGGCTGCCCATCGCGCAGGCGATCGCCGAGGGCATGGGCGGCAGCATAAAAGCCGTGCAGAACATCCCGAGCGGGCTTGAGATGGTGGTGCATCTCAAGCGCAGCGGTGCAAAAACGAGAAGTTCATCCGACGAAACCTGACGATAAAGTGCGGGATATGCCATTATGAGAGGACATAGCGGCAAAGTTGAAGGCAGGTTCGAAAAATGTAGTGATTACTGGGATTTACCAATTGGGGACGGGATTAAATCGGAAGATTTTTTACCAATTTGACCCCGTCCCCAATTGGTAAATGGGCTATGGGAGAGGGGGAGAGGAGCCGTTTTTGCGGATATGGCGCAGTTTTTGCGGCGGTCCCTGTTGCGTGCGTCGTTTTTAGGTGGTATAAGTGGATCGTAGGCGGTGCGATACGCCCCGCGCCGATGTGCGGGGCTGCCGTCTCAAACCTCAAAAAAAGGGCGGAGCACTCATGAAAAAATGGAATGTCGTTTATTCTTTTGACCGCGATTGGCTGCTCGAGCGGGTCGGGGCTTATCCCGAATATCCGGTCTCAATGTTCGTCGGCGCGTTGCCCGAGGGGGTGACGGTCGTCGAGTTCACCGCCGATTCCGTCGAATGCGATTTCGAAGTGGATGACGCGGAGGATCTGCAGGGGATCACGCTCACCGCAAACAAGGTCTGCGCGTCCATCCTGGGCGCGAAGTTCGGGGTGAAAGACGGTCTCGACGACATCGTCACCATCGATATCGAGCCTTCGCCCGGCAGCCGCGCGCAGAGCCGCGAGGAAGAGAGCAAACTCATCGAGTCGCTCGATTGGTTGTTCGACGAGGACGACGAATCCGACGAGGACGACAGCGACGATGAGGAGGAAGAAAAGGAGGATGACGGGCTCCCCGGGGATGTGGAGGAGCTTGTTACAAGGCTCAAGGCGAGGCTGGAAGCCCTGCGCAGGAGCACGGAGAGCTCGGAGCCCTCGGAAGATCGCTCCGCTGCCGGGGAAGGCGACGGGCGCAGGCGCATAATCGTTCCCGCCGACAGGTTGCGCTCCGCGGAAAGCGAGGCAGACGGCATCCCCGTCGCCACCGTGAGATTAGTGAACGCTGTCAAGCACATGCACGAGCTGCGCGCCGCGCTCACTTCGCAGATCAAGGGGCAGAGCCATGCCATAGAATCTCTGCTCGCCGCGCTGTTCAGGATGGAGGCGCGCGGCAAGTCTCGCGCTCATCGCAATTCGCCGCGCTGCGTCTGCCTTTTCGCGGGCCCTCCCGGAGTGGGCAAGACCTTCCTCGCCGAGACCGTCGCAAA
This sequence comes from Candidatus Limadaptatus stercoripullorum, assembly GCA_018713795.1. Taxonomy (GTDB): domain Bacteria; phylum Bacillota; class Clostridia; order Christensenellales; family CAG-917; genus Limadaptatus; species Limadaptatus stercoripullorum. The sequence continues at coordinate 2,358 of DVOE01000010.1, forward strand.
GCAGCTCAAACTGCCTTATTTCCGCGCGGACATGAGCGGCTACAACGACCGCGACACCGGTCTCGTGTCCTTTGCCGGCGTCCAGCCCACTTATAAGGCGGCGGCGCCCGGGCAGGTGACCTCTTTCGTCAAGGAAAATCCCGCCTGCGTGCTGCTCTTCGACGAGATCGAAAAGGCGGATCCCGCCGTCATCAACCTCTTTCTCCAAATACTCGACAGGGGCGTCTGCCGCGACCTTTTCGAGGACAAAGACATCTCTTTCAGGGACGCGATCGTCTTCTTCACCACCAACGCCGGGCGCGGGCTGTACGAGGATTCGGACAACCGCGATCTCTCGATGTTCAGCGACTCGGTCGTGCTCGACGCCATCGCTTCCGACACCCGCAGCGACGGCGCGCCCTTCTTCCCGCCGCCCATAGTCTCGCGCATGTCCGCCGCGTCCGTCATCATGTTCAATCATCTTGACAGCGTGTCCGTGCGCGAGATCGCGGGAAACGAGATAGAAACCGCCGCCTCCGAGATAGGCAAGACCTTCGGCAAGAAGATCGTGACCCATCCGCTGCTCCCCGATCTGCTCCTGTACGCCGCCGGCGGGAAACCCAACGCCCGCACCCTCAAAGGCAGGGTGGCGGCGCTCATAGACAACGAGGTGTGCGCTCTCTTCGACCGCGCAAAGGGCGACTCGGGCGCCGAGAGCCTGGAGCGCGTGAAAGAAGTGCGGTTCACCGTCGACACCGACGGCGCGCCCGAGGATGTGCGCGCGCTGTTCGAGCCCGCCACGGACGCGAATGTGCTCATCTTCGGCAGCATAGGCTCAAAGACCACCGCGCCGCGCGGGGGCGGCTATACGGTCAGGCACACCGCCGATCTCGACGAGGCTAAGACCATGCTCCGCGGCGAGGTGGATATGCTCGTCATCGACGCGGGCGATATCCGCGAGGCTGTCAAGGGCATGGATTTCGTTCCCTGCGACCTCGAGGACATCAAGGCGGACGGCAACACTCTGTTCGCCTACGCCCGCGAGAACTACCCCGAACTTCCCGTCTACATAGCGGACATCCGCGCGGGCGGCTCGGCAAAGACGGGGTCCGCCGTCGCTCCCGAGGAAGAGATGCGCTCTTACCTCAGGAGGGGAGCGCGCGGTATGATCACCCGCAAGGGCGCCAAGAACGGCATAGCGCCCGCCGCGCTCAAGACCTGCTGCGCCGAGGTGCACGCCACCGCGTCCGCCGCCGCGCTCGCCTCTCACAACAAGGTGCTCGCGTTCAACGCCGCGCAGATCTTCTCCGAGGACGGCACCGAAGTGGAGATCAGGTTCACCGCTTTCAGCATCAAAAAGGATATCCTCGCGGGCGACAGCGCGGACATACTCGCCGACGCGGTGCGTCCCACCGTCCGTTTCTCGGATGTCATAGGAGTCAAGGAAGCCAAAGAGGCGCTCGCGGAATTCGCGGAGCTGCTCTCCGACCCGAGGAAAGCGGCGGAAAAGGGCATGAAGATGCCGCGCGGCGTGTTGCTCTACGGTCCTCCCGGCACGGGCAAGACGCTGCTCGCCAAGGCGATGGCGGGGGAGTCGGATGTCACTTTCATCCAAAAGAACGCCACCGAATTCCTGAAAAAGTATGTCGGCGAAGGTCCGCGTTCGGTGCGGGAAGCGTTCAGGCTGGCGAGGCAGTATGCGCCCTCCGTGCTCTTCATCGACGAGATAGACTCCGTCGCGAAGGAGAGGATAGGCGGGGAGGCGACGCACGCCACCGAAGAGATCCTCACCACGCTGCTCACCGAGATGGACGGGTTCGTAAGCGATCCCAAACGCCCCGTGCTCGTCATCGCGGCGACCAACTACGATGTGTCCGACTCGGGCACCAAACGCGCCCTCGATCCCGCGCTGCTCAGGCGCTTCGACCGCCGCATACTCGTGGGGTTGCCCGACACCGAGGACAGGAAGGCGTTCCTCGAATACTATCTCAAAAAGCACGGACTGCGCGGCATATCCGCAGACGCGGTCGCAAACATAGCCGCCCGCACGCCCGGCGAAAGCCCGGCGAAGCTCGAGAGCATGGTGGAGTACGCCATCCGTAAAAAGAAGGGCGGCGAGGTCACCGACGCAGATCTTGCGGAGGCGGTGGACGCCGTGAACTACGGCGCCGAGCGCACCTGGAGCGAGAGCGCGGTCAGAAAGACCGCCGTCCACGAGGCGGGGCACGCGCTGGTGAGTTGGCTGACGGGCACGGTGCCCGAATATCTCACCGTGGTCTCCCGCGGCGGTCACGGCGGCTACATGATGCCCGCCGTCAACGAGGACAAGTTCGATCACACCCGCGGCGAGCTGCTCGACAACATCTGCGTCCGAATGGGCGGCAGGGCAGCCGAACAGGCGGTGTACGGCGAGGACGGAGTGACCACCGGCGCGTCTTCCGACCTCATGGGGGCGCGCAGGCTGGTCATCGCCATGGCGTGCGAGTACGGCATGTTCGATCCCTCGCTCATAGGCGCCGAAGAGGGCGGCGGCAAGGCGGGCGAACTGCTCAGGGAGATCGTCGGCAAAACGCTGACCGCAGAAGCGGAGAGAGCGCTCGCGCTCATTTCCGCGAACAGGGAGACGCTGGACGCGCTCGCGGATATGCTCAGAGAGCGCAACAGTCTCACCCGCGCCGACCTCGAAGCGTTCTTCGCGGGACGGAAAAAGGCGGGGATATGACGCGGGGCGCGCGGCGCACCGCTTAAGACAGAATCAGGAGGCAAAAATGAGAAGGACAAAAGCCAATCAGGCAAAGAGCGCTTTCAAGACCGTGGTGCAGACGATAGAGAAACTCGAGCTCGAACACACCGTCAATGCGGACACGCTCGAGGTGTTCTTCACCGTCCGCGACATGAGGCTCAGGATGGTGGTGGATCCCGTGCGCTGTCTCGTCAGGCTGCGCACCCCCATCACAAACCTGCCCGAGGACAAACGCCCCGGGGGCGCGATCATCGTCACCGCCATAAACTACTCCCTCATCGCGGGCAAGTTCGACTACGATGTCAGGGACGGCGAGGTGTGTTACGAGCATTCCATATACTACCGCGACGGCATCCTCAGCATCGCCATGATCGAGTATCTCATAGACATAGTCAGCGACAGCACGGACTGCTACGACGACCATATCAGAGCGTACGGGGACGGCACAGAGAGTATGGAAGATGTGCTCGAGTTCGTCTACTCCTGACGGAGCGGCGGACGCCCCGGGCGGCGGTGCGAATTGTAAAATGTTTGTAAATGACACGAGCGTGACAAAATTTCATATGAGCGTTGCAAGCGGCAGGTAGCATTAGACTGCCGAAAGGCAAGGAGGCTCATATGAGAAATAAGAAGATGAGAAGACTGCTTATCGCCATGGTTTGCGGTCTGTTGATCGCGGCGGCTGCCATAACCATGGTCGCATGCGATCCCAAAGACACCGACACCATCAATGTATACTCCCGCGAAGAAGGGTCGGGCACGCGCAGCGCGTTCATCGAGCTGACAGGCGTCGAAGAGGACGACAAGGACCGCACTTACGACAAGGCGACCATCCTTGACGGCACCAATAAGGTGCTCACCGCCGTCGCGGGGGACAAAAGAGGCATAGGTTATGTCTCCTACGGTTCTTTGAACGATAAAGTGAAGGCGATAAGTGTTGACGGCGTGGCGCCATCCGTTGATGCGATCAAGAGCGGCGATTACAAACTCTCCCGTCCCTTCAACATCGCCTACAAGCAGGCGACCGTCAACGGGAACGCCCTCGCCGCGGACTTTTTGAACTTCCTCTTCTCCTCCGAGGCGCAGGAAGTCATCGCCGAGGAGAATTACATCACCGACGACGCGGTCGAGCACAAGCCCTATGCGAAGTCCCAGGGCATCGAGGCTGCCGAGAGCATAACCGTAGGCGGGTCGTCCTCCGTCTCTCCGCTCATGGAGAAGCTGATAGCGACTTATGAGACGCTCTCCGGCGTGTCCGACAAGATAGAGCTGATGACCTCCGACTCCACGAGCGGCATGAACAACGCCATAAGCGGCACTTACGACATAGGCATGGCGTCCCGTGAGGTCAAGGACAGCGAGATCGACGCGGGTCTCACCGCGCAGGTGATCGCCATCGACGGCATAGCTGTCATCGTCAATCCCGAGAACGCGGTCTCCGCGCTCACCGGCGAACAGATCAAGAACATTTTTATCGGCGCCGTCACTTCCTGGAAAGACATAGCCTGATGAAAGACGCCGTAAGAACGGAAAAGTTCCGTGGGCGCAAGTCCGCGGAAGGCAGCCCCTCTTCGCCGCGCACCTCCTCGCGCGGCGGGGCGGGGCTTCGCGCGTTCGGCGAGGGGGCGATGAAGGGAGTGTTCATCGTCGCGGCGGGGCTGTTCATCGCCTGCGTGCTCGTCATATGCGCGTTCATATTCGTGCAGGCGGTGCCTGCGCTTGCCGAGATAGGGCTCGGAGAATTCCTGTTTTCCACCGACTGGTCGCCGACGGATATACCTCCGTCCTACGGTATAGGGACTATGATAGTCGGCTCGTGTTATGTCACGGCGGGCGCGCTCATAGTCGGCGTCCCGATCGGGCTGCTTATGGCAGCGTTCATGGCGAGATACTGTCCCCGCCCCGTCTACAAAGTCATGAAGCCCATGGTCAACATCCTTGCCGGCATACCGTCCATAGTATACGGCTACTTCGGCATGACGGTCATCGTGCCCTTTGTGCGCGACTACATGGGCGGAGCGGGCTACGGTATATTCAGCGCGTCCCTCGTGCTTGGCATAATGATACTCCCCACGGTGATCACGGTGTCGGAGACGGCTCTCCGCGCGGTGCCGCGGAGCTACTACGAGGGCGCGGTCGCGCTCGGAGCCACTCATGAGAGGGCGGTGTTCCTGACAGAATTCCCTGCCGCCAAGTCGGGCATAACCACGGCTATCGTGCTCGGGCTGGGCAGGGTGATAGGCGAGACTATGGCGGTCGTTATGGTGGTCGGCAACAGCACCGTGCTTCCCGAGAGCATCTTCGACGGCGTGCGCACCATGACCTCACATATAGTCATCGAGCTCGGCTACGCCACGGATCTGCACCGCGGAGCGCTCATCGCCACTGCGGCGGTGCTTTTCGTGTTCATCCTCATGATAAATCTTCTGGTCGCCGCAATACGCTCCAAAGGAGGCGGCAAATGAAAGCGGCGGCGGATCTCAGAGGCAGACCTTTCGTCAATCGGAGAGGACTCAAACAGCGCCTGAAAGAGTATTCCAAGCACCCGATCTCCCTCGCCGTCATGCTGCTTGTCATCCTCTCCGCGCTCGCTACCGCGGCGCTCGTCGTGTGGATAGTGGTGTATGTGCTCATGCAGGGTCTGCCAAATCTCACGCCCGAGCTGTTCGAATGGGAGTACACGGTGGACAACCGTTCGCTGACGCCGGCGCTCATAAACACGCTCATCATAGCGGGACTGTCCCTCGTTATCGCCGTGCCCGTAGGAGTGGCGGCGGCGATATTCATGACCGAGTACACTTCCTCGCGCAATAAATTCGTGGCGGTGGTCAGGATGGCGGCGGAGACGCTGTCGGGCATACCTTCCATAGTCTACGGCATTTTCGGTATGTTGCTCTTCGTCGAGGTGGTGTTCAAGCGCTACAGCATGATAGCGGGCATACTCACCATGGCGATAATGGTGCTCCCTCTCGTCATGCGCACCACCGAGGAGGCTTTGAAAGCCGTGCCCGTGTCGTTTCGCGAGGGATCCTTCGCACTGGGCGCGGGCAAGCTGCGCACCGTGTTCGGCATAGTGCTCCCCGCCGCGCTTCCGGGCATCATCTCCGGCGTCATTCTGGCGTTCGGCAGAGTGGTGGGGGAGACAGCCGCACTCATATACACGGCGGGCACGGTCGCCCGTGTCCCCGACTCGTTGCTCGGAAGCGGAGAGACTTTGTCCGTGCATATGTATCTGCTGTCCTCGGAGGGATTGTATGTTGACCAATCTTGGGCTACGGCAGTCATACTTATCCTGCTCGTGCTGCTCATCAACGGAGCGGCGGAGCTCGTGTCCGATAAATTTAAAAAGGAGTACTGATGAACATCGGGTCGCTGTTTGAAAAACTTTTGAAACGCCGGAAGGACGGCGAGACGGATGAGAGACCCGCCGCCGAAGAAACTCCCGTCGCAGGCGAGAGATCTGCCGCAGGACAGAACTCATCCCCGGTGACGGATGCTCCTGCGCCGGAAGGGGAGCGCCTCGCGGGCGAGGACGCCGCGGCGTCCGGGGAGGAAGAGACCGCAAGCGCAGAAGATGGCGCCGCTTCGGGAGAAGGAAGGATCGCGGCGGGCGGAGAGAGCGATGGCGCGGCGGAGGGAAAGCCCAAGTTCACCGTGCGTTCGCTCGATCTTTTTTACGGTAACTTTCAAGCGCTCAAGTGCATCGACATGGACATCCCCGAAAGGAAGATAACCGCGCTCATAGGTCCGTCCGGCTGCGGCAAATCCACCTTTCTCAAGACGCTTAACCGAATGAATGATCTTGTCCCGGGCTGCCGCATATCGGGCAGTGTGTTGCTCGGCGATGAGGATATCTACAAGACCGCCGATGTCAATCTGCTCAGGAAGAGGGTGGGCATGGTGTTTCAGAAGCCCAATCCTTTTCCGTCCAGTGTCTACGACAACATCGCCTACGGCCCCAAAACGCACGGAATACGCAAGAAGGCGGAACTGGACGAGATCGTCGAGAGTTCGCTTCGGGCCGCCGCGATATGGGACGAGGTCAAGGATCGCCTCAAAAAGAGCGCGCTCGGACTCAGCGGCGGGCAGCAGCAGAGGTTGTGTATAGCGCGCGCGCTCGCCGTCAAACCCGAAGTGCTGCTCATGGACGAACCGACCTCCGCGCTCGATCCTATCTCCACAGCCAAGATAGAGGAACTCACCGAGGAACTGAAACGGGAATATACCATAGTCATAGTCACCCATAATATGCAACAGGCGGCGAGGATCTCGGACAGGACGGCGTTCTTTTTGCTCGGCGAGCTCATCGAATACGGCGAGACCGAGAGGCTGTTCGAGCGCCCTGCGGACAAACGCACGGAAGATTATATCACGGGGAGGTTCGGCTGATGACGAGAAAGCAGTACGATGAGGAGCTCGCGCGCGTCCGCGGGCTCATAATGAAAATGTGCGTTGCGGCAAAGGAGGGCATAGTCGCCGCCGCGAAAGCGTTCGCCGCCGCGGACGAAGAGGCCGCAGCCATCGCCTCCGCCCGCGAGGCGGAGGCCGACGAACTCGAAAATGCCGCCGAGAGGCTGTGCATGGCGATAGTCGTACGCCGCCAGCCTGTCGCGCACGATCTCGCCGTCGTGACTGCTGCCGCCCGCATGATCGGCGAGCTCGAGCGCATAGCCGATCAGGCGTCCGAGATAGCGGGGACGGCCCTAAGGCTCGGCGGCGCGCAAGCGCCCGAATGCATGGACGCCATGTTTGCCGCCGCCATAAAGATGGCAGAGAAATGCATGGCGGCGGCGGAGTCGCACGAGCCCTCCGCGGCGCGCGATGTAATAAGATATGACGATGTCATGGACGGGCTGTTCGCAGAGGCGCGCACGCGAATCGCGGAGACGGTGCGCGGTGGGAAGAGGGACGGAGAGAGCGCACTCGACCTCATGATGACAGCCAAATATCTCGAGCGCATAGGCGACCATTATGTCAACACAGCCGAGTGGATGCTTTTTGCGCTCGGGCAGCCCATTCGCTGATAAAACTGTTTATCACATCAAAGCGCGCGTTAAACATCGGGTTTACGCGCGTTTTTGCGTTTAAGCGACAGCTGTCCGTTTTCTTTCCCGCCGCTTGATACCCGCGCCCCGCGGGTTTATAATAAAAAAGTGGAGATCAGGATAGACTACACCGTCGAATACCGCGACAGGCGCTCGGCGTGCGTGACCGTGCGCCCGGACGGTTCGGTGCGCGTGCTCGCGGGCAGGATGTTCTCTCTCGCCTTCCTCGACGAGTTCGTCGCGAAGAAGGCGGTTTGGATAATCGAGCGTCAGACCTTCTACGCGCGCATGAGCGACTTCGCTCCCGAGGTATATCTCCTCGGCAGGCGCTACGAGGTCGTGTGCGTGCACGGAGAGGGCAGGCGCGGGGTGGAGCGCGACGACGCGGGCGGAAGGCTCGTCGTCCGTGCGCCCGAAGGGGCGGAGGAGAGGACTCTCCGCCGCTGGTTCGCCGCCGAGGCGGAGCGGGAGCTCCCGCGCATATTCCGCGAGGAAGAGGAGCGCGTGCTGCCTTTGGTAAGAGCGAAGGCGCCCTCCGTCGGCGTGGTGGGCGTGCGCTCCTTTTACGGGAGGTGTCACACCGCGACGGGAAACATAGACCTTGCGCGGATGCTCATCCACGCTCCCGAGGAATGCGTGCGCGCCATATGCTGTCACGAGCTGGCGCATCTCGTTTACAAGTCGCACGGCGCGCGGTTCAAAGCCCTTCTCGGCAGGATATGCCCGCAGGCGGATGAGGCGACGGCGCTCCTCGAATGCCGCGGCTGCGCTCCGTGGGAAGGGCGGTGAAATAATTCGCCCGAAAGGTGTAACCTTTTGGGGCGTAGAGCGTTTTATTGGTGTAATGCCGGGTGGCATGACATAGAAAGAGATCACACGGGAGGGCAAAATGGACCTGAAGGAAAGATTCAAGGCATATCTCGAGCAGCAGTTCCGCGCCATAGCGCCGACGGCTGCGGCGAAGGATCTGCGCATCCGCACGCTCAAAGAGCTCATGGACGCGGCGCAGGACAAGCGCATCAAGGGGCTTGAGGACGAAGAACTCATCTACAGGCTGTGCATAGAGGAGCTCGGCGACTTCGAGGCGAAGCTCAAAGAGTTCGAGAGCGCCAAGCGCGAAGTGGAAAACAAGAAGCGCAAGACCGTGCTCGGCGTCGCCTGCGGCGTGGGTGCGGCGATCACGCTGGTCATCGTCTACCTCATCATCGGGCTCACCGTCAAGCCCGGCGGCTGGCATCCCGGCTGGCTGCTGCTGCTCGGCGGCGCGTTCGCGGGCGTCATCACCGTGAGCTGCCTGCTCGCCGTCAAGTTCGCAAAAGCGAAGAAGTTCCTGCTCATGAGGGTGTTCCCGCCCGTCGTGATAGTTTTGGTCAGCGTGTTCCTGTTCCTGCTGCTAAATCTCGTGTGCCATGTCGAGAAGGCGTGGCTCATCTTCCTTGCGATGGTCATCGCGATATTCGTCTTCGACACCGTGCTCGCCTACGCGACCTTCTTCAAGTTCCGTCACATCGAGCTCTGCGTCGCGGTGGAAGTGAGCTTCGTCATGCTGTATGTCATCCTGGGGCTGACGCTGAAAAACTTCTGGGGCATGGGCTGGCTGCTCTGCCTGGCGGGCGTGGTGTGCGCTATAGTCATGCTCATCGTGTTCCTCGCCAAGCGCAACAAGGAAAAGGACAAGATAGAGAAGGAAAAACTCCGCAAGAAGTACGACGAGGAAGACGAGGCGTACTACACCATGTGGGACGACTGAGTCCCCCGAAGGGAGAGTTATGGCAGAGATCATCAAAGCCGAAATGTGGGACAAGATGCAATATCTGTTCCGCAACTACTACGACAGGATGGTGCACTGCGTGCAGTACTATGACGGGCTCATAGACATCAAGGTGCTGCGCAATGTGCTGGTTTTTCTGACCGAGAAGGTGCCCGTGCTGCATTCCTCCTTCCACGGCAATGTCATCGAGCCGTATTGGACGGTGGAGAACTACACGGTGGACGACATTCTGACCGTCAAAGAATCCACCGACCTCGAGGCGGACATCAACGCGTTCATCTATCAGTGCATCCCCGTCGAGAGCAATGTGCAGTACCGCATGGCGGTGTTCAACAAGGACGGCAAAAGCACTCTGTGCATGATCGTCAATCACATGTGCATGGACGGCGGCGACTTCAAGTACTTCATGAAGAAGCTCGCCGAGAACTACAACAAGCTGCTCGACGGCGACCATTCGCTCAGCATCAAGACGGGCAGCCGCAGTTACGACGCCGTGTACAGCAAACTCACGCCCGAGGAGGAGAAGATCGCCCGCGGGCTGTACAAGAACATCAGCCAGGTCAAGGACGAGCATTACTTCCCGCTCACCCAGCCCTCGCCCTACGACGCCACCCGCATAGTGCGCCGCAAGGTGGGCAAGGAGCTGTTCGCCTCCTTCCGCAAGATAGGCAAGGTGCTCGGCGTCACCGTCAACGACCTCATGCTCGCCTTTTATGTCAGGTCGCTCTATGAGATCGGCATGTTCAAGGACGACGAGCGTCTGACCATCCCCTGCATGGTCGACCTCCGCCGCCATATCGTGGACGGCGGCGCGGAGACCGGGCTCACCAACCACACCGGGTTCATGCAGTGCTCGGTCGCTTGCAAGGGCGAGACCATCAACGACACCCTCGTCGAGGTGCTGCGCTCGGTGCGCAAGAGCAAGGACGATCCCTATATGGGGCTTTACAGCCTGCCCCTTCTCAAGCTCGCCTACACCATCTTCCCCTTCGTGGTCAGCGAACAGGCGATCAAGATTGGGTACCTCAACCCGCTCATCGGCATGTCCAACATCGGCGTCATGGACGACAGGGCGCTCGCGCTCGGCGACGCCAACATAATCGACGGGTTCATGACCGGCGCGGTCAAGTATAAGCCGTATATGCAGCTTGCCCTCACCAGCCTGCTCGGCGACATCACCATGACCATCGCCATCCGCGGAAACGACGAGGACGAGAGGATAGTCAACCGCTTTTTCGACATGATCATCGCGAACATGAACGAGTTCGTCCGCCTCAACGCCCACCGTCTGGAAGCCAAATGACCGTGCGCACGGACGGGGGTCACGGCAGCGCGCCTGCCGTGGCCCCTTTTTCTTTTGCGCGGACGGGCACGACGCGCGGGCGCGGGTCAAAATCTCGTCAAAGGGTTTACATGATATTTGACATGTGTTAAAATGCCGTTGCGACGAAGTTCGGTTTTTGCCGGCGCAACGGAGGTCTAAAATGAGTCTGCAAAGTTTTCTGTTTGTTGCCATCGATAAACTGTTCAATCCTTATCAGAACGAGCGCAAGATGACCAAGTTCAAGGATGTCGACTTCGACATCAGGACGGACATAGTCTACGACGAGTCTTCGCCCGAGGCGTGCCGTCTCGACACCTATGTTGTCAAGGGCGGCGAGGGCAAGCGTCCCGTGCTGTTCTACATACACGGCGGCGGCTTCGTCGCGGGCGACAAGCACTATCGCCGCGCGCTCTCCCGTTGGTATGCCAATATGGGCTACTTCGTGGTCAATGTCAACTACGGTCTCTGCCCCGAATATCAGTGCCCCGTGCCTCACAGGCAGCTGGTCGCCGCCCTCAATTGGGTGGGCGCGCACGCCGATGAGCTCGGCATGGACACGGGCAGGATGGTGGTCTCCGGCGACAGCGCGGGCGGTTACTACGCCGCCATGCTGGCATGCATAACCATCAACAAGTCCCTTCAGGACAAGCTCGGGGTGTCCACCGACCTCAGGTTCGGCGGCGCGGTGCTCAACTGCGGCATCTACGATGTGGCGACCGCGCTCAAAAACAAGTATCCCTTCGATCTCGGCGGCAAACTGCTCAAGGACTTCGCCGGCATCAAGAAGGACGAGATCGATTCCTACGAGTGGAAGGATCTTTGCAGCGTATTGCCGCATGTCACCGAGGAGTTCCCCGTGTCCTTCCTCACCCACGCGGCAAAGGATATCTTCTGCGGCGGGCAGGCGGATGGGCTCATGAAACTGCTCGGCGAGAAGGGCGTGCACTACGAAGAGTATCACTCCGACGGGTTCATGGACAACCACTGCTTCTCGCTCAACTGGAAGAGCAAAGCCGCCCGCGAGAACAACCGCCTCACCGAAGACTTCGTGAGAAGGTTCGCGGAAGGCAAACTTTGAGAGCGTTTGCGGGAATGCACGGGGGGAGCGCGGCGACGCTCCCTCTTTGATTTGAAAGAAGGGGGAAGGGGAGAAGAACATATGCCAAGGAAGATCTTCAAAGCCGAGATGTGGGACAAGATGCAATATCTGTTCCGCAACTACTACGATCGGATGATGCACTGCGTCCTCTTTTACGAGGGCGCGATCGACGAGGACGCCCTCGGGCGCGCGCTCATGTTCCAGGTGGGCGAGGTCGATGTGCTGCACAGCCGCTATCACAACAATTTCATCAAGCCGTATTGGGTGGTGCAGCCCTTCTCGCTCTCCGACTTTTTCACCGTGCAAAGCAGCGAGGATGTGCGGCGGGACGCGGTGGAGTTCGCCGAGCGCCGCATCCCCATAAAGAGCAATGTCCAGATCCGCGTCGGACTTCTCAAAGGGGAGAAGGAGAGCGCGCTCGTCTTTGTCGTCAACCATATGTGTTTTGACGGCGGCGACCTCAAATATTTCGTCATCAAACTTTGCGAAAATTACACAAAGCTGGTTTCAGGCGACGAAAACATGGAGATAAAGCACGGTTCGCGCGCTTACGACATGGTCTACTCCGCTATGAGCAAGGAGGACGCGAAGGCGGCGCGGGGGCTTTACGGCAATGTCAGCGAGGTCAAAAACAAGCACTATTTCCCGCTGACTTCGAAGTGCGGCGAGGACCGCAACCGCATCATTTTGAGGAAGCTTTCGGCGGACAGATTCGAGGCGGCGAGGGCAAAGGGCAAGGCGATGGGGTTCACGGTCAACGACATCATCCTCGCGGCGTACGCCCGCGCGCTCGTCGGCATAGGCGCGGCGAAGAAGGACGACACCCTCACCATCCCCTGCATGGTCGACCTCAGGCGGCATATGGCGAAGGGCGGCGCGGAGACCGGGCTCACCAACCACACCGGGTTCATGACCGTCACCCTGCGCGGCATAGGCGAGAGCGCGGAGGATACGCTCGCGGCGGTCAGGGACGCCATGGCGGGCAACAAGAGCGACAAGTTCCTGGGGTTGCATTCGCTGCCGCTCCTGCATCTTGCCTACACCATCCTGCCGCATTTCATCAGCGAGTGGGCGATAAAGCTCGGCTACGACAACCCGCTCATCGGCATGAGCAACATAGGTTCCATAAAACCGGCGGATTACGCGCTCGGAGAGGCGAGGCTCGTTGACGGGTTCTATACGGGCGCGGTCAAGGGCAAGCCGTTCATGCAGCTGGCGTTCACCACGCTCGGAGGAGAGGTGACCTTCTCCATAGCCATAACCGGCAACGACGAGGACGAGAGGACGGTGAACCGTTTCTTCGATCTGCTGTTCAAGGAGATCGACGCGGTCGCCGCTTGCAACTGACGCGGAAAAGCGTCGCGAGGGAGGGAAAATGAAAGAGGACAAGAAGGGGACCGCGGCGGCAGCCGCGGAGCAGACCGCCGCGCCCGCGGCGGAGACTGAGAGGGAAGCGCCCGTCTCCAAAAAACAGTCTGCGATCGCAAAGGCGAGTTTCGTCTGGACGGTCATCAGCATGCTGTTCGCGATCGCCTCAGGCGTCACGCTCATACTAAACCATTGGATACTCGCGCCATACTCCTACATAATGCTGGGGTTCCTCGCGGGCTACGCGGTGGCGTTCGTCGCGATCACGATTTTCTTCATCCGCGATGTCAAGGCGGGCAAGAAGCAGATCAAGAACCTCAAAAAGCTGTTCGGGATCTTCAAGATATTCACGACCTTCGTCTTCCTCGTGGTCACCGCCGTGTCCATGGTCGGCGTGGTGGAAGCCAAGGGGCTGGGACTGTGGCAGTGGATCATCCTCGGCGCGCAGATAGCCGTCGCCGGCGTGCAGCTCGGGCTCAAGATAACGCTGCTCATCCTCGGCGCGATCTTCAAGAAGAAGGGAAAAAAGTACGCCGTGCGCGTGTCCACTTATGTCAACGGCATCCGCAAGGAGAACGGCATACGCACCGCCATCCAAGCCAAGATGTACGGCACGGACAAGGCGGAGACCGCCCCCGCCGCGGATAAGGCGTCAGCCGCAGCCGCGACGCAGGGAGAAGAGCTCCCCGCACCCAAAAGCGGAGAGGCAGCCGAAAGCCCCGCCAAGGCTCCCGCCGAAGAACAGGCAAAGCCCGCCAAGGCGCCTGCAACCGCCAAGAGCAAACAGGCGGTCGAGAAGATAAAGCTCAGCGGGCAGAAGGCGCGGGAGTACGCTTCCAAGGCGGCTGCCGCCGTCGCCAAGCGCATAGAGGACGCCGAAAACAGAGCGGCGGGCAAGAGCGCGCGGGCGGACGAAGCTCCCGCCGCGCAGGAAAAGCCCGCGGAAAAGACTGCCGCCAAGCCCCGCGCGAAGACCTCTTCAAAGCCTGCGGGCTCTTCGGGGAAAGGCGGCGGGAAGAAATAAAACGACGAAAACAAAACGGGACGCGCTCGCGTCCCGTTTTTTTGTTTGCGTGTAGCCCTGAGTTATTTCCCCAGCGCGAAAAATTCGCGGGTCAGGAGGGCGGGATCTTCATAGTAGACGCCCGTCTTTTGCGCCGCGCTCTCGCTGTATTCGCCGCCTTCGCCGAGCGCCTTTTCGGAATACCACATGAGGAAGGGCACGGGCTCGCGGGAGTGGGTGAGTATGGAGACGGGGGTGAAGTGGTCGGGCATGACCAGCATGGCGAAGGGCTCGCCCTTTTGCTTCAGGTGCTCGAAGACGGGGCGGATTATGCGGCCGTCGATGGCTTCGATGGCGCGCGTCTTGCCCTCGGGATCGCCCTGATGCCCGCACTCGTCGGGAGCCTCGAGGTGCACGAACACGAAGTCGCAGCCGCCGTCCAGAAGGTCGCACGCCGCCTTTGCCTTGCCCTCGAAATTGGTGGACAGCGTGCCCGTCGCGCCCTCGACATCCACGCTCTTCATGCCGGTGCCGATGGCGATGCCTTTGAGCAGGTCCACCGCGCTCACCATACCCCCTTCGAGCCCGTAACGCTCGCGGAAACTCTCGAGGGCGGGGCGGGTGCCTTGTCCCCAAAACCATACGCTGTTCGCAGGGTTTTTGCCGGATAAAACCCGTTTTCTGTTGACAGGATGATCTTTGAGCAGTTCGTAAGAACGCTTGATGAGGCGGGTGAGAGCCTCGGACATATCCCCCTTCGGGAGATAGTCGCCGATGCGCCTGCCGCTTATGTCGTGCGGGGGAGTGAGCTCCATGGCAGTGCTGCCGCGGGCGATGATGAGACAGTTGCGATAGCTGACTCCGGCGTAGAACGCGAAGATATCGTCGCCGAGCTCTTTCTCGAGATATTCCATGAGCTCGCGGCCTTCCTCGGAGGAGATCTCGCCCGCCGAGTAGTCCTTCATGGTCTTGTCCTCAAAGGCGTCCTCGTCGCCGAGAGTGACGAGGTTGGCGCGAAGGGCGACATCGTCGCTCTTCATCTTTATGCCTATGGACAGTGCCTCGAGGGGGGATCTGCCGGTGTAGCAGTCCTCGGCATGGTAGCCGAGCGCGCCGAGATTGGCGACATCGCTGCCCGGCTTGAAGCCGTCGGGCACCGTCTTGACGAGTCCTATCCTGCCCGTCTTCGCGAGCATGTCGATCATGGGTTTATCTGCCGTTTCGAGCGGCGTTTTGCCGCCGAGGGCGGGCACGGGGTAGTCCGCCATGCCGTCGCCGAGTATGAGAGCGTATTTCATAAAAGGCTCCTCCGCAAGAATCTTAATTCCTCCGCGCCGCTTTGTCAAATGGTGCAAAGGCTTGCAAAGACCGTTTTTTTGTGCTAACTTGATTTGAGAATATAAATCGCGTGCGCGTCGCGCGTCGCACGCAGGTGGACAGTGGCAAAGAACAGGGAAACTCCGCTCCGCCGCCTGCCCGTGGGCAGCGTCAAACCCGACGGCTGGCTGGCTAAACAGCTCGATATCGTCAACGCCCTCCAAAAGAGGATGGGCGCCGATCCTTCGCTACTCGAAGGCGTGAACTGGAAGGGCGGAGAGATCTTCCCGCGCTATGTCCGCGGGCTCATCCTGCTTGCGGGCGTGCTCGGCGAGCCGCAGCTCACCGTCAAGGCGGAGGGCTACATGAACGCCATCTTCGACGCCGCGCTCGAGGGCGGGGATCTGCTCCCCGAAGACAGGGACGGCGAGGCGCCCAAGACCGAGGCGGTCAAGACTTTGCTCTCGTTCTACGAACTCACGGGCGAACAGCGCGCGCTCACCGCGCTCAAAAAGTTTTTCAAGAGCCGTTTCAACACCATGTCCGTCACCCATTCCTGGCACCACGCCCGTGCTCGTCTGCTGGACGAGGTGGAGGCGATGGACGCGCTCTACCGCGAGAGCGACCTCGAATGGCTTAAAGATCTTGCCGAGATGCTGCGCGACCGCAGCCCCGATTGGTTCCGTCTCGCCGTGCGCTTCCCCTACAAGAAGGCGGCGGAGAAGTGCATCTCGCCCGCCGCGCTCAAAAAGGCGGTGAGGACGATCTCGCAGGCGGAATCCCCCCGCGAAGGCAAGCGCGTCAAGCCCTTCACGCCCGAGAAGATGGAGGCGGAATGGAAGCGTCCCGCCCATCAGCTCCTCGTGGAGACGGACGGCGTCAACATGGCGAAGGCGGTCAAATATCCCTGCACTTACGGCGCGTTTATGGGCGACAGGGAGCTCAGGCGGCTCTCGCTCAGGCTCATCGCCAATCTCAACAGGTACCACGGCAACGCGACGGGGATGTTCTCCTGCGACCGCAGGCTGGGCGGCAATTCGCCCACCCGGGGCATAGACATCACCGCGGCGGTGGAGATGATGGAATCGCTGGTGTCCGTGCTGCAAGCCACGGGCGAAGGCGTGTGCGCCGATATCCTCGAACAGATCGCGTTCAATGTCATAGGCGCGGCTGCGTTCGACGACGGCAGCGCGGTGCAGGATGTCCTCATGGTCAATCAGGTGGAATGCTCGGTGAGGCGCAAGGAATTCTTCGCGGGCTACCCCTTCGGCAACGCCTACGCGCGCGGCGGCATAACCCGCGGCAGCGTCGCGCTGCTTTCCGCCTATCCCTTCTTCATGCAGGCTCTGTGCATGATGAGAGGCGCGGACGAGCTCAATTTCTTCGCGTACGCCCCCTGCACGCTGGATATCCCCGTGCGCGGTTCCGTCCTCCGCATAAAGGAGGAGACGGGCTATCCCTTCCGCAATACGGTGGTGTTCAAGGTGCTCGAAGCGGACGGCGACGCGGCTGTGCGCATAAATTTCCGCGTGCCGCGCGGCACGACCATGCAACTCATTTCGGGCGGTCAGGTCGTGGCGACGGGCGGCGGCGTCATCTCCGTCAAATGCACGCTGCGTACCGGGAGCACTTTTATGCTCAAGCTGGACATCCCGCTCCTCGTGACCACCAACCGCGACGGCACCCATTCGCTCTACAAGGGCAATGTCCTGATGGCGACCCGCCCCGGGAGCGAGGTCTCCGTGAGGTCCTATCCCGGCGGCGAAGCGGCGGAAGTCAACGCCGTCACAAAATGGAGCGTGGCACCCGTCATCGCAAAGAGCTCGGGCAGACGCACGCTGTACGACGCCGAACGCACGGTGGTGGGCAAAATGCCCGAAAAGCCGTTTGACAGAGCAAATGCGCCGTTTGAACTCTACATTCGGTGCAAAAATGTGCTCAACTGGGATTTCGACATCAACGGATTCTCGCTGGCGCCGACCGCGCCCAAGTTTTCGGAGGAGAGCATAGAGAGGGCGTTCGTGCCCTTCGGGTGCACCTCCGTAAGGATGGCGCAGTTCCCGCCCTGCTACAGGGGCTGAGGTGGAGATATGAGAACTCTCGAAAGGATATATTCCCGCTCGGAAAGGATCGTCCTCAGGGCGAGGTTTTCGGGGTTCGCCGCGGCGAAGCTTATCATCGTGGCGGCGGTGCTTGGCGCGATCATCGCGCTGCTTTGGGTGTACGCACCCGAGATCGAGGGCGGGCTGGATCCCAAGTTCGACGGTACCGTGCGCTATCTCACTCCCGCGAATCTCAAATGGGCGCTGCTCGGAGCGGCGTGCTTCGTCATTTTCCTCGTCATCTGCGACGCGGTGAGCATGTACAGGCAGGAGCTCATCGTCACGGAGGACAAGTTCATCTTCAAGCAGGGCGTGTTCAAGATCAGGAGCGTCATGCTGCCGCTCGCGGAGATACGCTATATCGATGTGCACCAGAATGTGTTCCAGGTGATATGCGGCTACGGGAAGATAAGGGTGATCACGGACGGCGACGCGCCATTCATCATCAAGAACCTCGTGAGACCCGAGAAATTCGCGAGGAAGGTCATGAAGCAGAGCAGCGCGGTGCGCGAGCAGTCCATGCGCCCGCGGCTGACGCTTTCGGCAAGAGCCAAATAAGCAAGGATGCGGCAGCGAGGATCCCCGCGACGCGGGGGTCTTTTTTTATCTGAAAATCGCCTTGCGAACGCCCTCCTCGCAGGATCGAAAACAACCAAAACTTACCAGTTGGGGACGGGGTCAAATTGGAAGATTTTTTACCAATTTAACCCCGTCCCCAATTGGAAGATTTTTGAAAAAGGCAGTGGAGGGTGGGTTTTTGAGGGGGAGAGGAGAGTGAGAAAAAGGCGGTTTTCGGGACGAAAAATTTAACCGTCGTTAATCGTTTTTGGGGCGGGAAAGAGCGGCGCGGGCGGGTCAGAAGAGCACCCAGTCGCCCGGCGTCATAAAGAGCACGCTGACCAGCGCGAGGATGACGGCGAGCACGGGGATGTGCAGGATGAAGAACCACAAGGAGTGTTTGCCCACGAAGTTCACGGGGAAATTCCATTTGCCGTCCAGCACGGGCAGCAGGCTGCGGCGGGAGGCGTAAAGCAGGGGCGCGACCGTGGCGCCGAACATGAACGAGGCGAGGTTGGGGATGACGGTGAAGAGGTCACCGGGGGAGATCTCCCAGCCCGCTATGAAGTCGTTCTGGACGCCATGAATGTCGCGGGGCGGGAAGATGATCCCGAGCCATGTCGGGGCGTCGGCGGGCGGCTGATAGAGGAAATAGAGCAGGCCGACCGTGAGGGCGACGGCGGCGCAGACCGCCGTGCGCAGCGCTTCGCTGCGTTTTGTCAGCGCGTCGATGACGGCGTAGGTCAGGATGGCGACCGCGTAGAAATGCAGCACGCCGAAGTTGACGATTATGTAGGGCATGGCGAGCGTCTCAGCGAGCACATGTGTGACCAGCGAGTAGACGATCGCGAGCGCTGCGAGGATGCCTCCGCGCTTGAAGTTGGAGCGCGAGAAGGTGCAGGAGATGCCGGAGACGGAGAAGAAGACGAACACCACGAGCGGATGCAGCACTTTTCTCGCCGTGCTGTAGTTGAGGAACCATTCGCACCATCTCACGAATCCCGCGCCGGGGGCGTCCGCCGACAGCGACGAGCCGAACCAGGCGGGGCCGAACACCGTCACGAGCAGCATGACGAGATGGTCGAGGATCATGAGCAGGACGGAAACGCCGCGCAGAAAATCCAGCTCCCACACGCGGGTGCGCGGGCGCCTCGGGACGAGGATGACCCGGGTGTCCGGGGTCACGAGCGGCGAGATGGTCGAAGAAGTCATATCCTTCCTGCGCCCGCGCGGGGCGGGCTCGGTAATGAGGATACCACACGCGCGCAGGCGTGTCAAACCGCGCCCGCACGCCCGTGCGTATTGACTGCCGCGCGGGGCTTTGGTATAATCACGAGGGGCTTGGTGCCCCGTGAGGAGGCGAATATGAACATTATCCCGCGCCCGAGTTCGGTCAAACTCGCAGGTGAAGGCAAATTTTGTTTCGGCAAAAAGACGGAGATAGTCTGCCCGCTGCCCGCCGCGGCGGCGGTGCTCAAAAAGTGCGCGGAGGCGTCTGCCGCAAACGGCGGCGGAGTGATAACTTTCGTGCCCGAAAAGACGGGATGCGACTACCGTCTCACCGTCACGGAAGACGGGATGCGCGCCGAGGCGCAGAGCGTGGCGGGATTCATGCACGCGGCGGCGACCGCCGCTCAGCTGGTCACGGCTTATCCCGATGGCGTGCCCTGCGCGGTCATAGAGGATTCGCCGCGTTTCAAATGCCGCGCGGTGCTGCTCGATGTCTGCCGCCACTTTTACGGCGTGCCCGTCGTCAAGAAGTTCATCGACGCGATGGCGCTGTTCAAGTTCGATTATCTGCATCTCCACCTCAGCGACGACCAGGGGTTCAGGCTTCAGATAGACGGTCTGCCGCTGCTCCACGAGATAGGCTCCCGCCGCTCGTCCACCTGCGGCGACGGCAAGGAACACTCGGGCTATTACACCAAAGAACAGGTCGCGGACATAGTGGCGTACGCGGGTGCGCGCGGCATAGAAGTCATCCCCGAGATAGATGTCCCGGGACATATGGCGGCGGCGATAGCGGCATATCCCGAGCTGTCCTGCTCGGGCGAGAAGACGGAGGTCGCGACCTGGTTCGGCATACACGACAAAGTGCTCTGCGCGGGCAAGGAAAGCACCTACGATTTCCTTTGGAAGCTGCTTTCGGAGACGGCGGAGATGTTCCCCTGCAAATACTTCCATCTCGGCGGCGACGAAGTCCCCAAGATCACCTGGGACGAATGCGACCTTTGCAAGGCGACCATGCGCCGCGAGGGGCTGAAAAACTATGAGCAGCTGCAGGGCTATTTCACAAACAAAGCCGTCAAGATGCTCGAGAAGCTCGGCAAGACGGCGGTGCTTTGGAACGAGTCCCTTTACTCGGGGCTGGTCGACAAGAGCGCGGTCATCCAATATTGGGCGCGCGGCGCGCATTCCGAAAGCACGGTGGCGCGTGCGGTCGCCGAGGACGGCAGGAAGGTCATAGTCAGCCTTTGCAACAACTACTACTTCGACTATCCCAACGGGCTCACGCCGCTCAAAAAGGCGTATTCCTTCGAGCCCGTGCTCCCCGAGTTCGGCGCGAACGGCGAGGACGGCGTGTTCGGCGTGGAATGCACGCTCTGGACCGAACATATCGCCGATGAGAAAACCCTTTTCGAGCGCACCTATCCGCGCGCGGCGGCGGTCGCCGAGAGCGGCTGGAGCGATCCCGCCAAGGATTACGCCGACTTCAAGGCGCGCCTTGCCGCGGTGCTCCCGCTCCTCGACCTCTTCGACATCCCGCACGCGACCATAAAGGAAAGCGACCCCGGTCCCTTCGCGAGGATCAAACAGCTCGCCGCATGGGGCGCGGTCAATCAGCGCGGCGCCAACAAGGACTCCGCGCGCAACTGGCGCAGCATCCAGCGCATACCCAAGGACATCTGACGGAGGAGATATGTACACCGAGACATACGCAAATTACGGCAAATGCGTCGGATTCGAGCGCGGCGGCACCAAGGTGCTGGTCACTCTCGATCTCGGTCCGCGCATCATATGGTTCGGCACCCCGGACTTCAACTTCCTCGGCGAGGACAGAGACCGCAATGTGGACAAAGGCGGCGAATACTTCGACGAGAATTTCGGCGCGGGCACCAAGTGGTATCTCTACGGCGGTCACCGCGTTTGGAAGTCGCCCGAGGACCTCGAGACCTATGTCCCCGACAACGGCGCCGTCGAGGCGGACCTTCGCGAATTCGGCGGCACCTTCACCTGCCGCGCGGCGAAGAACTTCGACTACACCCTCGACCTCGAGCTCGCTGAGGACGGCAGTCTCACCGTGCGCGACATCGTCACAAACAAGGGCGAGCGCCGCAGGATAGCAGTCTGGGGGCTCACCGTCATGGCGAAAGGCGGCAGGATGATCCTGCCGACCAACGACAAGGTCGACGATCTGAACCCCGTGCAGAACCTCGTCTTCTGGCCTTACAACATCCCGGGCGACAGCCGCTTCGAGGCGACGCGCGGACATATCTCGCTCGCATGGGCGAACGACTCCCGCGCGATCAAGATCGGCACCATGGCGAAGAAAGGCGTGGCTTACTACATCCTCGACGGCAAAGCCATGAAATGGGAGTGCCCCTTTGAGGAGGGAGAGTACGGCGACTTCTCCTGCAACTTCGAAAGCTACACCAACGACCACATCCTCGAAGTGGAGTGGCTGTCCCCGAAGAGAGAGCTGCTCCCCGGCGAATGCGCGGTGCTCACCGAAAAATGGAGCATGACCGCGCCGCCCGAGTTTGCGGAGTAAAACACGAAGCGTATTTTAAGTGATCTCACCGTAGATGCGGCGCCCCGAGCGGCGCCGCATCGCGCGGAAGGCGGTATCCCCGCCGCAGGGGCGCAAAAGGCGGCTGCACAGGCGGAAGGTGCCTGAAAAGCGCGGAACTCCCCGAAAGGCGGCGAAAGCCGCGGGAGCGGCGCAAAATACGATAAGTGTGATATATCAAATCATAGCTGCCGCGCAGGACGCGCGGCGAAACACGAACCGTGTTCCGATATGAGGAACCGGGTAGGAGAGGAGAGTATGGAAAAGTTCGTGCCCGCTTCGGCGGGAGACAAGGATGTGAAGTTTCTTGCCGTGTCCGCCCACAAGGACGACATGGAGATGTTCGCCTTTGACGGCATAGTGCGTTCGGCGCGCGGCGAAGGCGGGTTCGTGGGCGTGGTGCTCACCGACGGCGGGGCGTGTCCCCGCGCGCCGCAGTTCGCGGGGGTGTCCGACGAGGACATGGCGGAGCTCAGGAGCGCCGAGCAAAAGCGCGCCGCCGAGACCGGAGGTTACAACGCGCTGTATCTCTTCGAGGAGAGTTCGGCTGCCGTCAAGGAACGCAGAGCTTCGCTGGTGGACGGCGTGGAGGCGGTGCTCCGCGAGTATCCCCGCCTTAAAGCGCTCTATCTGCACAATCCTTTTGACCGTCATCCCACCCATGTCGGCGCGTTCTGCGTGGCTATGGACGCCGTGAGGAGACTGCCCGAGGACATGTTGCCCGAGAAGATATACGGCTGCGAGGTGTGGCGTGATCTCGACTGGGTGCCCGACTCCGAGAAAGTGGTGTTCGATGTCAGCGGGAGCGAGGGATTCGCTTCCGATCTCATGGCTTCGTTCGTGACTCAGAACGCCGTCAAGCGCTACGATATCGCGGCGCTCGCGAGGAGAAAGGCGCACGCCACCTTCGGCAAGAGCCACGAGGGCGACACCGCCACCGCGCTCATCTACGCGGTGGATCTGACGCCTCTCGCGAGGGGCACGGACGCCGACACCGAGGCATATGTCCGGGATATGCTCCGCCGTTTCGACGAGGATATGCACCGTGAGGTGTGGCTGAAAAAATAGCCGCGGAAAGGAAAAATTTCCCTGCCGCGGAGGGGCGGCGGGCGTTTGCCTTTCGGGAACACTTTTCGCGTATCGCCGCGGCGGCGCGGAGAGAGGACGAGCCGCCGGCAGCGACATTGGCATTAAGCGATAAAAACGAAAGAGCACTCCAAAGGAGTGCTTTTTTGATTGCCGCGAGAGCGACGGATATCGGTTTTTACATTTTTCGACGGGCTTCGACCTTTTTCGGAGCGGGCTCGCGCCGCGTTTTGTGAGGCAGTTTTAAGGTGCGGTTAATTGTAATTAACGGTATTGACTACCGGCGCGAGGTAGGGTAAAATCAAACTGTCTATTAGTCTCGTGTGCGTATAGCGTGTACGCATGAGGGGGCTGTAGGAGGGATGTTATGAGAAAACTGAAGATCGCTTTGCTCATCGCACTGATATTGTGCCTTGTTTGCGGCGTGCTGGTCGCTTGTGATCCGATCGGCAAAGATCCGGGCGCTCCGGACACGCCGGGCGGCCCCGGAGATCCGGAGGTCCCGGACAGCGGCATAAGATCGGTTTCCAGTTCGCAGGCGTACGCCGCTTTCAAGGAAGCGGCGCTGAATGTCTACGCCGGCAACTATTACAATTTCAGCACCACCATAGGGCTCGACTACATAAAGGACAAGTACGGTCGCTATTTTGCCGTCAAGATACAGGCGGCGATCGACCCCGAGGAAGACGCAAACTCGGAGATGCTTGTCGAACTTTGGCGTATGAACGAAGCCGGAGGCGAGGAAACCCTCCTCCTCGGTCTCTACTACTTCGACGGCACCATCGTTTATGACTGCACCGGCATCAAAAAAGGCGCTCAGGTCGTCAAGACCGAAGACCTCGACATCACCGCCATCGCAAAAGCCGTGGACAAGGCTCTCGGCGGCACCAGCGTCGGGCAGCTGCTCCTCGACAATCTTCTCGGCATAGAGCTCGGCGACCTCGGGTCGGTCGAGCGCATCCTTACGGCGCTCTTCGCGCCCACTTCGCGCGCGGTAGTCGCGGCGGACGGCACCGTCGAATATCAGATCCCCATCAACCTCGCGAGCGTGCTCGGACTGGTCGGCGGTCTCATCGCCCCCGACGGCCTGCTCGGCGATTACAGCGATCTCATCCTCACCATAGGCAATGTCCTGGGCATCGACCTCGGCAAACTCAGCGACCTCGACACCACTTCGACGGCGATCTACCTCGTCGCGACCGTGGGCAAGGACGCGCAGGGTCAGCCCCTGCTCGTGAGCGGTCCCGTCCTCGAAGTGGGCATGGACTTCAACACTTCGGGCGGCGCCGGTTCGGAGATCATGGAGAGCGAACTCGATGTCTCCGTCGGTATTACCGAGATACAGGCAGGCACGGCTCCCGTGCTCAATCTCGAGACCTATCTCGTCTCCGAGCGCGGTTACGACCTCGATGAGCTCACCGAGTACTCTCCGCTCACCCTCGAGCTTTCTCTCGACCTCGACCTCGATCTCAAGGAGCACTCCTTTGAGATCCAGACCATACTCGGCGCGCTGGGCGGGCTGCTCGGGGATGTCTCCGTGCCCGAAGCGCTCAAGACCCTCAACATCGACATAGCCGAAGACACTTCTCTCACGCTCGGGATCAAGATCTCGGCGGAGATAAACATGCGCGATCCCGCGGGCACCAACGCCGTCATCGACATAACCGGCACGGACGGCGCGCTGCGCGGCAGAGTGGCGTACATAGGCGCCGAGAGGTCGCTTTACGCCGATCTCACCGGCATCCTCGGCAGGAATGCCAAAGTCAAGATCACGGACTTCGATCTCAACGCGTTCCTCTCCGAGCAGATCGACTCCCTGCTCGTCACAATAAACGAGGCTCTTGCGGGGCTGACGGGTGACGATCAGGCAGCTTCTCAGGCGGAATACGACGCCGCCAAGGCGCTCGTCGACGAGGGCGAGATCGTCAAGCATTATGTCGCCTCTTCGAGCGACGACGAGCCCGCCACTCTCGACACCATAGGGCTCATCATGGCGATCCTCGAGAACATCGATGTCGACATGAACGGCGATATCTTCAACATCGAAGGCATCGGCGTGACCCTCACCAAGCAGATCATCAACAGCATAGTCAACCTCATCTCGCCGGGCGCGACGCTGCCTCTCATGGGCGATGTCGCTCTGAATTACAGCAATCCCGGCTTCGGCGAGACCAAGGAGCTCACCATAAGCGGGCTCGCGATAGGCGTGGACGACGGCAGCGGCACGGGCGCGATCAAGACGCTTGCCGAGGTGGGTCTCGGCATAGGCATCAGGCTCGGCACCTTCGCCGACGACGCGGGCTTCCGCGCGGCGATAGAGGATATCGCCACGGCGGACGCCAACCACGAGTACGCCGCGCTCCTCACATTCG
Source organism: Candidatus Limadaptatus stercoripullorum (assembly GCA_018713795.1). Lineage (GTDB taxonomy): Bacteria > Bacillota > Clostridia > Christensenellales > CAG-917 > Limadaptatus > Limadaptatus stercoripullorum. Next base: position 27,915 of record DVOE01000010.1, read on the forward strand.
ATCAGCTGCTCGACACCGATTCCATAGTCATCGGCGACATACTCGCTAATGTGGGCACGGTGAGCGTGGATCTCTCGCTCGGCATCGACATTGACGCCATAGGCGGCGAGTTCCTCGACTTCACTTACGGCAATTCCGACTTCCTCATCGCGGTGCTCGCGGCATTCGCGGAGGAGGGTCTGGATGTCGGCGCGACGCTCAAACTCTCCGCCGATGTCGACCTTGCGGCGCTGCTCACCACCGACGCCACGGGGGCTCTCGCCCTCAACGCGGCGGGACTGCTCACGGGCGCCAATCTCTACCTCGCTCTCATAGGCGGGGACGGCACCGCAGCCCTCGAAGTGTGGCTGAACGGCGGTGTGGCGTATCTGCATACGACTCTGCTCGGCGGCTTTGACATCAAGGTCGACATAGGGCAGTTCTTCTCGGCGTCGGGTCAGTCGGAGGCTTCCGCGCTCGCCGCGGCGAACGAAGGAGAAGAGTCCGGCTTCGACATCGCATCCATTCTCGCGCTGCTCGGCGGCGTGGGCGTCGGCGACACCTACATAGATGTCTACCTCGCGGCGTTCACCCTCTCCGAACTGTTCGAGACGCTGGGCGTCAGCCTGGGCGATGTCGGCATCTCGCTCATAGATCCCGACGGTGAGGAATCCTCCATCACGGGCGGCGTCAAGATCGAACTCGGCGACGGGCTCAATCTCGGCGAGGCGGGCATATCCGTCTATCTCGGTCTGGGCGAAGGCGCGGATATCGAGCTCAGTCTCGGCGGTTTCGGCGCGGGCATCGGCAGCAACGCCGGCGCGATCATCCCCGAGGACCGCAAGGCGGACTTCGTGGACATCCTCTCCGAACCTTATCTCTACCTGCACCTCAACGCGGGTCTCGAAGCGTCGATCAAGCAGCAGGGCATCTCGCTCGGCGAGGAGCTCGGTGACATCGTCATCGGCAGCGACATCGACATAGACTACTCATTTGACATCGAAGCGTTCGTCGATCTCAGACCCATCGTCGGCAGCCTGCTCGGCACCGACTATCCCGCGGCGAACGACACTCAGATCGTCGTCAAACTCGCGAAGAACGAGGGCGGCACGGGCGAAGAGGAAGTGCTCCTCGGCGTGTATTACAAGGACGGCAGGGCATACCTCGACCTCGCGGTGCTGGGCATCGCTCCCGCGTCCATCGAGCTGGATCTCATGCAGCTCATCACCGGTCAGGCGCTCGCGGGCGTCGAGCCTCTCGCGGGCTCGCAGGCTTATGCGGCGGACGGCGGCACGGGCGGGAATGATGTCAAGACCGCGGTGCAGCTCGCTCTCGAGATAGGCACCGACGGGCTCACCGTCACCCTCGTGCAGGGTCTCGTCGAACTGCTCGTGCAGTATGTGGCGGGTCTCGAAGGCATGGAGATCGACGCCCTTCTCAATATCGACTGGTCCGAGGCGGCGGAGGATCTCCTCGCGCTCGAAGTCGGGCTCACCGACGCGTCCGGCAACGCTCTTGCCGATCTCGCTCTCACCGTGGGCGGCATCGAACTCGCGCTTGGCAAGGCGCTCGGCGACGGCGTCGCGATGACCACCATGCCCGAGGACGATGTGCTCGCCGGCATGACTTCGCTGGGTTCGGTGGTCGGCGATGAGTATCAGCTCATCGAAAAAGTCGCGGACGCGCAGGCGTACGCGGGCAATCTGTTTAGAAAAGACCCCGTCCTCGAAGTCTACACGATGTTCAAGCTCGCCGACGGCATAGCTCTGAGGTACGCCAAGGGTGAGAAGCTCTATATCGCGGTCGCGGGCGAGAACGGCGCAACTTCTTACAAGGAGGCGACCCTTGCCGAGGCGCAGGCGGCTCCCGCGGTCTTTGTGGACGCGGAGGGCAAGACCGCCTTCACGATGGCGGACGCCATAGCGCTCGAATACGAAAACGGCGGCGTGCTTTACAGCAACGCGGTGCAGTTCGCGCTCACCATGCCCGCCGTCCATGTCGAATTCGCGGGCGAGATCACTCTCGGCGTGGATCCCGACACCGGCGCGACCGAATGGACGATCGGCAGCTGGATCACCAACTTCCTTAAAGAGGACAGCGACATCAACGGCGACGGCTCCGCCGACGCCGCCGACGCGGCGCTTTACGGGTTCATCTCCGCGCTGCTGCTCGAATTCAACCTCGTGGACGAGGCGATGGTGACCATAGGGCTCAACCTCGCCGCCAACCTCAGGTTCAACCCCGACGATGTTGAGGACATCGCCTACATCCTCGGACATTCCGACATCTCCCTCGTCGTGACCGGCACCGACGCCGCGGGCAGCACCGAGACTTTGCTCGGGCTGTACATAGTCGCGAACGAGCAGGACAACACCAGCACTCTCTACCTCGAGACCAAGGAAGGCGGACTGCTCAGCGGTCTCAAGATCAAGGTCCCGGGTCTCGACCTCGGCACGCTCGCGGGCTCGCTCTTCGCGGGCGGCGAAGAGGGCGGCGCCGAAGGTCAGGCGCTCGCCTCCTCGTCGGATGACGGCAGCGAGAGCGGCGGCACGGACATCCTCGGCGTTATCGAGGGCGTCATCGCGGGCGCGATCTACAGCATCATAGTCGACAATCAGGGCGTGACCGTCAACTTCGCTTCGGCGATGGTGGCGTATGTGCTCACGCTCATCCCCTCGCTGGGGCTGCCCGACGCGGTGGCTGATCCCGACGGCTTCGCGGCATTCGCGGAATCCTTCGTCGAGCTCAATCCCGCGCGCAGCTATCTGTCCGTGCTCGTGGGCGACAACGCCGGCGGGCTCGGAGGCAACCTCGCGCTCGAGCTCGGGCTGGGCATCGATCCCGTCTATCTCGGCATAGCGCTCGGCGGGCTGTCCGTCGGCTTTGCGGGCGAAGGCGAATCCGCCGAACCCGTGTTCGGCGACGGCAGCGTCTCCGAGCAGGAGTACTTTGCCGACTTCGTCAACTTCTACGAGATCGACGCGCTGTCCATAGGCGCGACCGCGAAGCTGGATCTCACGCTCAAGAGCGGTGAGCTCGAGCTCGGTTCCATGCTGGATATCCTCATAGGCGAGGCGCTCGTCGCCTTCGGCGTGGATATCCCCGAAGACCTCAGACTGTCCGCCGAAGTGTTCATCGGCGCGAACATCTCCGTCAGCGATCCCGACAAGACACAGGTCGTGCTCGAGCTGCGCGACGGCATCAGCGGCACCGTGGTGTTCGGAGCCTATCTCGACGGCGCCACGCTTTGGATCAGGGGCGGCGAACTGCCCATCGGCAATGTCCGCATCGAGAACACCGGCTTTGCCGCGCTCATCGGCGGCGTGATCACCGATCTGCTCTCGTCGGTCACGGCGAGCGGTTCCGCGGAGGCGCTGGCTGCGGCGGAGGGCGATACCTACGCGAGCAACGACGCGCTCGCGGTGTTCTTCGAGCTTGCCAAAGACCGCATAGCTCTCTCCATAACCGAGACCTTCCTCGTCGCGCTCATCTCGGCGGTGACCGCCACTCCCGACGGCGATCCCGCGGACACCGACATCGCGGGCATCATCGAGCGCCTCGGGCTGGACGCCGAGGTCAATGTGGGCGTGGACTTCTCCACTTTCACCATAGACATCGGGCTTGAATCCAACCTGCTGGATCTCGGCATTTCCATCGTCGAACCCACCGTCGGCATGACTCCCAACGAGGATGTCTCGAACGCGATAGCCGCGCTTGCCGCGGGCGACAGCTTCACCTCATATCCCGCGACGAGCACCAGGGTGGGTGCCACCGTCGATCTCTCTCTGTCCCTCGGGCTGAGCGAAGGCGAACTCACTCTGTCCGATCTGCTCGGCATAATCCTCGACATCGACTCCGTCAAGAACGGCATCGCGGGTTTGCAGGGTGACGCGGGCAAGATCCTCGGCACGCTGCTCAACGCGCTCGGGCTGGAGCTCGTGATCGCGGAGGGCAGGGTCGCCGCGGACATCGGCATACATATCTCGGCGCTCCTCGACCTCAAAGAACTCGGCAGCTACGCGCCCGTTGACAGGGACTACGCCGTCCAAAACCTCGGTTCGAGGAACTTCGTGGTTTACGACGCCGAGAACGATACCTTCCTGAAATTCACCGGCACCACCGCCGCGGATGTCGACGCCGTCTATAACGAGGGCGGCACGCTCTACGCGGTGGACGGGCTTGCGGACAAGATCCTCTCCGGCGACTTCGAGAGCATCTTCACCTACACCGAGATAGACAAGGCGAACGCCGCCCCCGGCGAGACCTATATCCTCGACGAGGACGGCGTCTACGGCGCGCTTACTCCCGCGGAAGGGCAGACCTTCGCGGAGGCGGTCGAGGCTTACGGCGGCACTCTGTACTCCCGCTCGGTCGAGATCTCTCTCGATGCGCTGCTCGCGGCGCTCGAGGCGAATGTCAAGCTCACCGTCAACGACAGGCTGGTGGACATTTATCTAGCGGACGGCCAGCTCTATCTCGACCTCGGCGGATTTGACGGGCCCAAGGTCAGCATCGACCTCATGTGGCTCATCGACATGATCTCGAAGGCGACCACGACCGCGGAAGGCATGGCGGCGGACGGCGCAGACGGCGCGCCCGCAGAAGCGTCCGTGCTCGACACCGTGCTCTCGCTGCTCAACAGCGTCATCAAGCGCGTGTCCCTCGGCACCGCCATCTCGGACGTGGGCGGCAATCTGCTCGCCGGCGGCTTGGGCGCGAACATCACCCTCGGCGCGGATGTGCTGTCGGCGGTGCTCGGTCAGCTCATCGGCACCGAGATCACCACGAGCGAACTGCTGCTCGCCGAGGACGCCACCCTCCGCCTCAAACTGCAGCCGCAGGACGAGGGCAGGGGACTGCTCGAACTCGCGGTCGGCGCCGTGCTCCAGGACGGCGTGAGGCTGGATCTCGGACTGGGCGCCGGGCTTGACATCACTCTCGCCAGCCCCGTCCGCACTCTCATCGACGAAGAGACGCGCGCGTCCTTCACCGACATCACTCCCGCGATCGAGAGCATCCTCGCTCTCGTGAACGGCACCGCCGCCGATCCCGACGCGGCTGCCCAGCCCGTCAAGTTCAGCATAATGGGCAGGGTCTACTTCGACGCGGACGGCGAGGCGAATTACGAGCTCGGCGGCACGGTCAATTCGCTGCTCGGCTCGCTGCTTTCCGTCTACATCAACGACCTCTATGTCGATCTCGGCATAAAGGACGGCGTGTCCGCGGGTCTTGGATTCCGCCTGACCGCGGGTCTGGATCTTGCCGAGCTCGCGAAGATCGACCTCGACGCCTGCAAGGACGAAAACGGCGCGCTCGACGCCAAGAAATTCGTCGTCGCGCTGCTCAAAGGCGTGCCCAGCCTCAAGATAGCGCTCGAGCTCATCGAACTTGACGAGAACCTCGAGTTCGCCACCTACACCGCCGATGAAGCCAAGGGCGGCTATGTCACCGAAGGCGACTACAAGGCGATGGCGGGCATCTACATCCAGAACGGCAACCTGTATCTCAACGGCACCAACATCTTCGGCGTCGCCGACAACTACACTCAGGTGCCCGGCTTCACCACTTTCGTGGCGGAAGCGATTGAGGACACCCCCGAAGAGACCGGGAAAGAGGAGGGGACGGAAGCGACGACTTCCGCCGAGGCGTATTCCTCCGCGGACGGCACGGTGCGCGACGCGCTGCTGCAGGCGCTGCTTTCCTCCGAAGGTCTGAAGATAGTGGCGACCAAGTCCATCCTCAGCCTGCTCATCGCCACCCTCATGCCCGACCTCGGCAGCCTGACCGACATTTTCGATCAGCTTGATGTCTTTGTCGAACTTGACACCGGTGACACGGCGCTCTTCCTCGGAGTGGGCGCGGTGCTGGGCGCTAACGGCGCGACCCAGAGCCTCGGGCTTGAGCTCGGCGCCATAAAGATCGAAGTCGGCGCTGACGCGGAGAGCTCCGTCGTCCCGGCGTTCATCACCGCGGGCAAGACTCCCGACGGCAAAGAGTCGGTGCCTCTCGCGCCCTTCTACGATTCCGTCATCAGCCTGAGCACCTCGGTCGAGTTCGAGCTCGGCATAACCGAAGGCGTGCTTGACTTCGGCGGATTCCTCGAAGACATCGTCGGAGACATCGGCGGCGTGACCATCGAGATGCCCGAGACCGCCAAGGGCTACTCCTCGGCGCACCTCAGGCTCGACCTGTACATCATGCTCAACATGTACGACCTGGCGCAGTCCGAGCTGTACATCGAGCTTTACAACCTGTCCAACGAAGCCGGAGCCGAAGTGCTGTGGCTGGGCGCGTATTACAGCGGCATGACCGTCTACCTCGACCTGTCCTTCTTCGGGCTGCCGAGGATATCCGCGCCGCTCAACGAGATCAGCGGGCTCATCGACGAATATCTCGGCGACCTGCTTGACAGTTCCATCTTCGACACCGTCGTCGTCCCGAGCGCTCCCGCCGAGTCGGAAGGTCTCGCCGCCGACGAGCAGAGCGAAGAGGCGGACATCACTTCCGTGCAGGACAAGGTGGCGAGCCTGGTCATCAGCGAACGCCGCCTCGCCCTCCATGTCGGCAACTATCTCATGCGCTATATCCTGAGCGCGTTCGACATCGGCGGCATCACCCTTGCCGACCTCATCTACGAGAACCTGTACGGCGAACTCGACATCGAGATCTACTACGGCGAATCGCTGAATGTGGAGATAGGCGCGAGGCTCGCCCTCGAAGGCGATCGCTATGTGCCCGTCGAACTGACGACGGAAAAGAACATCGACGACGTCAAGGCGGAGATCGCCGCGCTCGAGAAAGACGAGAACGCCGCGGAGGAAGCGGGTTACTACACCTTCGAGAAAGGCGAGGACGGCAAGTACGCGCTCACCTCGGACGGCGAGTACCGTCTGCTCGGCACCTCCGAGACCAACCCCAACAACGAGGGCTACATCGCTCCCGCCGACAGATATGTCGGCACCAAGCTGACCTCCTCCTCCGACATCACCGTCGGCACTACCGTCTACAAGTGGAAGGACGGCGACGAGCTCAACATGAGCGCGTACGACGCGGAGCTGGATCTCTCGCTCGGCATCAAGAACTTCGAGCTCGGCTTTGTCACCGAACATCAGCCCATACTCTCCGGCTCCGAACTCGAGCAGTACATGGACTTCAACGCCGCCGAGACGGTCAGTCTCAGCGAGACGCTGTCGCTGGATCTGCTGCTGCGCGAAGGCGCGGACATCGACCTCGCGGGTCTGCTCGGCTATCTGTTCGAGGGCACTTCCGAGGACATCGTCGCGATCATATCCGCGGCGGCTGCGAACGGCGGCGACCTCAACCGTCACATCGACCTCGTCATCGCGGTGGAATTCAGGCTGGGCGCCTTCCTCAACTACATGCGCTCGCTCGCGGCTCAGTATCCGCTCATGTATTCCGCGACCTTCGGTCAGGTGCGTGACACCCTGCTCACTCTCGGCGACGAGGTGGATCTGCTCACCTTCGTCGGCGCGATCATGTCCGTCGTCGGCGCCAAGGTGCCCGACGCGAGCGGCAACATCTACTACGAAGACGCCGAAGCCGACGACCTCGTGGGTCTCGAAGACCTGCTCGAGTTCGTCAACGCGTCGGTCAGGATAGTCACCAACGGCGATCCCGTGACCGTGAACGGCGAACAGGTCGTGCCCATGCACGACATCCTCGGCGTCTACTTCGTGGGCGGCGAGTTCCGCGAAGCGACCGCGGAAGACAGGGCGAACGGCGAACAGCTGTACTCCCACTTCTTCCGTTCGCAGTCGGGCGCGTACGCCTATGACAGCGCGACCGGCAGCATCAGGCTCATCTCCGACATCGAGGGCACTTACGATCCCGACGAGCTGTACGGCTACGACGCGTCGTATATGTACCCCGTCGCGGCGGGCGACAACCACAACAAGGGCACCCATGTCCGTGAGGATGCGGGTCTCTATGTCGACCTCAGCTATCTCGGACAGCCCAGCATCTACATCGCTCTGTCCGAGCTTCAGAACTTCGTCGGCGACCTCATGAGCGAGACGGACGCTTCCGCGCAGGCGCTCGCGGCGGGCGGCACCGACGCCGCCGCCTCGGCGGACGAGGACGACGCGCCTCCCACCATAAGCCTGGGCAACATAGCGGGCAGTCTGCCGCTGCTCGGCGATCAGATCGCGAGCTATGTCACCGCCTTCCTCTACGGCATCAGGATGACCAGCACCTTCATCCAGGTGCTGGTGGACAGTAACTATCTCAACAGCCTGCTCGGCATCCTGCTCGGCGAGGACGACCTGCTCCCCGAAATGACGGAGCAGTCTTCGCTCACCATCAACACGGATGTCAACAACTACGAGTACTTCTACGCGACTGACGCGACCAACGAGCAGCTCATGTACTCCGACTCCCGCTTCCACATCAACATCGATGACGAGAACGGGGTCTACTACCTGAGCGACGACGACAGGCTGGAGCTGCGCTCCCGCATGACCGAGAGCGAAGCCGCGGCGTATCAGGAGAGGGTGGACGCCGGCACGGCGAACTACTACACCATCACCGCCATCGACCTCTACCTCAATGTCGAGGGCGAGTATGTGAGCTTCGACGAGGCGTCCAACGCCGATTGGCGCGACGCGGAGCGCTACACGAGCGTCAAAGTGCAGGCGAGCGACGCTCTCGGCGTCACCGAAGCGTTCATAGGCACCTATGTGTACTATGTCGCGAATGAAGACGGCGGCTATGACGAGCTCGACTACACCTACGACACCTCCGCCTACGACGGCGAAGAGGTCTTCGTGATCTATCCCTCCGAGGACAGGAACCCGCTCATCGAGCTGGAAGTCTACCTCTGGGAGTACAAGATCGGCATAGCCATCAACCTGCCCGAGACGGGCGCGCTCGACTACACCTACAGGGTGGCGACTCCCGAAGAGGTGGAGGCGGGCATAGGTCTCTACGCCGAGGGCGACGAGTATGTCTACGAGCTCGCGGCGGAAGCCCTTGCCGAAAGGGAGAACGCGTTTGTGTACTTCCGCGGCAAGTACTTCCCGCTCGACGGCAACCTCTACAAGTACGAAGACGGCAAGTACAACAAGCATGACGGCGGCTACGACCTCGGCGGCAGCTACGCGGTGGCTTGCAGGGAGGAAGGCTTCGTCTACTATGTGCCCGTGACCGCCGACAAGCACTACGAGAGAGTGGCTTACGGCGCGGTCTACACCGCCGTGACCGGCGACAGGACGCAGGGTAGCACCTACTATGTCCGCGAAGAGGCGGCGGCGACCTCGGTGAGCTATCCCGAGATGTTCGTCGACTTCTCGAAGTCCTACGCGAATGCCTCTGCCGCGGGCATCACCGCCAATCTCTACTACGAGTACTCCGCGGTCGAAGACGCGTGGGTGCGTCTCGGCGGCAGCGGCATCGAGTCCGATCACGAGAAAGGCATCTACCGCGGCGACGAGATCCTGCACACCTGGGATCCCGATGCGGGCAGCTTCGTGAGCTACAAGGATTATCAGGCGGCGCACGGCAGGGTGCCCTCGCATGTGTTCATCGCCGAGCCCATAAATTATGTGGACTCCGCAGAGCTCTACACCATCTCGCTCGCGCTGCGCGGCAGCCTGTCCATCAGCGGCTGTGAGAATTATGTCACCCTCGAGGACTACAAGAAGCTGACCGGCGACCCGGTGCCCGAGGGCACTACTCGCTACAACTTGGACGAGGTGAGCGGCGAGTATGTGGAGGCTGCGGACGGCAAGTATGTCAAGGTCGTGGGCAGCATGAACGCCATCAGCGACATCCTCAGCGGCATAATGGGCGACATGCGCTCCATGCTGGTCATAGGCGAGAACTACAGCGCCGAGATCCTCTTCGAGATCAAGGCGAAGGTGTCCTACGACTTCGGCGACGCGAACACGCCCGGCAACGAGGCGGCGGGCGCCGACACCCTCTGGATCACCGAGATCGATCTTGCGATCGACACCTGGATCAGGCAGAGCAGCGACAACAGGCTCAGGCACTTCATAGGGCTTTACTACGACAGCGATGTCGAGACGGGCGAGAGCGCGCTTTACGCCGACCTCACCTGGCTGCTCGGCGCGGGCGCGAAGGTCAAGATCGACATGTCCGCCTACTCGCTGCAGGATCTTCTGAACTCGAAGGGTCTGCTCGGCGGTCTCACCGGCGCGACAACTTCCGCGGAAGGGCTGGCTGCGGCGAACGAGGAAGCGGCGAACATCAAAAATCCCGACACGGCGTCGGTGCTGCTCAGTCTCACCACCCGTAAGATAGCGCTTTCGGTCAGCGCGGGCTTCGTGCGCCTGCTGATCGGTCTCATCGCGCCCGACGCGGCGGAGACTGTGGAACAGCTGCTGCCCAATGTGACGGCGGAAGTGGGCATAGGTCTCGCGCCTTACGCGCTCGGCATAGACCTCACTCTGCACGACGAGAGCGGCGAGTTCGACATCCTCGGCATAGGCATCAAGCTCAACCTCTTCGACGCGAGCGACAAGACCACCTCGCTGAGGCTGGATCTCGGCGCGACCGAGGACTTCCACGAGCTTGACGCGGATCGTCTCGCGGCGATGTCCTCCGACTATATCTTCTATCAGGCGATGTTCACGCCCATCCTCGGCGACGACACGCCGGTGGGCGGTGAGGCGACATACAGAGCGGAGGCGCCCGGCGCGAACGAAAAGTCGTTCGAACGGGTGTACGGCAACACCGACGGCTCGTTGCTTTACAGGCTGAACGACGAGGCGACCTACTCGCTCGTCGGCGAAGTCTTCTACTCGTACGCACGCGCGGACTACTATAACCGCTACGCGATGGTGCCCGCGGGCTTCGAGGCTCTGACTCTGACGGTGTACACCAAGAGCCTGAACGACAAGGGCGAGCCCGTTTACAGCGTGTACGAAGGCGCGATCGGGGAAGCCGAAGAGGATCTGTATATCCTCGTGAACGACGAATATCAGGTGTTTGATCCTGCGACCGTCGCAAGCGGCGGATATTGGTTCTACACCTACGATTACGCGACCGGCACTCCCGCGATGACGCCGTACACCGAAGAGGCGTATGCGGAGTACATCAAGGCGATCACCGCTCAGACCGACAAGGCGAACGCGGGCGAAGGGATCTATAACCTCGTCTACGACGCATCGGAGCTCGGCGCGAAACTCTATATCTACACGGGCGAACTCGCGGGCGACGATCTCACGGCGCACATCGCGGATAGCGCAAACTACACCGTGCCCGTCTACGACACCCTCGGCGCGCACAAGAGGAGCGTCGGGTTCGCGGGTTACAACGAGCTCATGGCGCTCGACCTCGACAAGCTCATAAACGGCGGCGGGCTGCAGGTAAGCGACCTGGCGTCCATGCTGACGGTGGAGGACATCGAGCTGACGCTGTCGCTCGACCTCGGTCTCGAGTTCGGCGAGATCATCAACTGGACTCAGCAGATGACCGAGCTGCTCGCGGTGGAAGGCGAGGCGGCGAACTACTTCAAGTTCCTGTTGCAGGCGGCGACGCTCAGCCAGGCTGAATTCCTCGCGTACATCGGCGGCGAGCTGACCCTGACCGCGTACATCAAGGGCGAGAGCGTGAAGAATGCGCTCGCTTCGATGGGCGGCGCCGAGTCCGCCGACACCATGGCGCTCATCAAGGCGATGCTCGCGGGCGCGGAGATCTGCATAGAGTTCTTCTACGACACCAACTTCCACGGCGAGCCGACCGACGCGAGCGTGCTGACGCTGTGGGTGGCGTTCGACAAGGACGCCATGGCAAGCATCTACATCGACGGCGGCGGCTTTGCCGAGTATGCGGGTCTCGTTGACACGAGCGGCAGCGGCGGCAACTTCTTTGACAAGATCAAGCTCGAAGGGCTGGATATCTTCTCGCTGCTCGCGCCCGCGGAAGCGAGCGAAGGCGTGGAAGGTCTCGGTTCCGCCGATCCCGAGGATGTGGTCGGGGACGAGATCCTCGGCACCGTCAACGACGGCAGCGGCGGCGACTTCGGCATGCTGCCCTCGAACATCTGGGGCTACATCAACATGATCCTCGGTCATCTGCTCATCGCCGACGACACCATCGGCATCGGGCTCGCCGAGAATCTTGTGGCAAACCTTATCGACAACTTCATCGAGGACTTCTCGGGGCTTGAGTATCTGCCCAAGCTCTCGGTGTCCTACGACGCGGAGTCCAGCGGCATAGCCATCCTGCTCGGCGAACAGCCCACCGTCAAGGTCACGGTCGGCGTGCTGTCCGGCGGCGAATTCTACGGCACCAAGGACGAGGTGTGGGAGCTGCTCGCGAACGACACCAACGGCGTGGCGAACTACGGCATCACGAAAGAGAACTTCGACTCCGTCATCGGCGATCCCGTGCTGATCGAAGAGAACGGCGAGACGGCGACCGTCTACTTCCTCGCGGACGAAGAGTACGCCCTCGCGGCATACGCCTCCTCCGAGAATGTGTGGCTGGGCGACCGCTACAAGCTGGAAATCGACGACGCGGCGGCGGGCGAATATCACTTCCAACTCGTGGAGAACGCCCTTGACGGCGCGTTCACGCAGCGTAACGACGGCGCGTTCGTCCAGCTGGACGAAACGGATGTCCAAGGCAAGTTCTCGTCGAGATTCGGGTCTCAGGCGACCGGCTACATTTCCTACGAAGCGGGCGACTATGTCGCGCTGACGACCTATCTCAGGGTGACGGGCACGACGAGCGTGGACGAATCGCGCAGGTACGCGTTCGACGAGACCATGGTCAAGGACGGCGCGCACTTCATGAAGCTCGGCGACCTCAAGCTCACCATAGAGCTCGGCGACCTCGGTCTGAAGGTCGGGCAGGGCGCTTCCTCCAACCCCGCGCCCAAGGGCGACGAGGAGTACAGGGACATAATGAAGGAAGGCGGCGTGCGCATCAGCACCTCGATCGATGTCAGCTTCTACGGTGCAGAGGGCGAGATGGTCGACCTCGGCAGCGTGCTCGACTTCATCGTCGGACTGCTGAATGTCTCGGGCGTGAGCGGCAACGACCTCAGGCTCAACATCACGAGCGCGCTCGGCTATCCCGACAGCCCGTACTTCAATGTCGCGCTTGACATCTACGCCGATCTGCCCAAGCTGCTCGGCGCGCTGCTCGGCGGCGGCGACGGCGAGGCGAAGATCTCGAACGCGCTCCAGCTCGCCCTCGAGATCAGGCAGTACGAGCCTCAGGATGGCGGCGGCTACGAGCTCGGCGAAAAGGCGCTCATCGGCGTGTATCTTGCAAATGACACGCTCTACGCCGACCTCAGCGCGCTGCTCGGCGACACCGCCAAGATCAGCATAAGCGGGCTGAACATCATCGACCTTATCATGAACTCCGCGAGCGCGGAGACTCCCGCGGAAGGGGAGACTCCCGCGGAGACCACGGCGGAAGGCTTCGCCGCGGGCATCGCGGACATCCTCGGCGCGACCAGCCATGACTACGCCTACATCGGCGCGCTGGTCAACCCGGGCTATATCTGCATCCAGCTCACCATGGCTGCCGTGGAAGCCATCCTCGGCAAGGTCTCCGAGAACATGCCCGAGGCGGGTCTGCCCGACGAGCTGCTCGATCTCGGCGACATCATCCTCGAGTCTTACGGCTCCCGCAAGGACGGCGACATGCTGTCCATCGGCATCAAGCTGACCGACGGCTTCGCGGCGCAGCTCGCGATCGAGGGGCTGTATCTCGGCACCGAGTCCCTGACGGACACGCTGCCTGTCTTTGACGGATACCTCAATGTGTTCGACATCGGCAGCGGCGAACTCGGCGAGACGCTGACCATAGGCGCAAAGGCGCAGATCGCGCTCAGCATGACCTCCACGGGTCTCAGCCGCGACGATCAGAGCAACTTCAGCGTCATAGACACGGCGGCGGAAGCCAAGGAGTACGGCGGCAAGCTGTACACTTCGGCGAGCACCACGGCGCTGTGGGCGAATTGGGACGCGGCGGACAAGGACGCGCTCATCGACGAGTACTACAAGACCGGAAGGCTTTACAAGAGCATTTACGACACCTCTCTCGCGGGCTGGGCGGTGGATCTCATCATGGGTCTGCTCGGACCTTCGCTCGAAGAGATTCTGGGACCCGTCAGCTCCGAGATCGTCAATGTCACCTTCGCGAACGAGGACCTCAACCTCGTCATCGACCTGACCGCCGACCTCAACATAGCCGCGATCATGAAGTTCGGCATCGCCGGCATCCTTTACAGCGACCTAGTCCTGGATGTCCGCCTGTCCGACTTCAACCGCAGCCTGCTCAAGGCGTACTATCTCGGCTCGTCGAGGCTGAGCAAGAGCGACAACTACTACACTCTTGGCATGGACGCCTCGGGCGCGTTCGCGGATTCCATCTATGTCGACCTCAGCGGCCTCGGCTTCGGCACGATCAAGCTGTCCGGCATAACGGGTCTGCTCGGCGGCACGACGGGCGGCATCTATGATGTCATGCCGGAAGGCGCCTCGGCAGCGGACGAGACCTCGGAAGGCGCCGAAGGCACCGAAGGCACGACCGAAGGCACCGAAGGCGGGCTCAACATCAGCGGCCTCAGCCTCACCATCAACCTCTCCAACGACGCCGTCGGCATCAAACTCGAAGAGAGCGTCATCGAATTCCTCTTCGGCATGATCGGCGGCGAGATCGCGGGCTACATCCCCGACATCCAGTCGCTCGGCCTCCAGCTCAACTTCGGCGACACGGGCATCCAATCCCTCGCCGTCGACGCGGTCCTCGACGAAGCGGGCACGGGCTTGCAGCTCTCGATAGACAACATCGAACTCGGACTCGGCGGTCTCATCTCCGACGCCGAGATCGAGGAAATGATCAAAGAAGTCAGCGAAGGCTACGGCGGGCTCGCCATGTCCAATACGGCGGGCATCATGACCATGCTGCAGAACATAATCGACACCGCGGCTGTCAACCTCAACATCGACATCGACAAGAGAGGTCAGTACTTCGCGACCAACGGTTATAACTCGGTCGGCAGCAGGAATGAGCTCGGTCAGCTCACGCTTTACAGCAGCCGTATGAACGCGACCATGGACGCGGGCGGCTGGCTCGGAGACAACTACTGGAACGGTGCGCGTCGTCTGCTCCTCAACCTCAATGTCGCGAGCACTCACAGCGGCAGCCGCTCGATAGATGTCTGGTTCGGCACCAACGATCAGTGGGCGCAGAACAATGTCTACATCACCGGTCTCGGCTCGCTGCTCGAGGGCGGCGCCTTGGGACCTCTGCTCACATGGGTCGCCGAGAACCTCGGTGTCATCAATCTCGCGGGTCTCCTCGGAAAACCGCTCATACCCCCGCTCGCGGGACAGGGCGCGGACACCGGCGTGTGGACGGAGCCCGAGGGCTCTTCCGCGGCTGAGACTGCCTCCGCTGCCGAAGAGAGCGGCGCGGAAGCCACCACCTCCGCGGTGACCGCCGACACCACCGGCGGGACCTACGGCGGCAATCAGGGGAGCTTCCACGCCTATGCCGGCAACGACATCACCGCCGCGCTCAAAGGCATAATCGAGAAGCTGGAACTCAACCTCTTCACGGACAGCGGCTACATGCCGTACATAGCGGGCGGCACCGCTCCCGGCGCGGGCACCGATCCCACGCAGTTCATCTCCATCAAGGTTACGCTGGACAAAGTGGCGTACAACGAGCTGCTCATCTATCTCTACACCATGATCCTCGGCTTGCTGCAAGGCACGGGCACCGAGGGCGGCGCGGTGGACAGCGGCTCCGGCGTCGACTGGGGCGGTCCCAGCGACGATAACGCTTGGTACTTCGTTGACGGCACCGACATCCAGGACAACGCGCTGAAGCGCCATGCGGCAGCCGACGGTAGGCACAACGACCGCATGTACATCATCTCCAACCTGTTCAGGGAACTGGAGGCGATACAGGCAAAGGGCTACACCACCGAGGCGGGGCGCAAGGCGCTCGTGCAGGAGCAGATCAATGTGCTCGAGCCCTATGTCCGCTCCATGCCCTTCGCGCTCGCGCAGTGGCTGATCTTCAACATGTTGTGGAACACCCTCAGCGGCTTTAGCTTCGCGCTCGGTGCGCTGGATACGCTGTTCAACAACCTCGGCTATGTCATAGGCGACCTGCTGCCTCCGTTCGCGGATATGAACGACAGCGTGGCTTCGCCTTCGCTCAACATCTACATCGACCTGAATCCTCAGGGCAGCATGTACGGCGTGGGCAACAAGGTCGTGGCTGCGGGCATCCAGGCGCTCGAGCTCATGGTCAACTGCACCAAGAACGAGGGTGACTACGGCGAGACCGTGCGCGCCTCCGCAAGCAGCGGCGCGTCGTCCGTCGCGAACATCACCGACGCCTATGTGCTCGCCATCAATCCGCGCAACCTCAAGAACGGCACCGAGACCTCTCTGCAGGGACAGGGGCTGCTCAGTCTCGCGGAAGTCGAAGCCACCGCGATAAGCGCGCCCGCGAGCATACTCGTCAGCGATCCCGGCAAGCGCACCGCGACGATCATGAGCGGCGCCGACGGCACGGGTGAGCAGCGGGGGAGCGGCGTGCTCAACAGCACTCTGTTCACCGAGAGCAACGGCTTTGCCGTCACCGCGGATGTGACGGTCATCAACGACACCGGCTACCGTGCGCCCAATGTCGGCGCGAACGGCATAGAGAGCTGGGGCACTACGAGCACGCGTGCGACGCAGCGCGTCGACATCGTCTGGGACGCCTCTTCCGTCGATCTCGTGGCGGCGACCAAAGCCACCGCGAATGATAACGGACTGCGTCTTGCGGGTCATGTCTACGGCTACGCGCTCAACGAAGTCGTGGCGATCGTGCCCGTCTATCTGACCAACGATTACGCCGTGTCCACCGTTCAGGCTTATGTCAACTACGACGATCCGGACGGCGCAAGGAGCACGCAGGAGCTCACTCTCGACGCGTCGAGGGCGAACGCCACCTCGCTGCCCGACATCATCAGCGTCACTTTCGAGAACGACGTGAGCTATCTCTTCGGCGAGGCGCTGAAGGACCCCGTGTCCGGCGAAAGCTATCAGGCGATCAGGCCCTCGGCGAACGGTCCGTTCAAACTTGACGGAGCGAGCTACGAGGGCGTGACGGTCACGGATGAGGAGACCGGCGAGTCCACCACCACTCCGACCCTCTATCCCGCCTACAAGGCGCATCTCGTCGAGGTGGCGGACGGCACCGCGGGCGCGGTGGAAGTGGACGGCAAGTTCTACAAGAGCGTGACCTACGAGAACGCCACTTATCTCGTCATCCGTGACGGGGTGACGCGCGGGTTCCCCGTGGGCGAGTTCTCGTGGGACGACACCTCCTTCGGCTGGGACGGCGGCGTGCAGCAGGTGGAATTCTCCTTCAGCTGGGGCTACGCCACCGAGACCACCTTCACGGCGGATATCACCGTCGTCGAAAACCGCGTGACTTCGGTCACGGCGGCGGCGCTCGGCGACTACGCGTCCTTCGTCGAGAACACGGACGGCGCGACCGTCATCGCGCTCGACCTCGACGCGCTGCTTACGGGGCGTGAGGTCAGCGAGTATAAGCAGATCATCCTCGACTTCGTCGGCGGGCTGAATTCGGTCACCGCGCGCCTTGGCGTGGACGGCGAAGCGCAGCTTGCGGCGAAGTGGGATGTCACCGCTCTCGAGGCGGCGATAGACGCGCTCGCGGTCAAGGACGCGAACGGCAATGTCACGAGCTACAACTTCTATCTCGGCATCACGGCGGGGGTGACGGCTTGGCTCGGCGGCAGCGAGGCGACGGGCACGAGCGGCAGGGAGTTCTATGCCTCCGGCGTGTTCAACGGCGAGGGCAGCACGGATGAGCGGTACGCCGACAAAGGCTTCATCGCTCAGGCGCATCCCGTCACCGTGCTCGTTTACAGCAATGTCGTCTCCGAGGTCTCGTCCGATCTCACCTTCGATCCGTATGCGGCGGCGTCCGTCACCATGGATCCCGACGACTTCCTCGGAAAGTCCGTCAGCGTCGAGCTCTCGGACGGCACCGTGAGGTCGCTCGACATAGAGAAGGAGGAGAGCAGCGACGCGCTGACGCCCGTCGGCATCTATGTCATGAACGGCTCGCTCATGCCCGTGTGGGACGGCAAGGGTGAGGAGCCCGCAGCCTATGTCACTTCGAAGCAGCTCATGCGTGAGATCAGCTTCGAGGGCTACTCCGGCGTGTACGGCGACATCTTCCTCAGGGTCAGCATAGGCACCGACATCGTCGTCAAGCAGACCGTCGATCTGCCCGTGACCGTTTTGGCGGCTGCGGCGAACGACAACCGCTACGACATCAGGAGCTCGGGCAGGAGCTACGCACGCGACTTCCTCGGCAACTTCGTGCACAAAGAGAAAGGGGCGGCGGAAGGCTCCTGGACTGCGGGCGGCGAAATGTTCGACGATCTGCAGTATCAGAACAACAATTACTACAACATCGAAGTCATGTGGGACAGCGCGCTGTTCTACACGAACACGAGCTACAAGGACGAGGTCAAACTTGCGGATCTCGCGGCGGGCAAAGACTATTACGCGATCGTGCCCGTCGTGAGGAATGAGGGTGGCACCGAGTTCGCGACTCAGTACGAGCGTGACGAGAAAGGCAACATCCTCTACTACGACAAGGACGGCAACCTCGTCGCGGCGGACAAGGGCAACCCGAGCCCCGTCTATCAGACGGTGAAACTCTGGTTCACCCTCGATGGGACCGGCGTCTACCCCGAAGAGGACAGCATCATCCGCGTGACGAGCGGAGAGTTCGACGCGGGCTTCGCCTTCAAGGACAAGAACACTCTGCCCGATGAGTCGCTTGTCGACTGGATCATCGCGAACAAGAACGGCGGGAACTTCGAGTTCACCTTCAAGGACGGCACCGACTCCGATGTCACCGTCTCTGCCAATATCGCGAATATCAAGCTCGGCGACTACGAAGGCAGGAAGAACACCTCCGTCAAGGTTGTCGCGGGCGAGGGCGGCTACGACAATACCGTCACCTACACCTTCACCGGCACCGCTGACGGCAAGACCTACACCTTCACCGGCAGCACGCATATCAACATCGTGAGCACCTTTGTGGCTCCGCCCGAGCCCACGGTGACCGACGCGACCGTCGATGACGCGCGCTTCGCGCCCGTCACCGTCGATCCGCTGGTGTACGCGAGCTTCGACGAGTTCCTCGCCGCCTTCAAGGCGAAGTACGCGAAGAGTGCGATCTACGCGACTGCAGACGGCGAAGAAGTGCTCGGCACCTTCTCGTCGCTCACCTTCGGCAATGTCGGCTACGGCAAGGACAACGCGGCGGCGCTCCCGCTCGCGGGCGGCAGCTACTCCGTGTCGATCAACTTCACCGACGCGGCAGGTAACAGATACCGCGCGACCGTGCCCGTCACCATCCTCGACCGCACTCCCGCTTCCTACGAGTTCGTCTTCGAAGGCTTCGAAAAGACCGTGACGCGCGGCGAGTTCGGCGCGAGAGAGATCGTGACTTATTGGAACGAGCTGACAGGCGCGACGCTCACCGTCGAGACCGGTCCCGACGGGCTGCCCACGGTGCTCACCGTGCTCAACCCCTTCGCCTTCGATTGGGCGACCATCTTCGGCAGCGGCAGCGGGCTTAAGATCACCACCGCGGACACCGGCGAGCAGTTCGTGCTCTCGGCGGCGGATCCCTTCGCGGCAGGCGCCTTCGAAGGCTACACGGTCGCCGCGGGCTACACGAGCGAAGCCCTGACCATCACCTTCGGAAACGGCGGCGCGACCTTCGCGATCACCGTCGAGTTCGTGGTCGAGCCGACCGCGCTCAATATGTACAACACCGACCTCGCCTCCGACACGCTGGCGTACAACGAGCTCAAGCTCAACGCTTCCGTCTACGGCTTCGAGAGCCTTGACGGCAAGGTCGTGCCCAGCCTCTACGATCTCCTCGACGCACCCACCGAGTTCGTGTGGTATGTCGACGGCATGTTCGTCGCGGCGGCGCGCGAGACGGAGTACACCACCGGCATGGGCTACACCGCGCTCGGGGACGAGAACGGCACCTACCGCTACAACTACAGCCGCGGCGCTTACAAACGCGTTAGCGGCGGCGAATTCGTCTTCGTGTACAGCGCGACGGCGAAGCTCACGGCAGAGTGGAACCACTCCGCGGTCATCTACTCCTTCGCGGGCGGCGTGAGGAACACCTCCGCCACCGTCAAGGCGTCCGGCACCGCGGGCGACATCTCGCTCTCCGTGTCCGTGCCCGTCAACATCTACAACTCCGAACTCGCGACCATCGCGTTCAAGACATCGAGCTACGACTTCTTCGGCGATCTCGTCGCGAAGTACACCGTGGGCGAAGACGGCGTCACCAAGACCTTCGTGCAGGGTAACGCGGGCGGCAAGTACGACTACTTCGTCGACATGACGAACATGAGGGTCTACTTCCTTGCCGACGGCGGAAACAACTATGTCGACCTCAGGACCGGCGAGTTCTTCTTCGATCCGATGAGCGGCATAGACCTCTTCGAACAGGTCACCGTGTCCTCCGCCATAGGTCAGAGGACGGTTTACAGGTGGTTCCCGCTGCAGGTGTCCGCAGTGACCAAGGGCGGGCTCACCAACTCCGCTCTCTTCGTCGGCTGGAACCTCGGCGGCGTCGCGTTCGACTACGCGGGCGGTTCCTTCACCGCGGCGATCGTCCTGAGAGAGACCGAGATGAACGGCGGCACCAACACCGTCGGCGAGCAGCGCTTCACTCCGGACGAACTTAACATCACCGTCAAGAACAGGACCGCGACCGCGGCGATCACGACGGATACTGCCACCGGCTACGCTACGCTCAGCGCGCTCACCGGCTTCGCGGGCAATGGCACCTTCATCGATCCGTACAACTTCGATATGGCGGTGTTCAGGCGCTCGGTCACCGACATCGGCGCGATAGCCTTCACGCTCGGCGATGGCAACTACACCTTCTCCAAGGACGGCGCGAACGGCTACACGCTGGGTTGGGACTTCACGGGATTCGGCGTTACCTACACGGGCGGCATCGCGGAACTCACCGCGCTGCTCACCGGACCCGACGGCTCCACTCAGCGCTTCACCTTCGACTTCCTGGTCACCCGCGTCCATATCAGCCGGATCGTGGGGAAGAAGGGCGGCGCGATCGGCATGGGCGTGAACACCACCTTCTCGGTCTATGCCGCGAACGACGGTTCGACGAACATCGGCATGGCGCAGGGCACCTACAGCATCGACCCGCACATCCCGCAGTCGCACAGCCTGCCCAAGGGCTGGGAGATCAGCTTCAATGCGTGGAACCCCGTTTACGCGAACGGCGCGCTCACCGGCGAATGGAGAGGCACGAACTACGAGACTGTCACAAGGGATTACATCGCGGTCTCCATGCCCGCGTTCGACTGGGCGGCGGATCTCGTCGAGAACGGCAGCGACGGCTCGCTCGGCTACGCGACCCTGCAGCTCGACAACGGACAGAGAGTCAGGATACCCGTCGCCGTCACCGGAAAGGGCGGTTCCCTCACCGTGAGCGGCAGCTTCTACAGGCAGCAGGGCAACCTCCTCGAGCTCGACACCAAGGCGACCATAAACGGCAAGCAGTACACCATCGTCTGGGTGGGCACCGCGACCGTGTCGGGCGGTAGCACTTACAATGTCACCTTCGCGTCCGCGGGCGACAAGTACATCGTCCAGCCCAAGGGGCTCAGGAAGGTCACTTACAACCTCACCGGCTATGTCGGCGCGGTCATCGACGAGAGCGGCAATGTGCTCATCGACGGTGATTCCGGCACTCCGTGGTACCTCGCCACGACGAGCGCGTCCGGCACCGTCAACTGACGCGCTTCCCGCGCGAACGAACAAAAGGCGCGCCCCTTCGGGGGCGCGTTTTTTTGTTCGGACGGGCGCTCCCGCCGCTTGCAAAACGCGCGGGCGGCGCTTATAATTGTAGGCACGAAGGAGGGCAGTCTATGGAGTTCGGCACCACCGCGGTAACCGTGTTGCTGCTTGTCGCGATGGCTATCCCGGGGTTCATCCTCGTCAAAGCCAAAGTTATCAAGCCGCACGCGATATCCTATTTCTCGGCGGTGCTCCTTTACGCCTCCCAGCCATTCCTCTCCATACGCTCGTTTTTGCAGGCGGACTACACCCCCGAGCTCGCCGTCAACCTCGGCATAGTCTTTCTCTTCTCGCTGCTCGCGCAGGGGTTGCTTTTCGGCGTCCTCTGGGCGATCCTCGCGCGTAAGTTCGACGATCCCGCGGACAGCAGGCGGCTGCTCGAAGAGGGATTTTTGGCTCCGCACGCCGCGATAAAGGATGAGGGGCTCGCCGCGCTGGCGTCAAGGTGCGCGAAGGGCAGGGCGTGCCGCGTGTTCGTGCTCGCCGCGACTTTCGGCAATGTCGGGTTTTTCGGCGTCCCGGTGCTGCAGATGCTCTTTCCGCTCGCCCCCGAGACCATCGCCTATTCCGCGGTGTTCATCGTGTCCATGAACCTCATGTGCTGGACGCTCGGCTCCTATCTCCTCACCGGCGACAAAAAGTACATCAGCCTCAAAAAGGCGATCCTCAACCCGCAGATGATCGCCCTCATCATCGCGCTGCCGCTGTTTTTCACCGGAGTGACTTCAGACGATCTCCCCGACGCCGTCAACAAGGTGATAAGTTTCCTTGCGGACATGACCGCGCCGCTTTGCATGATCATCCTCGGGATGCGCTTCGCCGTGGCGCCCGTGCGCGAACTGTTCACCGACATCAAGGTGTACATCTCGGTGTTCATCAAGGTGCTGGTCTTCCCGCTCGCTGTCTACTTGGTGCTTTTGCCGTTCAAGTCCATGGACGAGATGATGAAGATCTCGCTCGTCATCCTGAGCGGTATGCCCTCCGCTTCCATCAACCTCAACCTCGCCGAACTCTACGGCGCGGATCAGAAGACCGCCGCGAACAACATCCTTCTCTCCACGCTGCTCTCCATCCTCACCATACCGCTCATCATGCTGTTGTTCTGAGCGGCGGCGTAGCCCCGCGCGAGTTACTTTTTCCGTTGATATTGCGCGCGGTTATGCTATAATGTTAGAGCAAGACCATCCCTTAGGAGGCGAAAATGGGTTTCATCAAGAAAAACCTGCTCAAAGTCATCTCCTGGACGGAGACGGACAGCGACACCATCGTGTACAAATTCCCCGTGCCCGACCGCTATGAGATAATGAAGGGCTCCAAAGTCGTCGTCAGAGAATCGCAGGCGGCCATCTTCCTCACCGAAGGTCAGATCGCCGATGTGTTCACCGCCGGCACCTGGGAGCTCACCCCCGACAACACCCCCATCCTCTCCAAGCTCGGCGCGTGGAAGTACGGCTTCGACATGCCCGTCAAGTCGGATATCTACTATGTCAGCCTCAAGCAGTTCATAGGCATGAAGTGGGGCACCGCCAATCCCATCATGATGCGCGACAAGGATTTCGGCATGATCAGGGTGATGGGGCACGGCGAGTACAGCTTCCATGTGTGCGACCCCGCGCTGTTCATGCGCGAGTGCTTCGGCACCATCCATTCCGTGAAGACGGACGACATCGCCGATTATCTCAGGAGCCTCGTCATCGCCGAGATAACCGACCTGCTCGGCGAATGCCAGATCCCCGCGCTCGACCTCGCCGCCAACTATCTCGAACTCGGCGACACCGCGCGCGATCACGCCTGCGCCAGGTTCGGCAAGCTGGGGCTCGCGGTCGACCAGATCGTCATCCGCAACTTCAAGCTGCCCGAGGCGGTGGAAAAGGCGATGGATCAGCGCACCACCCTCGGCGTGTTCGACGGCAAGATGCAGGAGTACGCCCAGTACGAGTCCGTGCAGGCGATGCGCGATTCGGCGCGCAACCCCGGTGCCGGCGGTATGTTCGCCGCGGCGGGCATGGGCATAGGGCTCGGCGCGAGGATGGCAGGGCAGTTCGGCGACAACCTGGATTCCATAGGCAGGAGCGCCGCTCCCACCGCCAAATGCGCCAAGTGCGGCGCGACCATGCGCGCGGACGCCAAGTTCTGTCCCGAGTGCGGCGCGGCTGCCGTGCCCGCGGGCAAGACCGCCTGCCCGGGGTGCGGCGCGGCGGTGTCCTCGAAGGCGAAGTTCTGCCCCGAGTGCGGTTCGCCCATGCAAGCCGCTTGCCCGGGGTGCGGCGCGGCGGTCAAGGCGAGCGCCAAGTTCTGCCCCGAGTGCGGAGCCAAGATAAAGTAAGGGCGGAGGCATGATGGACGAGATCCGCGAGCAGGAAGCCAAGAAGGAATTCGAAGGCGTGCAGGTGGTCAAGTGCCCGGGATGCGGCGCGGATATGGCGTTCGATCCCGAGCTCGGCGCGCTGCATTGCGAGTACTGCGACACCGTCGTGAAGCCCGAGAAGAGGGCGGCGGATCTTTCGCGCGACTTCTTGAACGAACGCGAAGAAGGCGAGGTCGACGAAGGCTCTTCCGTCTACCGCTGTCCCAACTGCGGCGGCGAGACGGAGACCGAGGGTTTCGAGTCCACCATTGAGTGTCCCTTCTGCGGCGCGACCAATATCGTCAAGGCGGAAAAGCTCAAAGGGCTCAAGCCCGACAGCCTGCTGCCTTTCGCCGTTTCGCGCGAACAGGCACTTGAAGCGGGCAAAGCGTGGATAAAAAAGCGCTTTTATGCGCCTCGCAAGCTCAAAAAGAATTTCGCCGCCGACAAGTTCAAGGGCATCTACGCGCCCTCGTTCCTGTTCTCGACCTCGACCTTTTCCTCTTATGTCGGGCGGCTGGGCAAGCACTACACCGTGCGCGTCCGCACCTCGAAGGGGTACAGGACGGAGGTCAGGACGAGGTGGTTCACGGTGAGCGGCGCCATTGACAAGGCTTACCGCGATGTGGTCGTGGAGGCGAGCTCGGCGATAGGGCAGGACGAGATGAACAGCGTGCTGCCTTACGACCTCGACGCCCGCGAAAGTTACAAGAAGGATTATCTCGCGGGATTCGCCGCCGAGAGATATTCCACCTCGCTCGACGACAGCTTCGAGACCGCGAAGGAGCTCATCGCTCCCGATATCAGAAGGTGCATCCTCGCCCGCTACGACTACGATGTCGTCGGCGAGCTCAATGTGGACACACGCTACGATGCCACGCGCTTCAACTACACGCTGCTGCCGCTGTGGCTTTGCGGCTACACTTACCGCAAGAAGCGCTACCGCTTCCTCGTCAACGGCAGGACGGGCAAGTCCGCGGGCAAGTCGCCCGTCTCGGTCATCAAGGTCATCGTCACCGTGCTGCTGGCGCTCGGGCTCATAGGGCTGCTGGTGTGGCTGTTCGGGTTCAGCGGCTTAGTCTGACATCATCCGCCCGCGAGGGCGGCAAACCATACGGAGGTAGTTATGATAACCAAGGATATGCTCATCATCGACGCGCTCAAGCAAGGCGACGCGCAGAAGATCGCCGAAGTGCTGCAGGAGAGCGGTATGCATTGCCTTCATTGTATGCTCGCCCACGGCGAGACCATCGAGGAGGCTGCCGCCGTGCACGGCATCGACGCCGACGAGCTCATCAAAAAGCTCAACGCTGTGATATGAGGCGGCAATGCAGACCCGCGATATAGCTCAGATCTCCGCCCGTCTCAGGGAACTCAGGACCTTCTCGGACTACTCCACCGCCGATACCGCGCGTATGCTCGGCATTGACGAGGCGGAGTATGTCGCCTACGAGTCCGGGGAAAAGGAGATCCCCATCAACCTCATCTACAAGTTCGCTTCCATCATGGACACCGAACCCACCTATGTCCTGCAAGGTTTCCTGCCCTCCAAGGACAAGGTCAATGTCGTCTACGACGGCAAGGGGCTGTCCGTGAAGAGGTACGAAGGCTATTCCTTCACCTCGCTCGCCGGCGACTTCAAGAACAAGAGCATGAACCCCATGCTCGTCACCATCGCGCCGACGGACGAGCCCGAACTCGTGGTGCACGGCGGACAGGAGTTCAACTTCGTGCTCGAAGGCGAACTGCGCGTCATCGTGGACAACATGGAGTACTTCCTCCGCGCGGGGGACAGCATCTTCTTTGATCCGTCCTTCCCACACGCCCAGCTCGCCATGGGCGGAAAGCCCGCGAAATTCCTCACCGTCATCAACGAGTGACCGTGGCAGAAAAGAGCGCCCCGCCTTCCGGCGGGGCGTTTTTATGTCCTCGGACGGACGGCGCTAGGAAGCGGGTCGCGGACGCCTGCGCGGGGCGGCAAGGGAGGCGCGGCGCGGGGCGGAAAAAGGGGAAGGGCGGCGAGAGCCGTCACATCACGCGGCAGAGCGCGCAGCCCACGACCATGCCGAAGAACGAGGAGAAGAGGGCGAC
The DNA here is from genome assembly GCA_018713795.1 of Candidatus Limadaptatus stercoripullorum. Classification (GTDB taxonomy): domain Bacteria; phylum Bacillota; class Clostridia; order Christensenellales; family CAG-917; genus Limadaptatus; species Limadaptatus stercoripullorum. The sequence goes on from DVOE01000010.1 coordinate 54,237, forward strand.
GGGTATCGCATAACGCAGGCGTTTAACATTACATTTTGAGAAATAAACCGCCGATATGTAAAATATCGTCTCCGACGCGCCCGCGACGACGGAAGCGCATCTGCCTATGTAGCTGTCCGCGCCGTGTTCGGCGATCAGCTTTTCGAGGAGGGCTATCGCGCCGTTGCCCGAGAGGGGAGTGAGCAGCATGAGCTCGGCAAGTTCGGGAGGTATGCCGAGAAAGGAGAAGGGGCGGGCGAGCAGTTTTGCCGTATAGGAGGAGAGCCCGCTCGCGCGGAAGAGTTCGATCGCAACGAACACCGCCGCGATGTAGGGGAAGACGGTGAGCGCGAGGGAGAGCCCGTCCTTGGCGCCGCCGAGGAAGCAGTCGTAGACTTTGACTCGCTTTACGAGCGAGAGGGCGATGAGCACGACGAGCAGGACGGGGAGGATATAGGCGCTCATTTTGCGCGGGACGCTCCCGAAAATATTTTGCTCAGCACCACGCCGACGACGGTGGCGGCGAGCGAGGACAGGAAGATGGGAAGGATGACGGAAGAGGCGTCCGACGAGCCGCCCGCCGCGCGCAGGGCTATAACGGTGGCGGGGATGAGCTGCACCGAGACGGCGTTGACGACGAGGAGCAGGAGCATGTTGTCCGAGGCGCGTTCGCTGCCGTCGGACATGGAGCGCATGGAGTCTATGCCCGCCGCCGTCGCGGCTCCGCCCATGCCCAGCAGATCGCTCGCGAGATTGACGGCGATGAGGTCGTAGGTCTCCTCTTTTTCGCCTTTGAACAGGCGTTTGATGAGCGGTCTCAGCCCGCGGGAGAGCTTTTTGTCCAGCCCCGTCTCCTGCATCATGCGCAGCACGGACAGCCACACGGCGTAGATGGCGGTAAGTTTGAGAGAGAGAGTGACCGCGCCCGTCACCCCGCTCACCATTGCGGGCAGGGCTTCGGCGGGCGACATCGCCGCCATGGCTGCGAGCGAGAGCAGCACGAGAGCCGTGAAAACTGCGTTCATATATGAGCATATTAAGCGGGAGCGCGCGATATGCCGGGCGCTCCCCGCGGCGCAAATGTGTTTGCCAACGCGTGGAGTTTGGTCTATAATATCCGTTGACTCAAATAGTGCGCGCACGCGTACGGGAGGAAGACAGTGAAACCCGAATATTACATTACGACAGCCATCGCCTACGCCTCGGGCAAGCCGCATATCGGCAATGTCTACGAGATCGTCCTTACCGATTATCTCGCCCGCTTCCGCCGCCGTCAGGGCTACGATGTCCGTTTCCAGACGGGCACCGACGAGCACGGCGAGAAGGTGGAACTCAAAGCCAAGGCGGCGGGCGTCACCCCCAAGAAGTTCGTGGACGGTGTCGCGGCGGACATCAAGCGGCTGTGGGACGACATGAACATCTCCTACGACAAGTTCATCCGCACCACCGACGAGGATCACGAGCGGCGGGTCGGCGACATATTCCGCAAACTGCTCGAGAGCGGCGACATCTACAAGGGCACCTACAAGGGTTGGTACTGCACCCCCTGCGAGTCCTTCTGGACGGAGAGCCAGCTCGTGGACGGCAAGTGCCCCGACTGCGGCAGGGAAGTGCAGCTTGCCGAGGAAGAGGCGTATTTCTTCCGCATGAGCGCCTACGCCGACAGGCTGATCAAGTATTACGACGAGCATCCCGAGTTCGTGCTGCCGCTGTCGCGCAAGAACGAGATGCTGAACAACTTCCTGCGTCCGGGACTTCAGGACCTTTGCGTATCGCGCTCCTCGTTCAGCTGGGGCGTGCCCGTGCCCGGCGACGAGAAGCATGTCATATATGTCTGGCTGGACGCGCTCAGCAACTATCTCACCGGCGTGGGCTATGAGTGCGGCGGCAGGGAGAGCGAGGAAGATTGCGCGCGCTACTGGCCGGCGGATCTGCATGTCGTGGGCAAGGATATCGTACGCTTCCACACCATCTATTGGCCCATCTTCCTCATGGCGCTCGGCGTGCCGCTCCCCAAGCAGGTGTTCGGTCATCCCTGGCTGCTCCAGGACGGCGGCAAGATGTCCAAGTCGCGCGGCAACACCATATATTCCGACGATCTGACCGCGGTGTTCGGGCGCGATGCCGTGAGATATTATCTGCTCACCGCCGTACCTTACGACAACGACGGCAATGTGTCTTGGGAGATGGTCAACGAGACCGTCAACAGCGAGCTTGCGAATGTCTACGGCAACCTCGTCAACAGGACGGTCGCCATGACCAATCAATATCTCGGCGGCGTTCTCCGCGACGGCGGCGTGCATGAGCCCGTCGACGACGAACTCAAAGCCGTCGCCACCGCCGCGTACGAGAAAGTGCGCGAGAAGACGGACGCCTTCAAGGTCGCCGACGCCGTGCAGGAGATAATGGCGGTGTTCAGGCGCGCGAACAAGTATATCGACGAGACCATGCCCTGGGTGCTCGCCCGCGATGAAAGCAAGCGGGAGAGGCTGTCCACGGTGCTCTACAACCTCGCCGAGACCATAGTCATCGGCTCCAGCCTGCTTTGGTGCGCCATGCCCGAGGCGGCGGAGAAAGCGGCGGCGGAGCTCGGGGGCTCCCTCCGCGACTTCGACAAGCTCGGCGAGTTCGGGCTGCTCCCCGCCGGCACCCGCGTCAGCGACAAGCCCGAGATACTCTTCGGGAGGATGAAACAGAAAGATATGGAAGAGAAGGTCGAGAAACTCTATGCGGCAGCGAAAGCGGCAGCTCCTGCGGCTCCCGTCGCGCCCGAAGGCACCGTAAGCCTCATCGACATCGCGAAGTTCAAGGAAGTCAGCCTGCGCGTCGGGCATATCCTCACCGCCGAGAAGGTGGAGAAGGCGGACAAACTTCTGAAATTCACGGTGGACACCGGCAGCGAGGTCCGCACCATAGTCAGCGGCATCGCGAAGTTCTACACCCCCGAGGAGATGGTAGGCAAACAGGTGGTGGTGGTCGCCAACCTCAAGCCCGCCAAACTCCGCGGCATAGAGAGCCAAGGCATGCTGCTTTGCGCGGTCACGGCGGAGGGCGATGTGGTCATCGTCTCCCCCGAAAAACCCGTGCCCGCGGGCAGCGAGGTCTGCTGATGCTCATAGACACCCATTGCCATCTCACCGACGAGCGCCTGCTCCCCGAAGTGTCGGAGGTGATCGCCTCCGCCGCGCGCGCGGGAGTGGAGCGGCTGGTCACCGTCGGCTACGACAGGGAGTCCTCGCTCGCGGGCGCAGCGCTTGCGGACGAGCACGCAGGCGTGTGGTGCGCGCTCGGAGTGCACCCCCACGACGCTTCGTCCTGGACGGAAGAGACGGGTGCGGAGTTCGCGCGCATAGCCGCGGAGAACGCCAAGGTGGTCGCGATAGGGGAGATAGGTCTCGACTATCACTACGACCTCAGCCCGCGCGAGGTGCAGAGGGAAGTGTTTGCCCGTCAGCTCGCGCTGGCGGACGAGTGCGGTTTGCCCGCCGCGCTGCATGTCAGGGAAGCCTACGGCGACTGCCTCGCCGTTCTGAAGGAGAACTCCTCCCTGCTCGGACACGGAGTGCTGTTGCATTGCTGGTCGGGCTCGCCGGAGTCCGTCCGCGAATTCTCGGCGTTCGACGCCTACTTCGCCTTCGGCGGGTCGCTCACCTTCAAGGGAGCGCACAAAGGCGCCGAGTCGCTCGCTCTCGTCCCTCGGGACAGGCTGCTCCTCGAGACCGACGCGCCCTATCTCACGCCCGTGCCGTTTCGTGGCAGGGTCAACCGCCCGGAGTATGTGGCGTATGTCGCGGACAAGGTCGCCGAGGTGCTCGGCATCAGTCGCGAAGAAGTGGAGGAGATCACCACAGAAAACGCAAAACGGCTGTTCAAACGCATGAAATGACGATTTAACTTGCCGTTTGGAGAATATCCATGCAAAACATTGTTTACGGTTACGGGGACGCCCTGTATATAAATCTCACCAACCGCTGCTCGAACGCCTGCGTATTCTGCATACGCAATTTCCGCGACGGCGTGAGCGACGATCCCCTTTGGCTGGACAGGGAACCCACCGCCGAGGAGGTCATAGCCGAGCTCGAGAGGCGGGGAGCCGACAAGACGGGCAAGGTGGTCTTCTGCGGGTTCGGCGAGCCCACCTGCGCGCTCGGCGTGCTCACCGAAGTGGCGGCGTATCTCAAAAGCCGCGGCGTCATGACGCGCATCAACACCAACGGGCAGTCCGATCTCATAAACGGCGAGGCGCATACCGCCCGTCGGCTCAAGGGGCTCATCGACACCGTGAATGTCTCCCTCAACGCGTCCACGGCGGAGAAGTACGACGATATCTGCAGGAGCGTGTACGGCAAGAAGGCGTTCGACGCCATGCTGGATTTTGCCCGCGACTGCGTCTCGGAAGGCATCGACACCGTCATGAGCGTGGTGGACTGCATAGGTGAAAAAGAGATAGAGGCGTGCCGGAAGGTCGCGGAGTCGGTCGGGGCGCGCTTTCGCGTCAGGGTCATGGTGGAAGGCGAAAATTGAGAAGGAGCCCCCGTGGGCTCCCTCTTTTCGGCTCGCGCCGTCGTCTTCGATGAAAGCAGGTCCGTCAATGAGGGGACAAAGCCGTTCCTGCTTTTATCTGCAGGCGAGTGCCTGCCATCTTTTGTACTTCCGACCTTCGTCTTTGGTACGCTCTTAATTTGCGCGGTATAAGGCGGTATATACGCCATCGCGGGAGGAAAGAAATGGAAAAAGCCGACATCAGGGAATTGCTTCGCGCTTCGGGATTCAGGTTCGACAAGGCTCTCGGGCAGAATTTCATATTCGACGGCAACCTGCTTTCGGCGATAGCCGCCGACGCAGGCGCGGCGGCGGGCGAGACGGTGGTGGAGATAGGAACGGGCGCGGGCACGCTCACGCGCGCGCTTGCGGACGCCGCGGATAGAGTGATCTCCTTTGAGGTGGACGAGCGCCTGAAGGACATACTTTCGCTCACGCTCGCTGGCGCGGACAATGTCACGGTGGTCTTCCGCGATGTGCTGAAGATGACGGACGCCGAGCTTTCCGCCGTCGTGGGCGGCGGCTCTTTCCGTGTGGCGGGCAATCTGCCTTACTGCGTCACTACGCCCATGATAATGCGGTTCGCGGAGAGCGATCTTCCCGTCTCGAGCATAACGGTCATGGTGCAAAAAGAGGTCGCGGACAGGCTGGTCGCCCGTCCCGGCACTCCCGAATATTCGGCGGTCACCCTCGGCGTAAAACTGTTCGGCGACGCGCGCATCACCCGCGATGTGGGGAGGCGGATGTTCCTTCCCGCGCCCAATGTGGACAGCGCGGTGGTGCGCATAGACAGAGTGGAGGGCAGGAGCTGCGGCGAGGATCCCGCGGCGCTCAGGCGCATAATACGCGCAGGGTTCGCCATGCGCCGCAAGACGCTCGCCAACAATCTCGCGGCGGCTTACTCCGTCCCGAGAGAAAAGGCGAACGAAGCCATCGCCGCCGCCGGTTTCCCGCCCCTCGTCAGAGGCGAGACGCTGTCGCTTTCGGACTATATAAAGCTGCTCGGCGCGCTGCGCGCGACGGGAACTATCTGACGCATTTCCCGTTTTCCGCGGATTGATAGATCACCCAGAATCCCCCTTCCTCCTGCCGCTCGCGCGACAGGGGCAGCCACACGCATACATCCGCGATCTCGCGGGGCGGGGGAGCGCCCGGGACTCCCGGTATCCCGTAACAGATGAATATCGGAGTCGAAAGGTCGTAGAGCACGCCCACGACATAGTAGTCGCCCTCGTCCGCGTCCACGCGCACCCAACGCGAGTTGGGCACTATGGCGTTCAGCCGCTCTTCGGCGGGGTAGCGCACGAACATCTCGTCCAGCTGCGGCTTGACGGCGAGATAAAAGTTGGTGCCGTCGTAGACCACGCCCTCTTCGAGCACGGAGGAGGCGCCCCGACCCCCGCTCCCGCCCTCAGTACGCACCCTCTCGGCGGCAGGCTCTTCTTTCCGCGCAGCCCGTTCCTCGGGCTCTTCCGCGACCGTCTCCCGCCCTTGCGGGGAAGGCACGGGATCCTTCCTTTCGGGCTGTTCGGTTTTGGGCGCGGCGTCCGCCGCGAGCGCGCGCACTCTTCCTTCTATCCGTCGTCTGTCCACCCGCTCTCCCGTGCCGCCCGTAAGGACGCCGCCGCTCGTGACGAGAGCGCAATCAATGTCGCCTTTTGCGCTAAGACGGACTTCAAACGCCGTTTTTGCGCCGTCAAGCACCACTTTCGCGACATTGTCCCCGAAGATATAGAGAATGTCGCCGCGCTTCGCGCCGCCCGCGCCGCATTCCCCTTTGACTTTGCCCGTGCCGTCGAACGCGCCGGACAATTTGACGAGCCCCGCGGCTCCTCCGCCGCCGAGCACTACGGTCATCCGCTTGAAAGACATATCTACCTCTCGGTCATACTATGCGCGCGGCGCGCGTGTTAGAACATTCCGAGGCGCTGCACTTTATCTCATTAAATCGCTAAAGAATTTTATGCCAAACGCTTTACACGCGGGGGCGGGGCAATGTAGAATATCCGCAGGCGGCAAGCCGCATAATCCGGAGGGAACATGCTGAAATTGTTTGAAGTGCTGGCGAGGATAGACGACGAGGAGGAGTGCCGCGCGCTCTTCGAGGATCTCTGCACCTACGCCGAGATAGAAAAGATGGAGCAGCGCATCGCCTGCGCGCAGATGCTGCTCGACGGCGAGACTTACAACAGCATCATCGAGAAGACGGACATCTCCTCGGCGACGCTCAGCCGGGTCTCGCGTTGCATACGCCACGGCAGCGGCGGTTACAGCCGCGTGCTCGCCGGGCTGCGCGAGGAGGATGACAAATGCTGATCGACACCGCGCGGCTCCCCAAGGACGAGAGGACTTACCTCGAGCTTAGAGAGATCTACGAAGCGGCTGGCTACGCCCTCTACCGTATGCGCCGGTTCGAGGAGTACTCCCTCTATCTCGACAACCGCAATTTTCTGGGCAGCGGGCAGGTCCTGACTTTTCAGGGCTACGGCGGCAAGCTTATGGCGCTCAAGCCCGATGTCACGCTGAGCATAGCAAAGAACGCTCGTTTCGACGACGACAAGCCCGTCAAAGTTTACTACCGCGAGAGCGTCTACCGCACCGCGGGTGAGAGCGGCGATTTCCGCGAGATAAATCAGATGGGACTGGAGTATATGGGCAGAGGCGACGGCGAGACGGTGGAGATATGCGATCTCGCCATGCGGTCGCTGGCGGCGATAGATCCCGCGTTCGTGTTCGCGGTGTCGCACATGGGCGCGCTGTCCGCACTCATAGAGAGCGCGGGCGTGACGGCGCCTTCGCGCGTCAAGGCGGTCATGGACTGCCTGCGTTCGAGGAACACCCACGACCTCGCCGCGGCGGGCGGGATGAGCGCGGAAGCGGCGGGCAGGCTCGCGGAACTCATATCCGGCAGCACGCGGTTCCCCGAAGCGCTCGCAAGGCTCGGGGCGCTCGCGGTGACGCCGGCTGCCGAAGCTGCGCGGGCGGAGCTCGAGGCGATCTACAAAAACGCCGCGCGCACGCCGTATGCGGACAACATCCGCCTTGATCTCAGCGTGGTCAACGATATCGATTACTACAACGGAGTGGTGTTCCAGGGGTTTGTGGAGCGCGTGCCGCGCGCCATACTCTCGGGCGGACGCTACGACGGGCTGCTCGCCAAGCGCGGCGAGGGGTACACGGCGATGGGTTTCGCGCTGTCGCTCGGAGAACTCAACGCCTGCTATCCCTGTCAAGGAGGCGAAGAATGACTGTCAGCATAGCCCTCCCCAAGGGGAGACTGGGGAACAAGGTGTATAAATTGCTCGAAAGCTGCGGAGTCGCCGCCGAGGAGAGCCTCGGGGACAGCCGCAAGCTGGTGTTCGAGTCGCCGGGCGGCGGGGTGAGATATTTCCTCGTCAAACCGTCGGATGTCGCCATCTATGTCGAAAACGGGGCGGCGGATCTCGGCGTGGTCGGCAAGGATATCCTCGAAGAGACCCGTCCCGATGTCTACGAGCTTCTCGACCTCGGCATAGGCAGGTGCAGGATGTGCGTCGCGGCGAAGGAGGATTACCGCGAGGATAAGTCCCGTCCCGTGGTCGTCGCCACCAAATTCCCCCGCGTCGCCAGGGAATATTACGCTTCGACGGGCAGGGATATCGAGATAATCAAGCTCAGCGGCTCCATCGAGCTCGCGCCGCTGCTCGGCATGTCGGATGTCATCGTGGATATAGTCGAGACGGGCACGACGCTCAAAGAGAACAAGCTCGAAGTCAAAGAGGAGATATTCCCGATAAGCGCGCGGCTCATCGCGGGCAAGGCGGCTTACAAGTTCAAGGAGTCGGAGATAACCGGCATCGCACAAAAACTCCGCGAGGTGACAAGATGATACAGATCGTGAGAGGCGCGCTCCCCGAGGATATCCTCGACAGGCAGGAGCAGGATCTCGGAAAATACGAGAGCGTGGTCGCGGACATAATCGCGCGGGTGCGCCGCGAGGGCGACGAGGCGCTTCGCTACTACGCGCGCAAGTTCGACGGCGTGGAGCTCGATTCTCTCGAAGTCCCTCGGGAGGAGCTTCTCCGCGCGGAAGAGGAGGTGGGAGAGGAGTATCTCGCCATGCTCCTGAGAGCCGCCGCGAATATCCGCGAGTTCCACGAAAAGCAGCTCGAGAAGGGTTTTTGCATCAAGAGACCCGACGGCACCGTCCTCGGTCAGCGCGTAAGCCCCGTCGCGCGGGCGGGCATATATGTCCCCGGCGGCACGGCGAGCTATCCCAGCACCGTGCTCATGAACGCCATCCCCGCCTCTGTCGCGGGTGTGCCCGAGATAATCATGGTCACTCCGCCTTCGCGTGAGGGAGGGATACGCCGCGAGGTGCTCGCGGCGGCGTCCGTCGCGGGCGTGACGAGGGTGTTCGCCATAGGCGGCGCGGGCGCGATAGCCGCCCTTGCCTACGGCACCGAGAGCGTACCGCGCGTGGACAAGATCACGGGCCCCGGCAATATCTATGTCGCCACCGCAAAACGCATGGTGTACGGCGCGGTGGGCATAGACATGGTGGCGGGTCCGAGCGAGATACTCATCATCGCCGACAAGACCGCAGATCCCGCGCTCGTCGCCGCGGATATGCTCTCGCAGGCGGAACACGACGCCCTCGCGACCGCCGTGCTCGTCACCGACGATCTCGGTCTCGCCGAGCGGGTGGCGGAAGAGATAGACGAGCAGCTCAAAGTCCTCCCCCGCAGGGAGATCGCCGAAAAGTCCATCATGAACCGCGGCAAGATCATCGTGACGGACAGCATAGAAAAAGCGGTGGAGGTGTCCGACGCCATCGCGCCCGAGCACCTCGAACTCTGCGTCGCGGAACCTCGAAATCTCTTTGACAAGGTGACCTCGGCGGGCTCCGTTTTTCTCGGGCACAACACCCCCGAGGCGGCGGGAGATTACTACGCCGGCGCAAATCACACCCTTCCGACGGGCGGCAGCGCGCGCTTTTCCTCGCCGCTCTCCGCCTGCGATTTCCTCAAACGCACGCAATACATCGAGTACAGCGCGGAAGGCATCCTCGGCGCAATAGATGATATAGTCACTTTTGCCGAGAGCGAGGGGCTCTCGGGGCACGCCCGTTCGGCGGCAAGGAGGCGGAGATGAGCAGGTTCCTCGCCTCGCGTTACTCGGGTCTCGAGGCTTACACCCCCGGTGAGCAGCCCCGCGACAGGCGGTATGTCAAGCTCAACACCAACGAGTCGCCCTTCCCCCCGTCCCCTGCGGTGATCGCCGCCGCGGACGCGGAAAAGGGGGCGCTCAACCTCTATCCCGATCCCACCTGCCTGCGCCTGAAAGAGGCGGCGGCTAAGACCTACGGCGAACTCTCGCGCGCCCTCGGCGGCGGAGAGATAACGCCCGACATGGTCACGGTCGGGAACGGCTCGGACGAGCTTCTCGCCTTTGCCGTCCTCGCCTTTTTCACGGAGAGGGGCGCGGCGTTCCCCGCCGTCGGCTACGGGTTCTATCCGGTGTTCTGCTCCCTCTTCGGAGCGGCGTACGACGAGCTCCCGATGAAAGGGGAGTTCGAGGTGGATCTTCCCGCTCTCGCGGACTCGCCGAGAAACATCCTGCTTGCCAATCCGAATGCGCAAACCGGAGTTTATCTGCCGCTTTCGGATATAAGAAAGCTGCTTTCAGCGAATAAAGACAGGCTCGTGCTCATCGACGAGGCGTACTGCGACTTCGGCGGAGAGAGCGCCGTTTCGCTGCTTGGGGAGTTCGACAATCTGCTCGTCGTGACCACGCTTTCGAAGTCGAGGCAACTTGCGGGCGGAAGGATAGGACTCGCCTTTTCGGGGCGGGAGATCGTCCTAGACCTCGAGAAGATCAGGTACAGTTTCAACCCTTACGCTCTGGACAGAGCGGCGATAGCGGCGGGCGCCGCGGCACTCCTCGACGGAGAGTATTTCGACATGACCCGCACCGCCGTCATAGGGCAGCGCGAGCGGATGAAAGAGGAGCTTCTGGCGCTCGGGTTCACGGTGTCGCCCTCGTCTGCGAATTTCGTGCTCGCGCGTCATCCCGCCTTGTCCGGCGAGAAGATCTATGAGGGACTGAAGGCGAGGGGAGTGCTCGTTCGCTATCTCGGCGGCAGGCTGTCAGGTTATGTCAGGATAACCGTCGGCAGCCGTGAGGATACGGACGCTCTGCTGGCTGCCGCAAGAGATGTGTGCAAGGAGGCAAAGATATGAGAAAAGCGCAAATTTCGAGAAAGACCACCGAGACGGACATCCGCCTCGAACTGTCGCTTGACGGCACGGGCAGCTACCGTGTGAAGTCGGGGAGCGGCTTTTTCGATCATATGCTCGAGCAGCTCGCGCGGCACGCGAGATTTGATCTCACGCTGGATTGCGAGGGCGATATCGAGGTGGATATGCACCACTCGGTGGAGGACACGGGCATCTGCCTCGGCGAGGCGGTGGCTAAGGCGCTCGGCGACAAGAAGGGCATCCGCCGCTACGGGCACATCGTGCTTCCCATGGACGAGGCTCTCATCCTCTGCGCCATAGACCTCAGCGGCAGGAGCCACCTCTCCTTTTCGGTGGACTTCCCGGACGAGTACAAGGTGGGCGATCTGGACACCGAGCTCGTGCGCGAATTTTTCGAGGCGTTCTGCCGTTCGGCGGCGGCGACCGTGCACATAGTCAAGCTCGCGGGCAGCAACATACATCACATCGTCGAAGGGGTGTTCAAGGCGTTCGCGCGGGCGCTCGGCGAAGCGTGTTCGCTCGATCCCGCGGCGGCGGGCAGTCTGCCCAGCACGAAGGGGACTCTCGTATGATAGCGGTGGTCGACTACGGCGTCGGCAATCTGTTTTCGCTGACCTCGTCGCTTAAAGCGGTGGGAGCTCCTGCCCGCGTGACCGCGGACGCGGGAGAGATCTCGCGCGCGGCGGGGATCATCCTCCCGGGGGTCGGCGCGTTCGGAGACGCGAGGGCAAAACTCGACGCCACGGGGCTGGTCCCCGTGCTCAAAGAGCGTGCGGCGGCGGGCGTGCCTCTCCTCGGGATATGCCTCGGGATGCAGTTGCTCTTCGAGCGCAGCAGCGAGTACGGAGTCCACGAGGGGCTCGGGCTGCTCGCGGGCGAAGTTGTGCCGTTCAGGCTGCCCGAAGGCTACAAGATCCCGCACATGGGCTGGAACAGCCTCAGATTCCTCCGCCCCTGCCCTCTGCTCAAATACGCGGCGGAAGGGGACTATGTCTATTATGTCCATTCCTACCACGCCGCCGGCTGCGAGGACAGTCTGGTCGCGGTGAGCGACTACGGCGTGACCGTGCCGGGGCTTGTCGCGCGCGGGAACATATTCGGGGCGCAGTTCCACCCCGAAAAGAGCGGTTCGGTGGGGCTCGGGATGCTGCGTGCGTTCGCGGAGCTCTGCGCGGGCGGGGAGGCGGGAGCATGAAGATATTCCCCGCCGTGGACATAAGAGAGGGCAGAGCGGTCAGACTGCGCGAAGGCGACTATTCGCGCATGACCGTTTACGGCGATCCCGTTTTAGCCGCGCGCTCCTTCCTCGCGGACGGAGCGGGAGCCGTGCATGTCGTCGATCTCGACGGCGCTCTTACGGGGAGACCCGAGAACGCCCCCGTCGTTGCCGAGATAGCGGCGCTCGGCATGGAGACGGAGATAGGCGGCGGCATACGCAGCCGCGACTCGATAGAGATGTACCTCGCAGCGGGCGCTTCCCGCGTCATACTCGGCACCGTGGCGGCGGAAGATCCCGCGTTCGCCGAGGAATGCATAAGGGCGTACGGGGACAGAATAGCCGTCGGCGTGGACGCCAGAGACGGCAAAGTCGCCGTGCGCGGCTGGAAGACGCTGACCGACCTCGACGCCTATGACTTTTGTATGCGGCTCGGGGACGCGGGCGTGGGCGCGATCGTCTACACCGACATCTCCCGCGACGGTATGCTCTCGGGCATGAACATCCCTGCCTACCGCAGGCTCGCGAAGACCCACGGGCTCAGGATCGTCGCGTCCGGCGGGCTGACTAAAAGAGAGGAGATCGCGCAGCTCGCGGAAGCGGGCGTCTACGGCGCCATTCTCGGCAAAGCCATGTACGAAGGCGTGTTGCCGCTGAAAGACGCGCTCGCCGCGGCAAAGGAGGCCTCATGCTCGCAAAACGCATAATCCCCTGCCTGGATGTCAGGGACGGCAGAGTGGTCAAAGGCGTGAACTTCGAAGGGCTCAGGGATGTGTCCTCGCCCGTCGATCTTGCCCGCTACTACAACGATTCCGGCGCGGATGAGCTGGTGTTTTACGACATAGCCGCTTCCGCCGCCGGGCGCAAGCTGTTCGCAGACAGCCTCACCGAAGTGGCGTCGCAGGTGTTCATTCCGCTGACCGTCGGAGGAGGCATAAACACACTCGAGGACTTCGATCGCGTGCTCAAATGCGGCGCGGACAAAGTCAGCGTCAATTCGGGCGCCATCGCCGATCCCGGACTGGTCGGGCGAGCGGCGAAAAAGTACGGCGACCAATGTGTCGTGCTCTCCATCGACGCCAAACGCGAAGGCGGCGTCTACCGCGTCTATTCCAAAGGCGGCAGGGTGCCCACCGACCTCGACGCCGTAGAGTGGGCGCGCCGCGGTCAGGAGGAGGGCGCGGGCGAGATAGTGCTCAACAGCATAGACACCGACGGCGTGAAGGACGGCTTCGATCTCGAGATGCTGTCCGATGTCTGCGCCGCCGTCTCCGTCCCCGTCATCGCCTCGGGCGGAGCGGGCTGCGCGGAAGATTTCGTGAAACTTTTTGCCTCCGTGCCCGGCGTGGACGCGGGGCTCGCCGCCAGCATTTTCCACTTCCGCGAGGTGGACATAAAAGACCTCAAACTCCGCCTGAAAGAGGCGGGCATCCCCGTCAGACTGTGACGGAGAAACGACAAAACAAAGCGTTCAAGACTTAATAACGGAGAATAAACCATGATTTCTGTAGACGACCTCAAATTCGACGCAAACGGGCTCATCCCCGCCGTGGTGGTGGATCACTACTCCAAGAAGGTGCTCACCCTCGCCTACATGAACCGCGAGAGCCTCGCCGTCAGTATGCAAAAGGGGCTCACCTGTTTTTACAGCCGCTCCCGCCGCGAGCTCTGGCTCAAGGGCGAGACCAGCGGCAACTATCAGCACATAGTTTCCGTCACCGCCGACTGCGACCGCGACGCTCTCGTCGTCGAAGTCGTCAAAGACGGTCCCGCCTGCCATCTCGGCACCGACAGCTGCTTCAACGACACCCTCTGGAAGTCCGACACCCTCCGCGAGTTCTCCGTCGGCGAACTCTACGATCTGATCGCGGGCAGAAAGACCTCTCCGCAGCCCGGCTCCTACACCACCTACCTCTTCGAAAAGGGTATCGACAAGATCCTGAAAAAGGTCGGCGAAGAGAGCACCGAAGTCATCATCGGCGGCAAAGGCGGTTCAAAAGAGGAGACCGTCTTCGAGATCGCCGATCTCACCTACCACCTCCTCGTCCTCATGGTCGAGATGGGCATCACCCCCACCGATATCCTCCGGGAACTCGAGAAAAGGCATGTGGTGGATAAGAAGGTGAAGCAAGAGACCATGCAGTAAAACGCCGCTATTTCGCGATCTGCTTTGTCAGCCCCGCCTCACCGACCGCTTATGTACGACAAGTACACCGCGCGCCCGTTGAGGCGGGGCTTTCGCGCATCTCATCGAAATATCGGCGTTTTACTCGTTTCTATTTATGGGAAGGGGAGTACCCCTGCGCTATTTCGCGAATGGCTTTGTCAAGCGCCTGCTGCCGAGCAGTCACATACGAGAAGTATGCTCCTGTCCGTCAGCAGGCGCTTTTCGCGCCCTTCATCCAAATATCGCGGTTTTACCCGTTTCTATTTATGGGAAGGGGAGCAACCCCGCGCTCCCTTATTCGAAGCGTTCTTAGACCCGACGGGCGCCCTTTCGGAGCGTCCCGATATCCGCACTACAATTTTTCGAAGACGGAATAACGCGCCGCTCAGCCAAACTTTCACAGGCGGCGAAGCCGCCGCTTGAAAGTCGCGGCGCGCTCTTTGAGTGCCGAGCGCCGACGAAACACTAAGTAGACACGGGCATAGTGCGCGAGCGCCGAATTCCTC